>NZ_WTLH01000071.1 GCF_011421595.1 Streptomyces sp. YIM 98790 | reverse complement strand
GCCCTGGCCCGCGCCCGGGACCTCGCCCCCCGCCTGGCCGCCCGCGCCGCTGGGCACGACACCGCCGGCACCTTCCCCGCCGCCGACTTCGCCGACCTGCGCGCCGCCGGACTGCTCGGCCTGCTGGTGCCCACCCGCCTCGGCGGCACCGGCGCCGGCTTCGCCGACTACACCGCCGTGGCCGCCGAACTCGCCGCCGGTGCCGGCGCCACCGCGCTGATCTACAACATGCACGCCTCCGTCACCGGGGCGCTCGCCCACACCCCCGACGACCTCGCCCGCGAGCTCGGCGCCCCCGACAGCTTCTTCAGCGCCCGCGACCGGATGCTGCGGCGGGCCGCCGAGGGCGCCCTGTACGCCGTCGCCATGAGCGAACGCGGCGCCGGCTCCCGGCTCTCCCGTCTCACCACCGCCTACCGCCGCACCGAGCACGGCTACCGCATCACCGGCACCAAGAGCTTCGTCTCCGGCGCCGGCCACGCCGACGCCTACCTCGTCGCCGCCCGCGACCGCACCGCCGACGAACCCCGCGTGTCGTACTTCCTCGTCCCCGCGGGCGACGGGGTGCGCGTCGACCCGGTCTGGGACTCCCTCGGCATGCGCGCCACCGGCAGCCACGACCTGCACCTGGACACCGAGGTCCCGGCCGAGGCCCTGCTCGGCGGCATCGAGGGAATCGCCCTGCCCATGGCCCAGGTCATGCCCCAGTGGCTGGTCGCCTCCTACGCCGCCGTCTATGCCGGCGTCGCCCGCGCCGCCCTCGACACCGCCGCCGCCCATCTGCGCGAACGAGGGCTGCACACCCTCCCCGCGGTGCGGGCCCGCCTCGGCCGCGCCGACGCCGCGGTCGCCGCGGCCCGGCTGACCGTCGACGAAGCCGCCCGGCGGGTCACCGAACAGCCCGGCGAACCCGCAACCAACCGCTGGGTCTGGCGCGCCAAGCTCACCGCCGGCGACACCGCCGCCGCCGTGGCCTCCTCGGCCCTGGAGGCCGCCGGAGCCTCCGCCACCCGGCGCGGTCACCCCCTGGAGCGCCTCTACCGCGACGCCCGCTGCGGCGCCCTCCAGCCCGCCACCTCCGACGTGTGCGCCGACTGGCTCGGCATCGCCGCCCTGGGCGGCGACCCCGAACACGACGGGGAGGCCCCCCGATGGTGACCGCCGTCCTCACCGGGGTCGGCACCGCCCTGCCCCCGCCGGTGCACCAGGACGCCCTGTGGGACGGCTTCTTCCGCCACCACTTCGGCGGCAGCCGCATCGCCCGCCGGGTCTTCCACAACACCGGCGTGCGGCGCCGGCACACCGCGGTCAGCCCGCTCACCGAACCGGCCACCCACTGGTCCACCGCCGACCGGATGCTCCGCTACGCCCGGGAGGCCCCGGAACTGGGCCACCGCGCCGTGGCCGCGGCCCTGCGCGCGGCCGGCCGGGCCGCCGACGAGATCGGCCTGCTCACCGTCGCCTCCTGCACCGGCTACGACACCCCCGGCCTGGACATCCGGCTGGCCGGCTCGCTCGGCCTGCCCGCCGACGCCCGCCGCCTGCTCGTCGGCCACATGGGCTGCTACGCGGCGCTGCCCGCCCTGGGCAGCGCCGCCGACTTCGTCACCGCCCGCCGGCGGCCGGCCGTGGTGCTGTGCCTGGAACTTCCCTCGCTGCACCTGCAGCCGCCCACCGACGACCCCCAGCAGGTCGTGGTGCACGCCCTGTTCGGGGACGCCGCCGCGGCCGTCGTCCTGGAACCCGCCGGCCCCGGCCCGGCACAGCCGCCGCCCGGCCGGCGGGCCCTGGAACTGGTGGACCTGGCCGCCCACACCGACCCCGCCACCAGTGCGCTGATGACCTGGCGGATCACCGACCTCGGTTTCCGCATGGGCCTGTCGCCCGAGGTTCCGGACATCCTCGCCAAGCATGTGCGTCCGGTCACCGAGGAGCTGCTCACCCGCCACCGGCTGAAGCCGGCGGACGTGGCCGGCTGGGCCGTCCACCCCGGCGGCCCGCTGATCCTGGACACCGTCCAGGACGAACTCGGCCTGCCCCCCGCGGCACTGGCCCCCTCCCGCACCGTGCTGCGCGAGCACGGCAACTGCTCCTCGCCGACCGTGCTGCTCGTCCTCCGCGACCTGCTGGCGGGCGGCGCACTGCCGGACGGCGCACCCGTGGTCGCCCTGGCCTTCGGCCCCGGCCTGACCCTGTGCGCCGCCCTGCTGCGTGCCACGCGCTCCGGCTGAACGCCGGCCGGGCCAGGGCGGCCGGACTCAGGCGGCCACCCGGGAGAACTGCTCCAGCATCGCCCGGTTGAAGGCCGGCAGATCCGCCGGCTTCCGGCTGCTGACGAACACCGCAGGCCCCTCCCGGCAGAGTGCGACCTCCTGGTCGACCCAGTTCCCGCCGGCGTTGCGGATGTCGGTCTGCAGACTGGGCCACGACGTCAGGGTGCGTCCGCGCACCACGTCGGCCTCCACCAGCGTCCACGGCCCGTGGCAGATCACCGCCACCGGCCGGCCCGCGCGGCACATCTCCCGCACGAAGTCCACCGCGCCCCGGTCCGTGCGCAGGAAGTCCGGATTGGCCACCCCGCCGGGCAGCACCAGCGCGTCGTACTCGCCGGCCGTGGCCTCGGCGACCGTCTGGTCCACCGGGAACGTGTCCGCCCGGTCCAGATGGTTGAACGCCTGTACCTGCCCGCCGCGGGTGGACACCAGCCGCGGGGTCCCGCCCGCGTCCTGCACCGCCTGCCAGGGGCTGGTCAGCTCGACCTGCTCCACGCCCTCCGGCGCCACCAGAAATGCCACCTTCACCGCAGTCACCTCCTCGGTTCGGTTGTCCGGCCGCCCCGGTCCCGGCCGGGGCCGGCCACGCCGCTCCGGGTAACCGGTCCCCGTGCGGTTATGCGGTGATGCGGTCACCCGGTCACCCGGTCACCCGGTCATGCGGCGCCTGCCGTGCCCGGGCCTGAAGCCGCCCGTCGGCCACCCGCGTGTCGAACACCGGCTGCGGAGCCGTCGCCGGACCCGACACGTTCCAGCCGTCCGCCAGCCGGAACACGCTGCCGTGCCAGGGACACCGCACGCATCCGCCGGACAGTTCGCCCTCGGACAGCGGTCCGGCCATGTGGCTGCACCGGTCGGCCAGCACCCGGATCTGCCCGCCGGTCTCCCGCACCACCATCACCGGCACCTCGCCGACCCGGCGCCGGACCGCCTGCCCGACCGGGAAGTCCGCCACCGCGCCCAGCTCCTGCCAGCCGCTCCCGGCCACCCGGGACACCGCCTCGGCATGATTGACCGCGGCGCCCTGCCGGTAGGCCAGGTGCCCGCCGAGCGCGCCGCCGGCGCCGACCGCGGCCAGGCCCGCGAAACCCCACAGCCGGCCCCGGATGCCCCGGCCCCGCAGCCGGGCCGCCAGCGACATCGAGTAGCAGATCACCGCCGTGGCATTGGCGGCGGCATGGACGGCCCCCACTCTCCGGTGCGGTGCGGGCAGCTCCGCCCAGTCCACCCAGCCCGCGACCGCCGACGGCGCCGCCCCGGCCAGGCCGAGCGCCACCAGCGTCCCGGCCGACCGCCGCTTCCCGGGCAGCAGGTCCAGCACCGCGGCCGAGGACCAGGCACCCAGCGGGACCTGTACCAGCGCCGGATGCAGCGGATGCCCCAGCCAGCGTCCGTGCAGCGCGTCCCGGGCGCCGCCCAGCGGCAGCGCCCGCACACCGCGGCGCAGGCCGTCCAGTACGGGATCCATCGCGCGCGCGTGCTCCAGCCCGTCCACCGTGGCCATCACCCGTCCCGGGCGGTCCGGATCGGGCGCGACCGCGCGCAGCACCCCGGCCGCGCCGCGGAAGGATTCGGCGGCCGCGCCGCGCAGAGATTCAGTCAGTGACGACATACCGCCCGAATCCCCCCGGGTCCGCGCGCAAAACCGCGGCCGGCCGGCTACTCGCCCGGGTACCGCAGACCGATGCGGCGGCGCACCTCGTCCAGCGTCCCCATCACCGCCAGGGTGCCGTCCAGCGGCACCAGCTCCGACTCGGTACGGCCCTGCCGCAGGCAGCGCATGACCTCGCGCGCCTGGTGCCCGTACCCGTGGCCCTCGGGCGGCGGCCCGGTCACCGCCTCCGGCTCCCGCCCCGTCCGGTGCAGCACAAGCCCGGCCGGGCGGTAGAAGTCCGCCCCGATCTCGATCCAGCCCTCCGTGCCGTGCACCGCGGCCCGCTGGCCCTGCTGCGCCGCCAGCGAGCAGGAGAGCACCGCCATCGCGCCGCCGCGGTACCCCAGGAGCATCCCGGTGGTGCGGTCCACCCCGGTCTTGGCCGGGTCCGACCATGCCGTGATCTCGTCCGGCGCCCCCAGCAGCAGATGCGCGAACCACACCGGATAGGTCCCCACGTCCAGCAGTGCTCCGCCGCCCGCTGCCGGATCGAACAGCCGGTGCCCGGCGTCCTCCGGCACGGCGAACCCGAACTCGGCCTGCACCGAGCGCACCTCGCCGATCGCACCCGCGTCCACCAGCTCCTTCAGGCGGCGGATCACCGGATGGACCAGCGTCCACATCGCCTCCATCAGGAACACCCGCCGCTCCCGGGCGGCGGTGACCAGCTCCCGTGCCTGGGCCAGGTTGAGTGCCAGCGGCTTCTCGCACAGCACCGCCTTCCCCTCGGCCATGCAGGCCAGCGCCGCCGCCCGGTGGGCCGCGTGCGGCGTGGCCACGTAGACCACGTCCACCCCGGGATCCCGTGCCAGCTCCTGCCAGCTGCCGTACGCCCGGCCGATGCCGAACCGCCCGGCGAACCGCCGGGCCGACTCCCGGGTGCGGGAACCCACCGCCGCCACCCGGGCGCCCTCCACCCGCAGCAGATCCTCGGTGAACGCCGCCGCCATCCCTCCGGTGGCCAGAATTCCCCACCCCACGGGCCGGCCGGAACCGCCTACACCAGACATCGAACCCCACGCCTTCCCTGCGGGCGCTCCGCACCTCGGTTCTTGGGAGCGCTCCCAAACCCTCGCCGCGGCTCTCCGCCCTGTCAAGCAACGCTCCGTCAGCTCACCGCCGGCGGCCCCGCCCGCCCGGCCGCCCCGCCCGGCCGGAAAGGGCATACCGCCCGGGACGGGCACGGGATACCGTGGGAGCCACCGCACTGGCCACTCACGGGGGAGGCGCCGATGAACGGGACAACGGTCTGCTGGTACTGCCGTACGGAACCGGCCGACGCCGCCCGCGGCACCTGCGCAGGCTGCCGCCGCCATGGTGACGGACGCACCGCCGCGCGCCTGGCCGCGGTCCTGTCCGTACTGCTCGCCGCCTGCGCGGCAGCGGTCCTGCCGGCGCTGCTGGCGCTGCGGCGGGCCCTGGAGCAGGCGGCGTCGCAGCCCGTGCTGCCCGGGATGCCGGCGGACACCGCCGGCATGCCGGTCGAGGAGTACCTGGCCCTGCGCGAGGAGACCGACCGTGCCCGGGAGGCCGTGCTGGCACAGGACGCGGCGGTGATGGACGCGGTCCGGGACACCGCCTGGCCGCTGCTGCTGCTCCTGGTCGCCGCGCTGGCCCTCTGCCTGGCCTGGACGGGGAGCACCCGGCGCCTCGCGGAGCTCCTCTCGCCAGGCCGGGTGCACGACGGCTACCCCCGCCGGCTGCCGCTCTCCCTGCTGCCCGCCGCCCGCCTGGCCATGCCGATGCTGACCCTGCGCGGCGTGTGGCGGGCCTCGGCGCCGCGCGGCGCCGCCGGCCGGGCGGACCGCGGACGGCTCCTCGCGCTGTGGGCGGTGCTGTGGGCGGCGGGCGTGGCGACGGGTGTGTCCGGCTGGTGGCAATGGTGGGAGCAGGAGGGGCAGGCGCTGGGCCGGCTTGCCCGCCAGGAACCCCCGGCCGTGGCCGAACTGGAGGGTGCCGTGCCCCCTCTGCTGGCCTCCTCCGTCCTGCTGCTGTGCTGGGCACTGGTCGGCCTGGTCTGCGTGATCCGGATGACGCGGCGTCAGCGGGCCGCCCTGGCCGAGGGCCCGCCGCCGGCCCCGCGGGAGCGGTTCGGCGCGGAGCTGTCCGGGGCGGAGCTCGTCGACCGCTTCGCCGCCCACTGGATCACCGACCGCGCCGGGGAGCGGACACCGTCCGCCGCGTCCGGCCCCGGCCGCTGAGACCCGGCCCCGCTGCCGGCGGGGCGGCGTCGCCGGATGCCGTGGCCGTCCGGGCGGAGCGGCCGGTCACCGCCGGGGTGCCGGGCCGCCGGGGAGAGGACAGGAGGTCCGGCAAGGATGCCGGGAGCAGACAACGGAAGGCCCGCGGTCGACCTCGGGGATCTGCGGCTGTTCGCCGTGGTGGCCGAGGAACTGCATTTCGGCCGGGCCGCGGCCCGGCTGCATCTGAGCCAGCCGGGCCTGAGCTACCGGGTCAGGGCGCTGGAGGACGCCCTGGGATACCAGGTGCTCGCGCGCAACCGCCGCGGGGTGCGGCTGACGCCCGCGGGCGAGGTGCTGCTCGCCGGCGCCCGCCGGCTGCTGGGGGAGGCGCACCGGGTGGTGGACGACGGCGGGCGCGTGGCACGGGGCGAACTGGCCACGGTCCGTGTCGGGTTCGTGGGCACCGCGCTGTACAGCCTGCTGCCCGCGGTCCTGCGGGAGGCGCGGGTGCGCTACCCGGAGCTGCAGGTGCGGGTCGAGGAGCGCAAGAGCGCCGAGCAGGTGAGGCTGTTGCAGCAGGGGCAGCTGGATCTGGGCCTGGTGCACCTGCCGGTGGACCCGCGCAGCGGGCTGGAGGCCACTCCGGTGCTCGAAGACCCCGTGGGCATCGCCCTGCCGGCCGGTCACCGGCTGGCGGCCGGGGAGACGGTCGCGCTGTCCGATCTGGCGCAGGAGGCGTTCGTGCTGTTCCCGCGCGATCTGGAGCCGCAGACCTATGACCGGTACACCGACGCCTGCGTGACGGCCGGCTTCGCGCCCCGGGTGGCCCATGAGGCCACCGGGCTGCAGACGATTCTGGCCCTGGTCGCCGCGGGGACGGGCGTGGCGTTCGTGGCGCGGTCCGTCGCGCGCAGTCTGACCCGTTCCGGGGTGGTGTTCCGGCCGCTCCGCGGTGCCGCGCCGCACCTGGTGACCGGCCCGGTCAGGGTGGCGGGCAGCGGCCACCCGGGCGCGGCGCTGCTGCGCGAGATCGTCCTGGGACTCGGCACTGAGAGAAACGGCAAATCACAGGAGCCCGATTTCCTATTGGACGGATAACAGCCGGTCTCTCTAGCGTTCCGGGCATGGACATCAACAACTCGGTCGCCCTGGTGACCGGCGCGAACCGCGGTCTGGGCCGCGCCCTGGCCGGCACCCTGCTGGCGCGCGGCGCGCGGCGGGTCTACGCGGCGGCGCGCGACACCGCCTCCCTGACCGGACTGCACGAGCGGGTGGTCCCCGTCCGGCTCGACCTGACCTCGCCCGAGGACATCACCGCCGCCGTCGCCCAGGCCCCGGACGTCACCCTGCTGGTGAACAACGCGGGCACGGCCCGCTTCGCCGACCCGTTCACCGCCGGCCGCGACGAGCTCGCCGGTGAGATGGCCACCAACTACACCGGCACCGTCGACCTCATCCGTGCCTTCGCCCCGGTCATCGAGGGCGCCGGCGGCGGCGCCGTGGTCAACGTGCTCTCGCTGCTCGCCCTGGCCGGCACGCCGCCGATGGCCGGCTACGCCGCCTCCAAGGCGGCGCTGCACTCCTTCACCCAGTCCATCCGCCCGGGGCTGGGCGCCCGCGGCATCGCCGTGCACGGCGTGTATCCCGGCGGGATGGACACCGACATGCTCGCCGGGTTCGACGACGTGCCCAAGACCGCGCCGCGCCTGGTCGCGGAGGCGATCGCGGAGGGCGTCGCGGCCGGCCGCACCGACATCTTCCCGGATCCCACCTCCGAGAAGATGTCGGCGCTGTGGTGGACCGATCCCAAGGGGTTCGAGCGGGCGTTCTCCGGAGAAGGCCGGTGAGCGGGCGGCTGCCCCGCGTCGCCGTGATCGGGCTCGGTGCGATGGGGGCGCGTCTGGCACGCAACCTGTGCGCCGGCGGCTATCCGGTCGTGGTGGCGAACAGGTCGCCGGAACCGGTGCGGGAGCTGGCCGCCGCGGGAGCGTCCGCGGCGCCCTGCCCCGCGGAGGCCGCTGCCCGGGCCGATGTCGTGCTCGTGGTGGTCTCCGACGACAGGGCCTCCGAGTCCGTGTGGCTCGACCGCGGCACCGGGGTACTGGCCGGCGCGGCGCCCGGCACCCTGGCCATCGAGGCCGGCACGCTGTCCCCGGGCTGGATCCGGAGGCTGGCCGCGGCGGCCGGCCGGCGCGGCATCAGATTCCTGGAGGCGCCGATGGTCGGGTCCCGCCCTCAGGCCGAGGCACGGGCGCTGGTCCACCTCGTCGGCGGCCCGGCCGGCGTCCTCGCCGACGCGCGCGGTGTGCTGGAGAACAGCGCGGCAGGCATCCACCACGTCGGTGACCACGGCACCGCCGCCGTCCTGAAGCTGATCGTGAACGCGTCCCTGGGCACCCAGGTCGCCGCCATGGCGGAACTGCTCGGCATCGCCCGCCGTGCGGGCCTCGATCCCGCCGAAACGGTCCGCGTCCTCACCGGTCTGCCGGTGACCAGCCCGGCCGCCGCCCGCGCGGCGGACGCCATGACCGCGGGGGACTTCGCGCCGCGCTTCCCGGTGCGGCTGGCCGCGAAGGACCTGGGCTACCTCACCGCGCTCGCCGGGGAACTCGGCGGCGATGCGCCGCTGACCCGCGCCGCCCTGGCCGGGTATGAGCGGGCCGGCGCCGTCGGGCACGGCGACGACGACCTGACCGCCGTCGCGGCGCTCCACCGCTGAGCAACCCTGCGGGGGGCCGCCGTGCGGTGCGGTCCCCGCAGGGGCGAGAGCCCGGCACCCGGCGGCCCCCGGGGCGGCACAGCCGCCCCGGCTCCGCCGCCGGGGCCGCCGCGGTCAGCCGCCGACGTAGGCCGCGAGGTGCTCGCCGGTGAGGGTGGAGCGGCCGGCGACGAGATCGGCCGGGGTCCCCTCGAAGACGATCCGGCCGCCGTCGTGCCCGGCACCCGGGCCGAGGTCGATGATCCAGTCGGCGTGCGCCATGACCGCCTGGTGGTGCTCGATGACGATGACCGACTTGCCGGAGTCGACGAGCCGGTCGAGCAGCCCGAGGAGCTGCTCGATGTCGGCGAGGTGGAGGCCGGTGGTCGGCTCGTCCAGGACGTAGACGCCGCCCTTCTCGCCCATGTGGGTGGCCAGCTTGAGCCGCTGCCGCTCGCCGCCGGACAGCGTGGTCAGCGGCTGGCCGAGGGTGAGGTAGCCGAGCCCGACATCGGCGAGCCGCCCCAGGATGGTGCGCGCGGCCGGGGTGCGCGCCTCACCGGTGCCGAAGAACTCCGCGGCCTCGGCCACCGGCATCGCCAGCACCTCGCTGATGTCGCGGCCGCCGAGGCGGTGTTCCAGCACCGATGCCTCGAACCGCTTCCCCTCGCACTCCTCGCAGGTGGTGGCCACTCCGGCCATCATCCCCAGATCGGTGTAGACGACACCGGCGCCGTTGCAGTTGGGGCAGGCGCCCTCGGAGTTGGCGCTGAACAGCGACGGCTTCACGCCGTTGGCCTTCGCGAACGCCTTGCGGATCGGGTCCAGCAGCCCGGTGTACGTCGCCGGGTTGCTCCGCCGCGAGCCGCGGATGGCGCCCTGGCCGACCGACACCACACCCGCGCCGGCCGGGACCGACCCGTGCACCAGCGAGCTCTTGCCCGACCCGGCGACGCCGGTGACGACGACCAGCACCCCGAGCGGGATGTCGACATCGACAGCGCGCAGGTTGTTCGCCGACGCACCGCGGATCTCCAGCGCCCCGGTGGGCGTCCGCACCTTCTCCTTGAGGGCGGCCCGGTCGTCCAGATGGCGGCCGGTGACGGTGCCGCTGCCGCGCAGCCCCTCGACGGTGCCCTCGAAACAGACCGTGCCGCCCGCCGTGCCGGCACCGGGCCCGAGGTCCACGACGTGGTCGGCGATCGCGATGGTCTCCGGCTTGTGCTCCACGACCAGCACCGTGTTGCCCTTGTCCCGCAGCTGCAGCAGCAGGGTGTTCATCCGCTGGATGTCATGGGGGTGCAGGCCGATGGTCGGCTCGTCGAAGACGTAGGTGACATCGGTGAGCGAGGAGCCGAGGTGGCGGATCATCTTGGTGCGCTGGGCCTCGCCGCCCGACAGGGTGCCCGAGGGCCGGTCGAGGGAGAGGTAGCCCAGCCCGATCTCCACGAAGGAGTCCAGTGTCTGCCGCAGCGCGGCGAGCAGCGGCGCGACCATGGGGAATTCCGGCTCGGACGCGCCCGGGGCGGGCTCCTCCAGCCCGCGGACCCACGCGGCCAGGTCGCTGATCTGCATCGCGCAGGCGTCGGCGATGCTGATGCCCCGGATCCGCGACGACCGGGCCGCCTCGCTGAGCCGGGTGCCGTCGCAGTCGGGGCAGGCCGTGAAGGTGACCGCCCGGTCCACGAACGCCCGGATGTGCGGCTGCATCGCCTCCCGGTCCTTGGCGAGGAGCGATTTCCGCACCCGCGGGACCAGCCCCTCGTAGGTGAGGTTGACGCCGCTGACCTTCACCTTGGTCGGCTCGCGGTGCAGGAAGTCGTGCAGCTCGGCCTCGGTGTAGTCGCGGACCGGCTTGTCCGGGTCGAGGAAGCCGGACTCGGTGAAGATCCGCACCGACCAGCCGTCCGCCTTGTAGCCGGGCACGGTGATCGCCCCCTCGGCCAGCGACTTGGAGGCGTCGTACAGCTGGGTGAGGTCGATGTCGGAGACCGTGCCGCGGCCCTCGCACCGCGGGCACATGCCGCCGATGCGGGTGAAGGACTGCCGCACGGCCTTGCTGTCACCGCGTTCGACGGTGATCGCACCGCTCGCCCGGACCGAGGGGACGTTGAAGGAGAACGCGCCGGGCGAGCCGATGTGCGGCTGCCCGAGCCGGCTGAACAGAATGCGCAGCATGGCGTTGGCATCGGTGGCGGTGCCGACCGTGGAGCGGGGGTCGGCACCCATCCGCTCCTGGTCGACGATGATCGCGGTGGTCAGCCCGTCCAGGACGTCGACCTCGGGCCGTGCCAGCGTCGGCATGAAGCCCTGCACGAAGGCGCTGTAGGTCTCGTTGATCAGCCGCTGCGACTCCGCGGCGATGGTGCCGAACACCAGCGAGCTCTTTCCCGAGCCGGAGACGCCGGTGAACACCGTCAGCCGGCGCTTGGGGATCTCGACGCTGACGTCCTTGAGGTTGTTCTCGCGCGCGCCGTGCACGCGGATCACATCGTGGCTGTCGGCAACGTGCGGTGCGGGCGGCTGCGGGTCCGTCCTCGTGGCCATGCTGTGGTTCTCCCTCTCTCGGGCGGTCCGCCCGGCGCGGTCCGCCCGGCTCCGAGCGGTATGTCTGGTCTGTTCCCGTCGCCGGGTCATGGCGCGACGGTCTCACTGTCTGCCTGATCGGCGGTGCCGGCCGGGCCGGCACCGCCGGACCCGGCCGGACAGGCGGACGGCTCAGCGCAGCTGCTGGACGGACGTGCCGGGGCGGCCGGCGGGGCCGGCCGTGATCCAGCGCATCGTGCCGTGCCCCACGCCGTTGCGGGTCCCGGAACCGAGGGTGTCGCGGCAGCGGGCCGGGGCGGTCTCGGGACCCTCGTGCGGGAGGAAGGCCGCGTGAATCGTGATGTCCATGGCCGTCACGCTAGCCACGGCCCCGGGGGCCGTGCTTCTCCATTCCTGACCGGTCTGGCCGGCCGGAGCGCCGGCCGCCGGCCGTCAGCGCAGGTCGAGCCGCATCAGCACGCGGGGATGGCCGGCCAGCACCGAGGCGGTGGCGGCGGCCCGGGTGAACCCGGCGCGCTCGAAGTTCTTCCGGAGCCCGGGGTACGCCATCGTCAGGTCGACCCGGGCGTCGCCGCTGTCCAGCGGGTAGGCCTCGACGGCCGGCGCGCCGTGGGCACGGGCGAAGCGGACCGCGCCGGCGATGAGGGCGTGCGAGATGCCCTTCTTCCGGTGACCGGGGCGTACCCGGATGCACCACAGCGACCAGACCGGCAGGTCGTCGACGTGCGGGATCTTCCGGCTGCGGGCGAACGAGGTCTCCGCACGCGGTGCCACGGCGGCCCAGCCCACCGGCTCGTCCTCGTCGTAGGCGAGAACTCCCGGAGCCGGCTCGGCCCGGCAGAGCCCGGCGACGTACTCGCCGCGGGCCGGACCGCGGAGTTCCTTGTTGAGCCCGGAGGGAATCCGGTAGCTGAGGCACCAGCAGACGTCGGCCCCGGGCGACCTGGGGCCGAGCACCTTGCGGACGTCCTCGAACTCCGAGGCCGGGCGAACGTCGATGGCCATGGCACCACGATGGCACGGCCCGGCCGGCGCGCGCACCGCGTCGAAGGTCCCATCGGCGGCCGGCGCGAAGAACGAGACCGCGATGATCCGCAGCGTGGCCTGCTCCCGCGCCGCCCGCACCACGTGGTCCCGGGCGGAGAACCGCCGGGCGAGGGCGGTGGCGGAGGAGACCTCGGCGGCGGAGTCCAGGACTTCGTGCACGCGGGGGCCGGGTGCCGTGATCGCGGCTCGGGCACCGGACGCGAGGACGGGCGGCGCCCGGAGCGATCCGGGGCCCGGGCGCACAGAAGAAAGGCAAGGAGCTCATCAACTCCTCGCCANCGCACAGAAGAAAGGCAAGGAGCTCATCAACTCCTCGCCACTTTCAACCTATAGCGCACCGGGGGCCTTGCGGCAAGACCCGGGTCGTGCCGCAGAATCTCCGGCCTGAGCCGGAACCTGCGGAAAGCGACGGTTCGCGAAGTACGTGCGTACGTGTCGGTGCACGGGTTCCCGTCGAACGCGGAGCCGCCGACGCGGCCGCGCGGCGGTACGGGCACCGCTCCGCGCCGCACCGCGCCGTCAGCAGCGGGCGGCCGGCATGCAACCTTGTCTTCCCATGGGGGGTCCTGATGATGGACGTGATCGTCGCCGGCGGCGGACCGACCGGCCTGATGCTGGCCGGAGAGCTTCGGCTGCACGGCGTGCGCGTGCTCGTGCTGGAGAAGGAGACGGCGCCGTCCGGGCTGTCCCGCGCGCTCGGGCTGCATGTCCGCAGCATCGAGGTGATGGCCCAGCGCGGTCTGCTGGAGCGGTTCCTCGCACGCGGCAGGCAGTACGCGGTCGGCGGCTTCTTCGCCGGCATCGACAAGCCGTGGCCCGACCGGCTGGACACCGCACACGCGTACGTCCTGGCCATCCCGCAGAGCATCACCGAGCACCTGCTGACCGAGCACGCCACCGCGCTCGGCGCCGAGCTCAGGCGCGGCTGCGAACTGGTCGGGCTGGCCCAGGACGCGGACGGGGTGACCGCCGAGCTGGCCGACGGCACCCGGCTGCGCTCGCGCTACCTCGTCGGCTGCGACGGCGGACGCAGCACGGTCCGCAAGCTGCTCGGCGTCGGCTTCCCCGGTGAGCCCACCAGGGTGGAGACGCTGCTGGGCGAGATGGAGGTGGCCGTGCCGCCCGAGGAACTGGCCGCCGTGGTGGCCGAAGTCCGCAGGACCCAGTTCCGGTTCGGCGCCATCCCCCTCGGGGGCGGGCTGTACCGCCTGGTCGTGCCCGCCGAGGGGGTGGCCCCGGACCGCACCGTCCCGCCGTCCCTGGAGGAGTTCCGGCAGCGGCTGCGGGCGTTCGCCGGCACCGACTTCGGCGTGCACTCGCCGCGCTGGCTCTCCCGCTTCGGCGACGCCACCCGCCTTGCCGAGCGCTACCGTGCCGGCCGCGTGCTGCTGGCGGGCGACGCGGCGCACATCCACCCGCCGACCGGCGGCCAGGGGCTCAACCTCGGCATCCAGGACGCGTTCAACCTCGGCTGGAAACTGGCTGCCGAGGTGGGCGGCTGGGCACCGGAGGGACTGCTGGACAGCTACCACACCGAACGGCGCCCGGTGGCCGCGGACGTTCTCGTCACCACCCGCGCGCAGCTGGAGCTGCTGTCCCCGGATCCGGGCCCCCGGGCGGTGCGCCGGCTGGTGTCGGAACTGATGGACTTCGAGGAGGTGAACCGGTACCTGATCGAGAAGATCTCGGCGATCGCGGTCCGCTACGACATCGGCGCGGGCCACGCACTGCTCGGCCGGCGGATGCCGGACATCGGGCTGAAGCGGGGGCGCCTCTACGAGCTGATGCACCGCGGCCGCGGGCTGCTGGTCGACCGGACCGGCCGGCTCACGGTGGCGGGCTGGGCGGACCGGATCGACCATGTCGCCGACCCCGCCGAGGAACTCGACGTCCCCGCGGTGCTGCTGCGGCCGGACGGTCACGTGGCATGGGTCGGTGAGGATCAGCAGGACCTGCTCGCCACGGTGCCCCGGTGGTTCGGCGCTCCCGTCTCCTGATTCCCCGGCCCGTCCTGTCACCGCGCCGTCACCGCGCCGTCCGGCCGCATCCGCGGCGGGCACACCGCCGCCGGCGGCCGTCGGGGAGCGGGTGCCGGGCCGCCTCACCGAGCCGCTTTCCCCGCCGGCGGGCTTCTCCGCCGGCACCCGGCCGCGGGGCAGGCCCGGCAGCGCCTGCGGGAGGCCGGGGAGGAACCCCCGGGGCGGTTTGTTCCGTGGCGTCCCGGTTCCCGGGCATTGTCGGTGGCCTCTCCTAGGGTGGCGCCATGGGTGAGGCGATGGTGCGCGTCGGCGGTGTGGAGCTGTGCACGGAGTCCTTCGGCGATGCGCGCGCGCCCGCGGTGCTGCTCATCGCCGGGGGCGCATGCTCGATGGACTGGTGGGACGCCGAGTTCTGCCGGCGGCTGGCCGCCGGCGGCCGGTTCGTCATCCGGTACGACCACCGCGACACCGGTCGCTCGGCCGGCTGGCCGCCGGGGGAGCCCGCCTACACCGGCTCCGACCTGACCGGCGACGCGGCCGGACTGATCGAGGCACTGGCCGGCGGCCGGGCGCACGTGGTGGGGCTGTCGATGGGCGGCGGCATCGCCCAGCACCTCGCGGTCGAGCACGCGGACCGGGTGGCCACGCTGACCCTGATGTCGGCCAGCCCCGCGTTCCCGGTCGCCCCGGGGACCGGCCTCCCGCCGGTGGCGGACCGGCTCGGGGCGGTGTTCGACGCCCCGGCGCCGGAGCCCGACTGGAGCGACCGCGATGCCGTCGTGGAATACCTCGTGGAGCAGGAGCGGCCGTACGCCGGCCCGGATTCCTTCGACGAGCCCTGGGTCCGCGCGGTGGCCCGCCGGGCCGTCGGCCGGACGGCCGGCCCGGAGTCGAGCGTGAAGAACCACTGGAGCATCGCGGAGGGCGAGGGCGGTGCGTCCCGCAGCCTGGCCGAGGTGGCCGCGCCGACGCTGGTCGTCCACGGCAGCGAGGACCCGCTCTTCCCGCCCGGCCACGCGCAGGCGCTGGTCCGCGAGATCCCGGACGCACGGCTGCTGATGCTCGACGGATTCGGCCATCAGGCGCCGCCGCCGGCCGCGTGGGATCTCCTCGTGCCCGCTCTCCTGCGGCACACCGCCACGGAATCCGGTCCGCACGGCACGGGAAGCGGCGACCGGCACTGACCCCGCCACGCCCGCGAGGCGCCGCAGCGCCGCAGCGCCTCCGGCCCCGCCTTCGTCCCGCCCGGTGCCGACGGGAACCCGCCCGCACATCTCGTGACCGCCCTCGACGAGGTCTGGAAGCACCGGGAGGAGACGTACGGCAGCGCCGCTACGGCTTCCGCAACGACGGCCGGGACCAGAGCTCCACCCACTGGTGGCGTCATCTGAGAGACCGCTACGGCTGGGGAACGCGCACGCCGCCCGGCGTGCGGACGGGCGCGGCTGCTGCGGCGTGAGCCCGGGTGCGCGGCGGGCGGTACGGGGCAAGGACACCGGGCGCGGCGCGGGCCCCGCACGGATTCCGGTGACACCCGTGTGAGTGAACTGCCGCTGCGGCGGTGCGGGAAGAACACCTGCGCACCACCGCAGACCGGCAGAGCGGGAGTCCTCCATGGCAGCCATCACCACCGTCACCGTCCGGATCCACACCGCCGACGTCCGCGGAGCCGAAACCGAGGGCCGCGTCTATCTCGGCCTGGCCGGCCGGGAGTTCCGGCTGCGCAAGAGCGCGTCCGGCTTCGCCCGCGGCGCGCAGGAGACCTTCACCCTCGGCGAGGGCGCGGATGTCTTCGACGCCGGCTTCAACGACCCCCGCAGCCCGGCCCTGGACACCGCGGACCTGGACCGCTTCCCCGCCTACCTGCGCCTGGACCCCACCGGCTCCGGCCCGGCGTGGTGCCTGGAACACGCCCGCGTGACCGTCAACCCCGGGAGCGGCAGTGCGCAGGTCTTCGAGAGCCCGGCCCTGGACGGCGAGGGCGAGGACCGCCGCATCTGGCTGGACGCCTACTACGGCACCGCGCTGCATCTGCGGCGCGTACCCGGCAACGGTGACGGCCCCGGACCGGGGGCGCTGCTGCTGGTGCGCGGCACCGTCCGCGCCGACGGCTCCGTCGCCGCCGGCAGCGGCAACTTCACCGTCTCGAAACCGGGCCCGGGCAGGTACGTCATCGAGTACGACCCGGCCTTCCCCGATGTGCCCAGCGGAGCGGTCAGCATCTGGGGCAGCAACTGGTGGATGGCCGACAACGCCCACATCGCCACCCTCGGCACCAGCCGTGCCGAGATCTACACCAGCGCCAGCGACGGCACCCTGGCCGACCGTGACTTCACCTTCCTCCTCGTGACCTGACCCCGGCCCCTGCCGGCCGTGGGCCGGGCGGGCGGACCGGGGCGAAGCCCGGCCTGCGCACCGGACATCCGCGCCGCCGAGGCCGGCCCTGACGTGCGGAACCACCACGGCACTGCTCAGCGACTGCCGTCCCGGCTGCGGCTGCCCGTCCCGCCGGAGTCCAAGGCCGACCTGGAGGCGGTGACGAACGCGTAAATGGCGGCCTTGGAGGACGCGCGGCGCTCGGCGAACGCCTTGCGGTCCCGTTTCTCGTACATCGTTTCCACTTCCGTCAGCGCCGCCCGCGCCTTGTCCACCAAGGCCTGGCTGTCGGTGAGGAGTTCCACCCTGAACATGGCCTCCTGGGCGGCGGTGCGCAGTTCGTAGGACTTGCGGCGCAGCGACAGCCGGTCGTCCTCGGGGTGGTTGTCCCATTCGGCATACCAGCGGTCCATCACGCCGCGCCGGTAGTCCATGAGCGCCCCGCCGTACGCGGCGTAGGCGTCCAGCCGCTCCTGCCGCAGCCGTTCGGCCCGCTCGATCTCGGCCGCCAGCCTGGTCGACTTGCGCTGGTAGTGGTGCGCGACCGTGGTGCCCAGCAGGGTGCCCAGCACCGCTATGACGCTTGCTCCGAGAACCTCCATCCGCCAAGTGGATCACGTCGCCGTCCGCACATCGACCCCGGCCGCACCCGGCGGCTGCCCGTGCCCGCCCCGGTCACGCCGCCCGGTGCAGAGCGGCGCGCACGTCGCGCCCGCCGGCGCCGCCGTCCGGGCCGGGCGTACCGGGCGCGTTCCCGGGACCTCGCCCCGGCCGCCGTGATCCCGGGGGTGTAGGCGTGTCCCCCAGCGGTACTCGCCACCTTCCGCCGGTCCCTCGCGTCCCCCGGCCCGGAAAACCGCCGGGAACGCAGGCGGCGGAGCCGTCAGCGGAGACAGCGGAAGACACCGGAAGACACCGGAAGACAGCGGGGAGGAAGACGTCATGAGCCGCAGCACGCCCCCCGGCGGGCTGGCCGGCGAGCTGATCGCCACCGGCAACCGGATCTCCCGGGCACGGGTCTTCTCCGGCCTGGTCATCGACATGCGGGAGCTGCCCAGCCGCTTCCCGTTCGTGCTGATCACCCCGCAGTACGAGACCGAGCGGGTGCTGCAGCGGCGCGCCGAGCGGGCCGGGGCCGGCTTCCGTCACGAGACCGAGTTCCTGGACCTGAGCCAGGACGACGACGGCGTCGCCCTGCGGGTGCGGACCCCCGGGGGCGAAAGCACCGTGCACGCCCGCTACGCGGTGGGCACGGACGGTCACCACAGCACGGTCCGGCACTCCCTGGACATGCCCTTCCCGGGCGAGTCCGCGGTCACCTCCATGGTGCTGGCCGACGTCCGGCTCGCCGGACCACCACGGCGGCAGTCGTTCACCGCCAACGGCACCGCGGAGGCCTTCGCGATCCTGGCCCCGTTCGGCGACGGCCACCACCGGGTCATCGGCTGGAGCCGGGAGTACGACGCGCCGGAGGACGTGCCGCTGGAGCTGGACGAGGTCCGCCGGCTCAGCCGCCAGGTGTTCGGCACCGACTTCGGCATGCACGACTGCCGCTGGCTGTCCCGCTTCCGCAGCGACGAACGGCAGGTGCCCGCGTACCGGGACGGCCGGGTCTTCCTCGCCGGGGACGCCGCCCACGTGCACTCCCCGGCCGGCGGCCAGGGCATGAACGTCGGCCTCCAGGACGCCGCCAACCTGTCCTGGAAGCTCGCCGCCGCGCTGGACGGCCGGCCGGGGGCCGCGGCCCTGCTGGACAGCTACCACACGGAACGGCACCCGGTCGGCACCGCCGCGCTGCGCAGCAGCGGCGTGCTGATCCGCGCCGCCATGGTGCGCAACCGGCCGCAGTTCCTGGCGCGGACGGTGCTGAGCCGCCTCGCCCTGGGCGTCCCCGCCCTCCGCCGCAGGGTGACGGGCCGGGTCAGCGGCATCGACGTCGCGTACCCCGCGCCGCCCGGCGCGCATCCGCTGGTGGGGCGGCGGGCCCCGGACCTGGCCCTGGCCGGCGGCTCCCGGCTGTACGAGGCGCTGCGTCCGGGCCGGTACGTGCTGGTCACCCCGGCCGGCGAGGAGCTGCCCGGGGACGGCGGCGCCTCGGACCACGGCGGCTGGGTCGGCCGGGTCCACTGGGCCAGTCCGCGGCGCCGCACCCTGCTGCTGGTCCGTCCGGACGGACACATCGCCTGGGCCTCCGACGCCCGGGACCCGGCCGAGCGGGCCCGCGGGCTGGGCACCGCCCTGTCCGCGGTGTGAGGCGGCGCCCCGCCGCCCCCGCCGGTCCGCTGGCGCTCGCATGAGGAGCGCGGTGCCACGGCCGGCGGCGGCCGGGAGGCGGGCGCGGCCGCGGGGCCGCCGGCCCGGACGCCCCGTGACAAAATCGGCGGGTGCAGATCGGGATGCTGGGCCCATTGGAGGTCCGCGGGGACGACGGCGGCCTGGTCGAGGTGCCGGGCGCGCGGCTGCGCGGACTGCTGGCCGCCCTGGCGCTCACCCCGGGCCACGTGGTGCCCAAGGCCTCGCTCGTCGACTGGATCTGGGGGGAGCATCCGCCCGCCGATGCGGCGAACGCCCTGCAGCGCCTGGTCTCCCGGCTGCGGAAGGCCATGCCGGACGGGATGGTCGAGGGGCAGCCGGACGGCTACCGGCTGACCGTGGAGCCCGACGCCGTCGACGCCGTGCGGTTCGAACGGCTCGTCGTCGCGGGCCGGGCCCGCTCCGGGGACGGGTTCCGGCGGGTGCGGCTGCTGCGCGAGGCCCTCGGACTGTGGCGCGGCGCGGCCCTGCAGGACGTCGGCCTGCAGGACAGCGCCGCGTTCGACGCCGCGGCGGTCCGGCTGGAGGGGCTGCGCCTGACCGCCGCCGAGGAGCGGTTCGAGGCGGAGATCTCCCTCGGGCGTGGTGCGGAGGTGGTCGCGGAGCTGGCCGACCTGGTGGCCGTGCACCCGGTGCGGGAACGGCTCGTCGCCGCACTGATGCGCGCCCTCGTCGCGGCCGGCCGCGACAGCGAGGCGCTGCTGGTGTACCAGCGCGCGCGGGAGGCCCTGGCCGACGCGCTGGGCGTGGACCCCTCGCCGGAGCTGGCCGCGTTGCACGTCGCGCTGCTGCGGGGCGGGCCGGGGCGGCGGAAGGAGAGCCGCAGGACCAACCTGCGCGCCGAGCTGACCACCTTCGTCGGCCGGGGTGCCGATGTCGCCGCGGTCCGCGGACTGATCGCCCGGCACCGGCTCACCACCGTCACCGGGCCGGGCGGCTCCGGGAAGACCCGGCTGGCCACGGAGACCGCCCGCACGCTGCTGGGCGATCTGCCGGACGGAGTCTGGCTGGTGGAGCTCGCCGCCATCGGCGCGGACGGCGGCGTGGCCGAGGTGGCGCAGGCGACGCTTGCCGGGCTGGACCTGCGGGACACCCTGCTCGGCGGGGCGGCCCCGGACACGGAGCCGGCGGACCGGCTCGTCGCCGCGGTCCGCGAGCGGGAGGCGCTGCTGATCCTGGACAACTGCGAGCACGTGATCGAGTCCGCGGCGGTGTTCGCCCACCGGGTGCTCGGGGAGTGCCGGCGGCTGCGGATCCTGGCGACGAGCCGGGAACCGCTCGGCATCACGGGGGAGGCGCTGTGGCCGGTCGAGCCGCTGGCCCTGCCGGAGGGTGACGCGGGCCCGGGCGAGATCGAGTCCTCACCCGCCGTCCGGCTGCTGCGCGACCGGGCCGGGGCGGTGCGCCGGGATCTCGCGGCCGACGCCCGCACGCTGGCGACGATGGAGCGCGTCTGCCGGACGCTGGACGGGATGCCGCTGGCGATCGAACTGGCCGCGGCCCGGCTGCGCACCATGTCGGTCGACCAGCTCGCCGGCCGGCTCGACGACCGGTTCCGCCTGCTGACCGGCGGCAGCCGGACGGCGTTGCCGCGGCACCGGACGCTGCGCGCGGCGGTCGACTGGAGCTGGGAACTGCTCGGCGACGCCGAGCGGACGGTGCTGCGCAGACTCTCGGTGTTCTCCGGCGGGGCGAGCCTGGAAGCCGCCGAACGGGTCTGCGCGGGCGACGCGGTCGAACCGGAGCAGGTGCTCGAGCTGCTCACCGCGCTGACCGAGAAGTCGCTGCTGCGCGCCGAGGGCGGCACCGCCCCGCGCTACCGCATGACCGGCACGATCAGGGAGTACGCCGGGCACCGGCTCGCGGAGGCGGGGGAGTCGGAGCGGGCGCGCCAGGCGCACCTGGCCTGCTTCACCGAGCTCACCGAGACCGCGGAGCCGCACCTGCGCCGCGCCGAGCAGCTGGAGTGGCTGGCCGCACTGGACGCCGAGCACGACAACATCGGTGCGGCGATGCGCGGCGCGCTGGCGGCCGGGGAGGCGCAGGCGGCGATGCGGCTCGCGGCGGGCGCGGGCTGGTACTGGTGGCTCAGCGGGCACAGGACCGAAGGCATCGAGCTGATCATGGCGGCGACCAGGACGCCCGGCGAGGTGACCGACGAGGTCCGGGCCACGGTGTACGGGCTGGTCGTGCTGTTCGTGACCTCCGGGCGGGGCGACGAGCGCCGGGCCGCGGAGTGGATCCGCGAGGCGCACCGGTTCACCCGGCGCAGCCCGGCCGGCCACCCGCTGCTGGGTTTCGTCGCCCCGATGGAACGCATGCTCAGCGGGCCCCACGCGTTCCTGCCCGCTGTCGAACCCCTGCTGGAGGACGAGGATCCCTGGGTGCGCGCGCTGGCCAGGTTCCACCTGGGCAAGATGCGGATCCTTCTCGGCGAGGGCGGGCGGGACGCGGACGCGCACCTGGAGAGGGCGCTCGCCGAGTTCCGGGCACTCGGCGAGCGGGTCGGGATGTCGTTCGCCCTGACCGAGCTGGCGGAGCGGTTCGCCGTGCGCGGCGAGTTCGCCGGTGCCTGCGCGTACTACGAGCAGGCGATCACGGCCGTCACCGAGGTCGGTGCCATCGAGGACGTCATCCGGATGCGCTCGCGGCAGGCGCAGCTGTACTGGCTGCTGGGCGAGGAGGACGCCAGCGCGGCCGCCGTCGCCGAGGCGCGGCGGTGCGCGGAGCGGGTCGTCTGGCCGGAGGGGCTGGCCGAGCTGGCCCTCGCGCAGGCGGAACTCGCCCGGTGGGGCGGCGACGCCGAGGAGGCGCACCGGCAGCTCGGTGCGGCGACGGCCGTACTGGGCGACGAGGCGGGGCGGGCGGCCAACCGCGCGGTCACGCACGACCTGCTCGGCTATCTCGCCGCCGATCCCGGCGAGGCCCGGGCGCACCGGGCGGCGGCCTGCGAGGCGGCGTCCGAGGCGGGACACGCGCCGCTGATCGCGCAGGTGCTCGTCGGGGTCGCGGACCTGGCACTGCGCCGCGGCGAGTACGCGCAGGCCGCGCGGCTGCTCGCGGCGAGTGCCGGGGTGCGCGGGCTGCAGGACCGCTCCCATCCGGACGCGGCCCGGATCGAGCGGACCGCGCGGCGCCGCCTCGGAGACGCGCGGTTCGCCGAGGCGGCTGCGGAGGGGTCGCGGACCGGCTGGTCTCAGCTGGCCGGGGTCACGCTCGCTTCCTGAAGGCGGAGACCGCCCACACGTACCCGAGGAGCCCGAGCCCGGTGCACCAGGCGACGGCCGCGATCGCGTCGCCGGCCGGCGGGTTGCCCTCCAGCAGGCCGCGCAGCGTCTCGATGACCGGGGTGAAGGGCTGGTACTCCGCGAACTGCCGCACCCCAGCCCCCATCGTCTCCGCGGGCACGAAGGCGCTGCTCAGGAACGGCAGCATGATCAGCGGCACGGTGGCCAGGCCCGCCGACTCCGCGGTCTTCGCGGCCAGCCCCAGGGCGACGGTGAGCCAGCCGGCCGCGAGGCTGAGCAGCACGAGCAGGCCGATCGCGCCGAGCCAGTCGAGGGCGCCCGCGTCCGGACGGAACCCCATCGCGAAGGCCACCGAGAGGATGGCCGCGCCGGCCACCAGGCAGCGCAGCGTGGTGATCACGACGTGCCCGGTCAGCACGGCGCCTCGGGAGACGTCCATGACCTTGAACCGGTTGATGATGCCCTTGGTCATGTCGGAGTTCACGGCCGTCGCGGTGGCGCCCAGCCCGTAGGCGGTGGCCATCACGAGCAGACCGGGGGTCGCGTAGTCGATGTATTCGGCGTCGACGTCGAACGCGCCACCGAACACATGGACGAACATGAACATGATCACGATGGGGAACAGGACCGCTTGGAACACCGTGACCGGGCTCCGCATGGTGTGCTTCAGATTGCGGCGCAGCATGGCCGCCGAGTCGCCCAGCGGCGTCGGGAGGGTGCTCACCGTGCGACCTCCTCCGTGCTCGTGTGCCCGGTCAGGGCGAGGAAGACGTCATCGAGGTCGGGTGTGTGCACGGAGAACTCCTGGGCGTTGATCGTGTGCGCGTCGAGCCGGTCCAGCAGGGCCCGCAGCGACCCCGACTCGCCGTCGCTGGGCACCCGCAGCGTCAGTTCCTGGTCGTCCCGCGTGGACCCGGCAAGGATCCCCGCGGCCGCGTCGAGCTCCCCGGGGCCGGCGAACCGGAGCCGGACATGGGTGCCGGGAACCCGGCGCTTGAGCTCCTCGGGGGTGCCCTGGGCGACCAGGCGGCCCTGGTCGAGCACCGCGATCCGGTCGGCGAGCTGGTCGGCTTCCTCCAGGTACTGGGTGGTGAGGAAGACGGTGGTGCCGTCGGCCACCAGTTCGCGGACGATCCCCCACATCGTGCGCCTGCTGCGCGGGTCCAGCCCGGTCGTCGGCTCGTCCAGGAAGATGATCCGCGGGTCGCCGACCAGCGTCATCGCCAGGTCCAGCTTCCGGCGCATCCCGCCGGAGTAGGTCGCCGCCATCCTCTGCGCCGACTCCGCCAGGCCGAACCGCTCCAGCAGCCGCGTGACGACCCGGTCACCGGAGCGCACCCGCTTGAGGTCCGCCATCAGCTGCAGGTTCTCCCGGCCCGACAGCAGCTCGTCGACCGCGGCGAACTGACCGGTCACGCCGATGGCCGCGCGCACCTCCTTGGTCTCCGTCACGACGTCGTGCCCGGCCACGCGCACCGTCCCGGCGTCGGCCTTCAGCAACGTCGTGAGGACGTTCACCGTGGTCGTCTTGCCGGCCCCGTTGGGGCCGAGCAGGGAGAACACCGATCCTGCGGCGACATCGAAGCCGATGCCGTCGAGCACGACTCTGTCCCCGTATGCCTTCCGCAGCCCGGAGACTGCAATTGCCGAATTCTTCATGCCGCCACCGTCCCGGCCGGGCCTGACACCCGCCTGTCACCCCCCTGACACGGCCCCTGACACGGCCCCTGACACGGCCCGGCGCCTCGCCCCACACTGGCCGTCACCACCCGCCGCCGGCGGCCTCCGGCCGGGTCGCCCGGCCGTGCGGGTGGCGCACCAGCCCTGCCGTCCCCGGCCGGCGCGCCTTCCGGTGCACCGGCCGACACCCGCGAAGGAGTGGAGCGCACACCCTGTGACGTGCGCGGTCTTCCCACGCCACGTCCCGCCCTGCATGTCGTCGGCGCCCCGTACATGGCCGGGGGTGCTGGTCACGGCCACCGGCACGCTCGCCCTCTGGCTGCACTCCCGCCGGCGTCGGCACCGCCAGCGGCACTGCGCCACCGCTCCCGTTCTCCCGCCCCGGGCGGACGACCGCCGGCCTGCCCGGCGTCCGCCGCGCTCCCGCTGCCGGCCGAATGCCGCCGCCTCCGGATCGGCGGTGCCCGCGCCGGGCCGCCGATGGCACCCGGCCCGCCCGGGCGGAGAGCAGTCCGGTGCCACGTTCCTACGGTCCGGGCCGGCGCGCCCGGGCCGCGGCGTGAACGCTTCCTCCGTGCCCGGCACCCACGCCGGACCCGCTACTTCGCGTCCGACGCCTCCACCCGCACCGTCCCGCCATACATCGATCCCGTCACCGTGATCACATGCGTCACCGCTCCCGGCACCGCGTGCCGCGAGGCATTGTCGCGGACCCGTCCGCCGTGCGACGCGATCCCGCTCAGGTCCACCGCGACCCCCGGCGGCACCGTCAGCCGCACGCTTCCGCCGTACGCCGAGATGCGGAGCGTGCTCTCCCCGCCCTCCGGCAGGCGTGCCACGGTGTAGTCCAGCCGCGCCGAGCCGCCGGCCACAGTGAGCTCGACGAGGCGCGGCACCGTCCATGCGCCCTCCCGCCGAAGCCGCTGGCCGGCCACCTCCCACCGCTCCGCCTCCCCGTCCGCCGGAGCCGGTGCCGGTGCCGCCGTCGCGGGCGCGCGGACGGCCGGCGGCGCGGGCGCCGCGACCGGCAGGTCCTCCGTGAGCGGCTCCAGATCCGCGAACGTGCGCGCGGCGAGCGCTCGTTCCATCCGCTCTTCGAGCTCATCGATGTCCAGCCGGCCGTCGGCCGCCGCATCCCGCAGGATCTCCACCATCCGGTCGCGGTCGGCATGGGAGACACGCAGCAGTCGCGGATCGCGTTCGGCTCGGTCGCTCGGCTTCTCGATGCTCATGGCCAAGTACCCTACGGCCGGCCCGCATCCCGGGCGAGCACGCATGACGGGACCCGGCCGCGGCCTGGCCGCCCCTCCGGCCGGCACCGTTGAGGGTCATGCGCCGCGGGGTACCCGGTTCGGCCCCCGCGTCGTCTGCGTTCCCGCACACGGATCGCCTGGGAGCCCTGCAACTGCGGCCCGGAAACCCGTACCTGCGCCTCCTTCCCGGCGGGCGTTTCTCCCAACGTCCGTCCGTGCACGGGCCGCGTGCGAGGATGTCGGTTGTGACCGGATCGTCTTCCTCGTCTGTCGCCGAGGGTGCGCCGCGCAACGACGGCCTGGGTCCCCGTGCGGCTGCCGTGCTGGTGTTCGGCTCCTCGGCCTCCGTCCTGGTGGTCGAGATCGTCGCCCTGCGGCTGCTGGCCCCCTATCTCGGCCTCACCCTCGAGACCAGCACCATGGTGATCGGCATCGCCCTCACCGCGATCGCCCTCGGCTCCTGGCTGGGCGGGCGCATCGCCGACCAGGTCAGTCCGCGCCGGCTCATCGGCCCCGCGCTCGGGGTGTCCGGAGCGGTCGTGGCGCTCACCCCCGCCGCGCTGCGCACCACCGCGGAGTGGGCGCCGGCGATGCTCCTGCTGATCGCGTCGCTGGCCATCCTGGTGCCGGCCGCGCTGCTCTCCGCGGTGACGCCGATCGTGACCAAGCTGCGGCTCACCAGCCTCGCCGAGACCGGAACGGTGGTCGGCCGGCTGTCCGGCGTCGGCACCGCCGGGGCCATCGTCGGCACCGTCCTCACCGGCTTCGTGCTCGTCTCGCGGCTGCCGGTCAGCGGCATCCTGATCGGTCTGGGCGCACTGCTGGTGGCCGGCTCGGCGCTGGTGGGGTGGCGCACGCGCGGGTGGAGCAGCACCCCTGCCCTGATCCTCGCGCTCGTCGCCGGCGGCCTCGCGACCATGGTCGCGCCCGGCGGCTGCGACACGGAGACCAGGTACCACTGCGCACGGGTCGTCGAGGATCCCGACCGGAGCAGCGGTCGCACCCTCGTTCTGGACGGCCTGCGGCACTCCTACGTCGACATCGACGACCCGACCTACCTGAAGTTCCGGTATGTGCGCGCCTTCGCGTCGGTGGTCGATGCGGCCTTCGCGGAAGGTGAACCGCTCGCCGCCCACCACCTGGGCGGCGGCGGGCTCACCCTTCCCCGTTACCTCACCGCGACGCGGCCCGGGACGCGCAGCCTGGTGTCCGAGATCGACAGCGGGGTGGTGCGCATCAGCCGCGACCAGCTCGGTCTGACACCGGACGCCGGTATCGACGTACGCGCCGAGGACGGCAGGCTCGGCCTGCGGCGACTGGACACCGGCAGCCGTGACCTCGTCGTCGGCGATGCCTTCGGGGGCGTCAGCGTGCCGTGGCACCTCACCACCGTGGAGGCGATGACCGACGTACGGCGGGTGCTCGACGACGACGGCCTGTACGTCGCCAATCTCGTCGACCATGGTGGGCTCTCCTTCGCGCGCGCCGAAGCGGCCACCCTCAGCGAGGTCTTCGAGCACGTCGCCCTCCTCGGGGAGCCCGCCGGCAGCGACCTCGGCCCGGCCGCCGCCCCGGAGGGCGGCAACCTGGTGGTGCTCGCCTCCGACCGACCGGTCGACCTCGGCGCGGTCCGGGACGGGCTGGACGCCCGGGAGACCGGCTGGCAGGTCTTCGCCGGCGACGCCCTCACCACCTGGATCGGCGACGCCCGGCCGCTCACCGACGACTACGCCCCCGTCGACCAGCTCCTCCAGCCCTACGGCTGACGACGATGCCGCGCGCCGGGACGACACGGCCCCGTGCCGACCGCCGCGGCCACCTCTATCCGGGGCCGGGCCGGGCATCGTTCCCGGCGTCGTTCCCGGCGTCGGCGGTTTCCGCCGTGGCTTCCGTCTCCGGCGGTCCCTCCAGGCGCCGGTAGCGCAGCAGCAGCACGCCACCGGGATAGGACTCCGGCGGCTCGGTCTGCTCGAAGCGGCCGGCTGCCGTGCCTTCGGGAAAGAGCCGCTTTCCCTCCCCGAGCACAACCGGACACACCCACAGGTTCATCCGGTCGACCAGGGCCTCGCGGAACAGCGTCTGCAACAGGTTCGCGCTGCCCCACGTGTGGATCTGCGCATGCCGCTCCCGCAGGTCGCGAACCCCGGCACCCACGTCGGTGATCTGGGTGCTGGCGTCCCAGGACAGCTCTGGTGTGCCGCGGGACGCGACGTACTTGGGGACCCGGTCGAAGGCCCGCCCGATCTCATCCGGTCTGCCCGGCCAGTAGCTGCGGAAGATGTCGTACGTCGTGCGCCCGAGCAGCAGCGCGTCGGACTCCCGCACGATCGCATCCACCTGTGCGCCGGACTCCGCATCCCAGAACGGGCGTTCCCAGCCCGCGTACGGGAAGTCCCCGTCCTGCTCGGTGGGGCCGCCGTTGGCCTGGATCACACCGTCCAGCGTGGAGATGATGTTGACGTGCAGCTCACCCATGCGTCGCTCCTGCGATTCCCGTGGGGTCCGTGCGGACCTCTTCCGGGGCGCGCGCAGACCGTCGGCATGCACGCCGCCCTCCCTGGCGTCCTGTTCCGGACTGTAGACGGGAGGACCGACAGCGGAGCTCTGATGGTCCCCCGGACGGGGCAGCCTCCAGCGGGTGCGGGCGGGCCCGGACGTCGCGGACCGCGCCGGGCAGCGCGGGCGACGCCCGCAGCGGACGGCCCATGGGGCACCTCCCGGCCGGGGGCGGGGAGGCCGGAGAGGATCTGCACGTTCATCCCGTGAAGTCCGCCGCCCCCACCGGCAATCCGCTCGGAAGCCGGTGGGGGCGGTTGACACCGTGTGTCCGGTGCTGCCGGCCAGAAGGCCGGCAGCACCGGTGGATGTGCGGTGTCGTCCCGGCTGCGGTGGGGACACCGCTCGCGCTGGCGAGGGCCGTCCGATCAGCAGGTGATGCCGATGCAGACGGTGTTCAGGACCGTGAGCAGGCCGATGCAGGCGCACGTCGCGCCGTTGGAGGCCCCGTCGACCTCCAGCGGCTCGGTCTCGGGGAGCGCGTGCAGCTCGGCGAGCAGTTCGAGTTCCTGGTTCTGCATGATGTCCTCCTTTGTGTGCGGGGTCGGCGACGCGGGTTGCGCCGCTCCTGACGGGCGTGCCGGGCAGGGCCGGTCACCCGCGCTTCGGGGCCGGTGGCGAGCGGTACCGGCGGCCGGACCGTCCGGTGCCCGGGGAGGCGTGGCGGCATCGGGCCTGCTCG
>NZ_WTLH01000070.1 GCF_011421595.1 Streptomyces sp. YIM 98790 | reverse complement strand
TCGGGGGTGGGGTGGGGTGGTTGTTCGAGGATGAGGTGGGCGTTGGTGCCGCTGATGCCGAAGGAGGAGATGGCGGCGCGGCGGGGGTGGGGGGTGGTGGGCCAGGGGGTGGGCTGGGTGAGGAGGTGGATGTGGCCGGTGGTCCAGTCGACGTGGGTGGTGGGGGTGGTGAGGTGGAGGGTTCTGGGGAGGGTGGCGTGGTGGATGGCCTGGACCATTTTGATGATGCCGGCGATGCCGGCGGCGGCTTGGGTGTGGCCGATGTTGGATTTGAGGCTGCCGAGGTGGAGGGGGCGGTCGGGGGTGTGGTGGCGGCCGTAGGTGTTGAGGAGGGCTTGGGCTTCGATGGGGTCGCCGAGGGTGGTGCCGGTGCCGTGGGCTTCGACGGCGTCGATGTCGGCGGGGGTGAGGCGGGCGGTGGTCAGGGCGTCGTGGATGACGCGTTCCTGGGCGGGGCCGTTGGGGGCGGANGCGGGCGGTGGTCAGGGCGTCGTGGATGACGCGTTCCTGGGCGGGGCCGTTGGGGGCGGACAGGCCGTTGCTGGCGCCGTCCTGGTTGATGGCGGAGCCGCGGATGACGGCGAGGACGGGGTGGTGGTTGCGGCGGGCGTCGGAGAGACGTTCCAGCAGCACCACCCCCACCCCCTCACCCCAGCCCGTGCCGTCCGCCGAGTCCGAGAACGCCTTGCAGCGCCCGTCCGGGGCCAGCCCGCGCTGCCGGGCGAACTCCACGAACAGGCCGGGCGTGGCNTCACCCCAGGCGGTGCCGTCCGCCGCATCGTCGAAGGACCGGCAGCGTCCGTCGGCGGACAGCCCGCGCTGCCTGCTGAACTCGATGAACAGCTCGGGTGAGGTCATCACGGTCACCCCGCCGGCCAGCGCCAGGTCGCACTCCCCGGCCCGCAGCGCCTGCGCCGCCAGATGGACCGCGACCAGCGAGGAGGAACAGGCGGTGTCCACGGTGATGGCCGGCCCCTGGAGACCCAGGGCGTAGGAGACCCGGCCGGACACCACGCTCAGCGCACTCCCGGTGTGCAGCCGGGAGGTGTAGTCGCTGTACATCACGCCGCTGAACACCCCGGTGCGGGTGGCGTGCAGGGAGTGCGGGGGTATCCCGGCGTGCTCGATCGCCTCCCAGGCGGTTTCCAGCAGCAGCCGCTGCTGCGGGTCCATGTCCAGCGCTTCCCGGGGGCTGATGCCGAAGAAGTCGGCGTCGAACCGGTCGGCGTCGTAGAGGAACCCGCCGTGCCGGGTGTAGGTCTTCCCCGGGCGGCCGGGCTCGGGGTCGTACAGCGCCTCGATGTCCCAGCCCCGGTTGGCGGGGAACGGGCCGATGGCGTCGGTGCCCGCGGTGACCAGCTCCCACAGGTCCTCCGGGGAGCGGACGCCGCCGGGGTAGCGGCAGCCCATGCCGACGATCACCACCGGGTCGTCGGCGGCGCCGGCCTCCGGGGCGGCGGCCCGCGCGGACCGCCCGGCCGCCGGGCCGTCGCCGTCGCCGTCGCCGGTGCCGGCCGCCCGGGCGAGTTCGGTCAGCAGCCGCCCGGTCNGCCGCCAGATGGACCGCGACCAGCGAGGCGGAGCACCCGGTGTCCACGGTGACCGCGGGGCCCTCCAGGCCCAGGGTGTAGGCGGCCCGGCCGGAGGCCACACAGGTGTAGGTGCCGGTGAGCAGATACCCGCCCGAGGCGTCGTCCGCCTCGTGCATCCGCGGCCCGTAGTCCTGCGCCATCGCGCCCAGGTACATCCCGGTGCTGCTGCCGCGCAGCGTGCCCGGGTCGATGCCCGCCCGCTCGATCGCCTCCCAGGAGGTCTCCAGGACCAGCCGCTGCTGCGGGTCCATGGCCGCCGCCTCCCGGGGGCTGATGCCGAAGAACTCGGCGTCGAACCGGTCGGCGTCGTGGAGGAACCCGCCCTGGCGCGGGAAGGCGCCGCCGCCGGGGAGGGTGTCGGGCGACCAGCCGCGGTTGTCGGGGAAGCCGGAGACGGCGTCCCGCTCGTCCATCAGCAGCTGCCACAGGTCCTCGGGCGAGGCCACCCCGCCGGGGTACCGGCAGGCCATCGAGACGATGACCACCGGGTCGTCGGCGTCCGGTGCCCGGCGCCGGCCGGGCCGTACCGGCGCCGGGCCGCTCTCGCCGCCGGTCAGCCGGGCCACCAGGTGGTCCACCAGCCGCTGCGGCGTGGGGTGGTCGAAGACCAGGGTGGCGGGCAGCCGCAGGCCGGTGGCGGCGGCCAGCCGGTTGCGCAGCTCCAGTGCGGTGGCCGAGTCCATGCCCAGTTCCCGGAACACCGCGCCGGGCCGGACGCCGCCGGCCGCCCGGCCGAGGATCAGGGAGGTCTCGGAGAGCACCAGCTCCCTCAGGGCGTCGGCGTCCGCGGGGACGGTGTCCTGCGGGCCGGACGGCGGACCGGACTGCTCGGTGTGCCGTGCGGTGTCCGGCCGCTCCGCCCCTTCCCGGCCCGGCCCCTCCGGCTCCGGCGGGGCGTCCGCCGGTTCCGGCAGCGCCACGGGTGAGGTGCCGGCGGGGAAGGCCGGGCGCCAGTCCACCGCGGCGCCGGCGGTGTGCAGTTCGGCCAGCGCGGTCAGGAAACGGGCCGGCCCGTCCTCGCCGCGGCGCAGCGAGCCCGTGACGACGGCGGCGGAGCCGGCGGCGTCCAGGGTCTGCCCCAGGGCCATGGTGAGCACCGGGTGCGGGCTGATCTCGATGAAGCAGTCGTGGTCCGCCAGCGCGCGCACCACCGGCTCGAAGGCGATGGTGCTGCGCAGATTGCGGTACCAGTAACCGGCGTCCAGCGTGCGGGTGTCCAGCGGTCCGCCGGTCACCGTGGAGTGGAAGGGCACGGTCCCGGTGCGCGGCCGCAGCGGCGCCAGGGCGGTGTGCAGTTCCTCGCGGAGCCGCTCGATGTGCGGCGAGTGGGCGGCCACGTCCACCGGGATGCGCCTGGCCCGCACCCCGTCCGCGGTGAGCTCCGCGAGCACGCCGTCCACCACGTCCCGGTCGCCGGAGAGCACCACCAGCCCGGGGCCGTTGACCGCGGCCAGCGCCAGCCGCCCGGGGTACCGGGCCAGCAGCGGTTCGACACCGGCGGCCGGGAGCGGCACCGAGATCATCGCGCCCTGTCCCGCCAGCCGGGCCTGTGCCCTGCTCCACAGCGCCACCGCGCGGGCGCCGTCCGCCAGCGACAGCCCGCCCGCGACCACGGCCGCGGCGATCTCGCCGTTGCTGTGCCCGACCACGGCGGCGGGTTCCACGCCGAACGACCGCCACAGCTCGGCCAGGCCCACCATGACCGCGAACAGGGCGGGCTGCACCACGTCGTCGCGGTCCAGGGCGGGGGCGCCCGGCACCGCGCGCAGCACCTCCTCCAGGGACCATTCCACGTGCGGGGCGAGCGCCTGCGCGCAGGCCTCCACGGCGGCCCGGAACACGTCCGAGCCGTCCAGCAGATCGGCCGCCATCCCGGCCCACTGCGAGCCCTGGCCGGGGAAGACGAAGACCGCCCGGTCCCGGCGGGCGGCGGCGGTGCCGGTGATCTGCCCGGCGGAGCGCCGTCCCTCGGCCAGCGCGGACAGCCGGGCGGTCAGCTCCTCGCGGCCTTCGGCCAGCAGCACCGCCCGGTGCGTGCCGGGGTCGCCGGCCAGGGCCAGCGACAGGCCCAGACCGGCGTCCGTGCCGCCGGGCGCCGTGCCGCCGGCGGCGGCCGGTGACCCGGCCAGGTGCGCCAGCAGTTGGCCGCTCCGGGCGCGCAGGGCCGCCGGGGAGGAGCCGGACAGCACCCAGGGCAGCGCGCGGCTGCGGAACTCCGTCCGGCCGTGCGCGCCCGGCCGGGGCCGTGGCGGCGCGGTGTCCGCCGTCCGGGGGGCGCCGGGCTTCCCTGCGGGCCGGGCATCGCTGAGGCCGTTCTCACCGGACACGGGAATCCTCACTTCACTTCGGCTGAGGGGCGTTCACGGGTGTGCTGGGGCGCGGGCGGTTCACCAGGCGACCTGGAGCCGCGACAGGCCGCGGGTGCCCATGCCGTCCTTCCAGGCCACCGAGTCGGGGCCGGCGGCCAGCCGCAGGGCCGGGAAGCGGCGGATCAGGTGCTCCAGCACCAGGCGGAGCTGGAGTCTGGCCAGCGGCGCACCGACACAGCGGTGGAGGCCGTGGCCGAAGGTCAGATGCATGGCGTCGTGCCCGTCCGGCGCCAGCCGGGCGGGGTCCGGGAAGGCGCCGCCGTCCCGGTTGCCGTGCAGCAGCGAGACCAGGACGGCTTCCCCGGCCCGGACGGTGACGCTGCCGAGCGGGACGGTCTCCAGCGCGACCCGGGAGAAGCTCACCGGGGTGGAGGGGGTCAGCCGCAGCAGTTCCTCGGCCACGGCGGGCAGCCGGTCGGGCCGGCGCACCAGGCCGGGCCAGCCGTCCGCCTCGGAGAGCAGGAACAGCACCGACAGGCCGATCTGGGCGACGGTCGTCTCGTAGCCGGCCATCAGCAGGGCCAGGCCCAGGGCCAGCAGTTCGCTCATGGTCAGCTCACCGCGGTCGTGCGCCCCGACCATGGCGGTGAGCAGGTCGTCCTGCGGGCTGCGGCGCTTGAGCTCGATCAGGTCGGCCATGTAGTGGGCGAGTTCCAGCCTCCGGCGGGCCTTTTCCCGCGGGCTGCTGGCGGAGATGTCGAACAGCACCTCCACCCAGGTGCGGAAGGTGCCGCTGTCCTCCTCCGGGACGCCGAGCAGCGAGCACAGCACGGCCAGCGGCAGGGGCGCGGCCAGGCCCTCGATCAGGTCGGCGCCGGGTCCGGCGGCGGCCATGGCGTCCAGGTGCCGTCCGGCCAGCCGCTCGATGTCCGGGGCCATGGCGGCGACCTTGCCGGTGCTGAAGGCCCCGGCCACGATGCGGCGCAGCCGGCTGTGCTCGGCGCCGTCCAGGCTGGCGATGGAGTCCGGCACCGGCTGGGCGTCGATGATCTGCGGGGCGTGCGGCGCGGCGGCCTCGGCCCGGCTGAACCTCTGGTCCGTCAGCACCCGGCGGCCCAGTGCGTAGTCGCACACCAGCCACATCGGGTCCCCGGCCGGGGTGACGACCGGGACCACGTCCCGGCCGTCGTCGTGGTCCAGGAACTCCGGCAGCGGCCCCAGCCGGCCGCCGCTGATCTGCCGCATGTCGTCCTCCGTTCTGGCCGTGGTGTCCGTGGTGGGCCGGCGGTACCGGGTCAGAGGGCCGACAGCCGCTGCTCGGCCGTCCGCAGGGTCTCCAGCGATTTGTTGAAGGCGATCCGGACGTACTGGGAGCCGCGGGCGGGGTCGGCGAAGAAGGCTGTGCCGGGCGCCAGCACCACCCCGGTCCGCTCGTGGAGCCGGCGGATGAAGGGCAGGCACTCCTCGTGGCCGCCGGTGAGCGGACCGATGTCCGCGAAGACGTAGCAGCCGCCCTCCACCGGGGCGAACTTCATGCCCAGCCGGGAGAACATCGCCTGGGCCAGGTCGCGGCGGGCGGCCATCTGCGCGCAGGCTTCCGCCGGATCGGCGGAGAGCGCCGCGTGGGCGGCGGCGAACTGCAGGGGGGCCGCGGTGCCCAGCGTGGTGAGCTGGTGCACGCGCTGGAACGCCTCGCTGCGGGTGCGGTCGGCGCGCAGGAAGCCGACCCGCCAGCCGCTCACCGCGTGGCTCTTGGAGAGCGATCCCACCACCACGCTGCGTCCGGCCAGGCCCGGCACCTCGGCGACCGAGAGGTGGCGGCGCCCGTCGAACACGAAGGCGCTGTACACCTCGTCGCTGATCGCGGTGGCATTCCAGCGTTCGCACAGCCCGGCCAGTTCGTCCAGCTCGGTGCGGTCGAGCACCCGGCCGGTGGGGTTGGCGGGGGTGTTCAGCAGGACGGCCCGGGTGCGGGGGCCGAACGCGGCGGCCAGTTCGGCCGGGTCCCAGCGCCACTCCGGCGCGTGCAGCGGCACGAACCGCGGGCGGGCGCCGACCAGGCGGACGGCGGCGGCGAACTGGTCGAAGCCCGGGGTGAACACCACCACCTCGTCACCGGCGTCCACCGTGGAGAGCAGGGCCACGTACAGCGCCTCGGTCGCCCCGGCGGTGACCGTGATCTCGGTCTCGGGGTCGGCCGGGACGGTCAGCAGCTCGGCGATCCGGCGGCGCAGCAGCGGATTGCCCGAGGGGTGCTCGTACTGGTTGTGCCCTTCCCGCAGCGCCCGGGCGGCCTCCGCCAGCATGGCGGCCGGCGGCTCGGGGTGGCCGGGGGTGCCGATCGCCAGGTCCACGGCGTTCGCGGTGCGGGCCAGCATGAAGACCTCGACCAGGCCGCTGCTCGTCAGCTCCGCCGCCCGGGACGAGACGGGGGACCTCCGGGCCGGTGACATGGGCATCTGAGAACCTCCTGGCTGCTGGATTCATTGCTGATGAATTCTCGGTGCCACGGCATTCTTCGGCGTCTCGGGGGTTTCGGGCGGACGTCTGGGAAAGAGTGCGTGGAGAAAGGGCTGCGGACGCCTCGGATGGTCGGCCAGGCGGTCAATTCCTGTCACAGGCCGCGGTTTTCACGGGGACGCACCGCCGGTCCTGGATATGCAGTTTCGCTTTCTGGCCGATCTTGAATATACCCGGCGCCCGGGATTCGGTGAACAGTAAAGCTGCGGCTGCCGGCAGCCGGCCGGTGGCCGGTCTTTTGCGGGAACGTCGGCACCGGGGCGTCCGCCGTCGCCTCCCGCCGGGGCGGGGGCGTGTCCCGTCGACGGGACACGCCCCCGCCCCGGCGCGGTTGCGCATGGCGCCAATATGGTGCAACTATGGCATCATGGACCTGAAGCGGTACGTCGACACCCTGCGCCAGGAGCTGCTGGTGGCTGCCGAGGCGGGGGACGAGACCGCGCGGGAGGCCGCCGAGCGCCTGGTGGCGCCGCTCACCTCCGCGGTCCGGCTGGTCCTGCTCGACGTGGTCTCGGCCGCGGCCGACGAGATCACCCGTGATCTGGCGCCGGGCTCGGTGGAGGTCCGGCTGCGCGGGCTGGAACCCGTCTTCCTGGTGACGCCACCCCCCGGGGAGGGGGAGTTCGACGAGCCGCCCGAGGAGGAGCGCGGGCTCCTGGGCCCCGGCGGGCCCTCCCTGCCGCCGCTCTCCGCCACCACGGTGAACGGCGAGGACGGCGCCACCTCCCGTATCAATTTCCGCCCGCCGGAGCATCTGAAGGCCCGTATCGAGGAAGCCGCCGGCCGGGAACGCATGTCGGTCAATTCCTGGCTGGTGCGCGCCGTGTCCGCGGTGCTCGAATACGACAACCAGAACCGGCGCCCGGAGCGGCGGGCCCCGCGCGGCGGTGCGCACTTCACCGGATGGGTGACCTAGCCGCACCGCGGGGCGAGGCGGCGAATGCCCGCGCGCATTCCCGGCGGGCCTTCCCGCAGGCTTTCCCGCTGTTTCCCCGCGGCGGCCCGCCGGGAAACCCGGCCGCGAAGCCGTACCGCACCAGCAGCGATCCGACGGCGGAGACCATGTCCGCCCGGTTCCCAGAAAGGCGGACATGCCAGTTTTCGAGACGCCGTCGGCCATCTCGGTCTCCATCGACCTCGCGGTCGGGGACGCCCGTCTCGATGCCGGCGACCGCCCCGACACCGTGGTGGAGGTGCGCCCCAGCGACCCCGGCAGCGAGGCGGACACCAAGGCGGCGGAACAGACCCAGGTCGAGTACGCGGCCGGCCGGCTGACCGTGCGGGGGCCCCGGCCGCGCCCGCTGTTCGGCCGGATCGGCTCCGTGGACGTGGTGATCGAGCTGCCCGCCGGCTCCCAGCTGCGCGCGGTCGCGCAGACGGCGGCCTTCCGGTGCACCGGCCGGCTGGGCGAGTGCCAGGTCCGGACCTCCACCGGGGACCTGCGGTTCCAGGAGACCGGCCCGCTCACCGCGGCCACCTCCCTGGGCGATGTGCTGGCGGAGCGGATCGAGGGCCCGGCGGAGGCGGTTTCCGGGTCCGGCACGGTGCGGCTCGGCACCGTCGACGGGCCGGTGGCGGTCAAGAACTCCAACGGTGACAGCCTGGTCCGGGAGGCCGCCGGCGACGTGCGGGTCCGCTCGGCCAACGGCGACATCACGGTGGGCACCGCACATGCCGCCGTCGACGCGCGGACCGCCAACGGCGACATCCGGGTGGACCGGGTGATCCGCGGCCAGGTGGTGCTCGGCACCTCCAGCGGCCAGATCGAGATCGGGGTCCGCCCCGGCACCGCGGCACTTCTGGCCGTGCGGACGAAGGCGGGCAGTGTGCACAACTTCATGACGCCGTCCGAAGGCCCCGGCGACGCCGGGGAGACGGTCGACGTGCGGGCCGTCACCTCCCGCGGCGACATCGTGATCCGCCGCGGCTGACCGCCGCCGGCGAGTGCGGGCCCCTCACCGGCGGCGGTCACCGCGGGTCAGGACGCCACGCCCGCGTAGGAGGACAACGCGCTGAGCCGCCGGTAGGTGCAGGCGGCCGAGACCAGGGTCATGTGGTGGTACCAGCCGGGGAAGGACCGTCCCTCGAAATCGTGCAGCCCGAACTCCCGTTCCATGTCGGTGAGGGTGGCGGCGGTGGCCGTGCACAGCTCGGCGAGTGAGGCCAGGCGGTCCAGCCCGGTGCCGGTGAGGCTGGTGATCCAGACCAGGCCGGGCCGGCTGGCCGGGAACACCTCGGCGAACAGCCGGCAGGACGGACCGGAGGACGGCTGGTGGGGCACTCCGGGCAGCCGGACCGGGGAGGTCTGCACCCGGGTGATGCGCTGCCGTCCGTCCGGGGCGGTCACCAGCACGGTCTCCACGGTGCCGGAACCGTGCGCGGTGGCCACGGCCCCGGCCGGGGCGGGCGCGGCGGCCGTACCGCCCTCGCCGGTGCGGAGCACCGGAAGGTGGTGCGGCACGGCGATCACGAAGTCGTACCGGCGGCGCAGCAGCCCGGACAGCAGCCGGCCCGTGTCGGGGGCGTCGCTCATGTCGGCGATCACCGGGACCCCGCTCCCGCCGGTGCGGGCCGCCAGCACGTCCAGTAACTCCAGCGCGTGCGCCCACCCCGGCTGGTGGCGCACGTCCTCCGGTATGCGCGCGCGCCGCCGCCGCTGCTCGTCGGCCAGCCAGTACTCCGGCAGCAGCAGCCGCCACTCCACCGGCACCTGGACACCGCCGAGACAGAGAAACGCCCCGAGCCCCACCTGGCAGTTGACGCTGCGCCCGGAGGCGGGGTCGAACCAGGAGCGGACCCCGACCGAGCGGTCGCCGCGCTTGGGCAGCAGCGCGCGGGCGAGTACCCAGTGCGGTGCCGGGCCGTGGCCGTCTGCCCAGCGGGTCAGCTCCTGCATGACCGGATTCCAGTCCCAGGGGCTGAGATTGATGAACTGCCGGAGGGAGTGCACGGCGGTGGGGGAGGAGGATATGGCGCCGGCCAGGCGGCGGACGGACTTCTTGCCGGTGGTGCGGAGCACTCCCGCCAGGTAGGCCCGCGCCCATCTGCGCTGATCCGTCCTGCGGAGACTCCGGAAGATGTTCTCGGTGAAGTCAATTAATGGCGCGTCAAGGCCGTCGGAACAATCCTGAACATCCGGTGTCGCCTGCGCGAATGAACTGGGTGTAGCCACTCTGCAATCCATCCCAGACCTTCCTCAAGCTGCCCGCCTGAATTCCCCAAGTCTAGGTACGGGCGCCGCGGAGCACCAGATCGCGCCTGATGCCCCCAGGTTTCCGGCAATCGTCACTTGCGGTAATTTGAGGTTCCCTTGAGGTTGGCGAGAAGTGATCTCCGCGAAGCGGGGCGAAACCGCCCGAAGGAGGGGGATCGGGCGGGTGCGGGAAGCGGGGCCGGCGCCCTCGGGGCCCGGCGGAGGGCCTGTGGCCAGGAGCTTTGGGGAGCAGGCCGAGGTCGGCAACCGTGCTCCAGTTCGAAACATCGAAAAGTCGTCATGACTTATCGGAGGGTCCTTGAGTCCCGCCGGGGTCTGCGTATCTACTGGGTGCCGACCACTTTTGGACCCGAGGCGACAGGGGACCTGCGACTGTCGCGGACGGTCACGCACACCGACCACTGTGCAGGGGGACAACTCATGGTCGCATTCCACGGGGCGACATTCTTGAACGGGTTCAGAAAGCGGGCGCCTCACCGGTTCGGGCGGCCGCCGTTCCGGTGTCCGGGGCAGATCCCCGCGGCGAGGCCGGAGGACCGGGAGCGCCGCCTCCTCCACGATCCCGTTCCCTGAGCAGCAGCAGCCCGCCGCAGCGGGAAAACAGGCCGGGGAAGCGGCCCGGAAAATCATGTACTCCCGCTCTGAGTGCATTGACCCGCTCCGGAATTCCGGTGTCGTATCCGTCTGCGGGAATTCGGCCCGGCGTCTGCTGCGGCAATTCCGTGCGCCGGCGCTCTGCCGTGTCCGCTCACCCTTCTCAACTGTCACCTCTCCGATCCGTGCGCTCCCTGCACACTCAGGGGCCGCATTGCCGTGCTCACCCACCACAAGGCATGAAGTCACCACACGCAGCGATGAAGGAGGTCACACGATGAATTCCTCCGACCGGGGGAATGGCTCCGCGGTGGTCCGACGCCGGAGCATCTGCGACACGGTGCCCGGACAGCGCAGACCGGCCGTGGAAGAGGCCGCGCGCAGCCAGGTGCTGACGACCAAGGTGGGGCTCCGGATCCCCGCGGGGCTCAGCTTCGACGACTGGGAACGGGCCGGGCGACAGCTCTCCGGCCTGGTGAACTCCTCCTCCTGGTGGCTGGGGGACTGGCTGGTGTACGGCAAGGACCACTACACCGACCGCTACGAGATGGGCATCCGCGCGGCCGGTCTGCAGTACCAGACCCTGCGCAACTACGCCTGGGTCTCCCGCAGGTTCGAACTCTCCCGGCGGCGTGCGGCGCTGAGCTTCCAGCACCACGCCGAACTCGCCTCGCTGCCGGTGGCGGAACAGGAGAAGTGGCTGGACCGCGCCGAGCAGATGAAGTGGACCAGCAAGCAGCTCCGCAACGCCATCCGGGCCTCGCAGGAGGAGGGCGCCGGGCACGGCGCCCGGACGGAGGCCACCCGCCGCATCGCCGTGCCCGGGGTCCGCCTGCAGCGGTGGCACAAGGCGGCCGAGCAGCTGGGCATCGACTTCGAGCAGTGGCTGCTGGCCACCCTGGACACCGCTGCCGAGCGCGCCCTGGAGGAGGTCGGCGAGCGGGCCGGCGTCACCGCCTGACGGCGGGCCGGCGCGGGCGCCGGCCGCGGACGCCCCCAGCCGCGCGGACGTGCGGAGGGCCGGACACACCCCGGGTGTGCCCGGCCCCCGCGCGCGGGCGTTCCCCGGTTCCCCTGCTGTCCCCGGCCGGTTTCTCCTCAGTCCTGCGGCAGGCGGTCCATCAGCGCGGCGGTCTCGCGGTGGCGGCTGCACTCCCGGCCGCCGAAGGAGCGGCGTACCCGGTCGCTCACCTCGGGCGGCTGCTCCTGGCTGAGCTTGAACATGCCGTCGGCGCCGGTGACCTCGATCCGGAAGGCGCCCACCCCGGGCACGATCCGGCGGAAGTAGTCGAGTGATTCGGTCATGTCCCAGCCGGCCCCGAAATCCGCTTCGAAAGCGCGCACGGTGGCTTTCACCACCTCCAGTGTCTCCTCCAGGGAATCGATTTTCTGCACGGTGCCCCGTATGTGCACCGAGGTGAAGTTCCAGGTGGGTGCGGCCGGAGTCACCTGGTACACGGTGGGGGATACATAGGCGTGCGGTCCGGTGAAGGTGAGCAGAACGGTGCTCCCGTGCTCCAGGGCTTCCCAGTGGGGATTCATCCGGTTCATGTGTCCCAGGAGGGTGCTGCCCACGAGAGCGGGGGGCCATTCCTTGTGGCGGTCCGGATCGGCAATCACCGGGAGATGGGTCGCGAAGGGGCCGTCCTCGGGCTTTCCATTGGTCACCAGCAAGGCGAGCGGATTGCCGCGGACCAGGTCGACCATCCATGAAGTGTCCGGTTCTCGGTACTGACTGGGCACAAACATTTGGCACCACCCTCTCGGTGATCTTGCCCTACTGGTTTGCGGCCGGGCGCTAGACGGTACCACCGGGGCCGATCCGGGCAGGATAATTCCGGCCGCCAGGCGCACAGTTGTCCTGTCGGCAGGACAAGGTGCATGCGGTGCCGTGCCGTTGCCGTTCCCTTGAAAAGGGCGGCGGCGGCGCCCTAAGTTGGCGGCGCGGTGTTCCTCGGCGCAATGCACAAGACGGTTGCAAGGATTCCGTCCGGGTCCTCTCGGCTCACCGTAATTGACCTGTCGAAGATGCAGAAGTCCCTGACGCAGCTACGCTATCGGGAGAACTCTCTATGGGTAGTTCTGAGCACGAGAAACACGGCCCGGAGATCCATGACTCCGAGATCTACGACATGGTCGGCATCGGTTTCGGGCCGTCCAATCTGGCGCTCGCCATAGCGCTGGAGGAATGCCGCGCCGCCCATCCGTCGGACCCGGTCTCCATGGCCTTCTTCGAGCGTCAGCCGGAGTTCGGCTGGCACCGCAACATGCTGCTGCCGGACGCGACGATGCAGATCTCCTTCCTGAAGGATCTGGCGACGTTCCGCAATCCGACGTCCCGGTACAGCTTCATCTCGTATCTGCACGAATCGCAGCGGCTCGTGCAATTCGTGAACAACCAGGACTTCTTCCCCACCCGGCAGGAGTTCCACCAGTATCTGGAATGGGCGGCGGCCGGCTTCGCCGACCGGGTGTCCTACGCCTCGGAGGTCACCGGCGTCCGGCTGCCGCCGGACGCCGGCCCCGGCCCGGCCGAGTATCTCCAGCTCGTGGTGCGGGTGGCCGGCCGGGCCGAGCCCGTCCTGGTCAACGCCCGGAACGTGGCCATCTCCACCGGCCTGGTGCCGCGCATGCCCGAGGGCGTGCGGCGCGACGAACGGGTCTGGCACAGCTCCGAATTCCTGGCCAGGTACCGCCGGATGGTCCCCGACGAGCTCAAGCACGTGGCGGTGGTCGGGGCCGGGCAGAGCGCCGCGGAAATCACCCGGTTCTTCCACGAGTCCCTTCCGCACGCGCAGGTCTCCGCCGTCATTCCCTCCTACGGATACTCGGTGGCGGACGACACCCCCTTCGCCAATCAGGTGTTCGACCCGAGTGCGGTGGACGACTACTACTACGGTTCCGACCGCGCCCGGGAGGCGTTCTGGCGCTACCACCGGAACACGAATTACTCGGTGGTCGACGACGAGATCATCAGGGATCTGCACCGCCGCGCCTACGAGGAGAGCGTGCGGAATTCCCGGCGGCTGCACTTCTACGGCCTGACCCGGGTCAAGGACGTCCGCCGGGCCGGGAACGTCACCCGGGTGACGCTCGACTCGCTGCTCAGCGGCGAGAACCGGGTCCTCGATGTGGACGCCCTGGTCTTCGCCACCGGCTACGACGCCATGGAGCCCACCACCCTGCTCGGCGACCTCGACCGCTTCTGCCTGCGGGACACCTCCGGCCGGCACGGGGTGGAGCGCGACTACCGGCTGACCACCACCTCCGAACTGGCCTGCGGCATCTACCTCCAGGGCGGCACCGAGCACACCCACGGCCTGACCTCCTCCCTGCTGTCCAACATCGCCGTGCGCAGCGGCGAGATCGCGGAGTCCGTGCTGCGCCGCCTCGGCCGGGCCCCGGAGGAGGAGCCCGGCTGCCCGGTGCGGCCCGCCGGGTGGCCGGCGTGACCGGTGCCGGGGCCGGCCGGCCCCGGCCCGGTGTCCGCGCACCCCGGGGCCGCCGCTCATGACCGCCCGGCGGCAGGCGGCGCTGGAGAAGGCGAGGTCCGTCGTCGAGGTGCTGCCCTGGCTGGTGCGTCACCACGGCCGGACCATGGTGATCAGGCTCGGCGGGCGGGTCATGACCGATCCGGGGCTGGCCGCGTCCTTCGCCGGCGACCTGGTCTTCCTGCGCCAGGCCGGGGTGCGGCCCGTGGTGGTGCACGGCGGCGGCCCGCGGAGCGCCGGGGAGACGGGCCGGCACGGCCTGCCGGCCACCCCCGCCGCCGGGCTCCGGCCGGTCCCGCCCCGGGGCCCGGACCCGGACGCGGACCCGGACACGGTGCGGATGGTGCTGGCCGGCCGGGTGCAGCGGGAACTGGTCGGGCTGATCAACCGGTACGGCCCGCTGGCCGTCGGCATGACCGGCGAGGACGCGGACACCCTCACCGCGGTCCGCCGCCGGCCGGTGCCCGGCGGGGAACCGGCGGACCCCGCCCGGTCCGGGCGGATCACCGGGGTGCGCCCCGGAGCCGTCCGCGCCCTGCTGGCGGACGGCCGGATACCGGTCCTCTCCCCGGTCGCCCGCAGCGCCGAGGACGGCGGGGCGCACCACGTCGACACCGATGCCGCCGCCGCGGCGCTGGCCGTGGCGCTGGGCGCGCAGGAGCTGATCCTGCTCACCGACGTGCCCGGGTTCTGCGCCGGCCGGCCGCCCGGCGACGAGGTGATCGCCCGACTCACCGCGGCGGAGCTGGAGAAGCTGCTGCCCGACCTGTCCGGCGCGACGGCCGCCAGGGTGTCCGGCTGCCTGGAGGCGGTGCGCGGCGGGGTGTCCGGCGCCCGGGTGATCGACGGGCGGGTGCCCCACTCGCTGCTGCTCCCGCTCTACGCCGAGGAGGCCGTCGGCACGGTGGTGGTGCCGGATGGCGACCCGGTGGCGCCATAGTCGCGTTCGTGTAGGGCCATAGCAGGCTTGCGATGGCGCCTGGATGGTGCCATGCTGGTGTCAGCGCGAGGAATGCCCGCGCCGGCCGCACCGCCGTGCCCGCTTCCCCCGCAGCTTCCCCCGCGGGCGGGCGGTGCGGCGGGGCCGCCCGGTTGCCCTCCACCCGCCACCGCGGCGGCCCTCCACGGCACCCCGGAGAGGGCACCTCACACCCCGACAGGACGGGACAGCCATGCCTGCTTTCGACACTCCCGCACCCATCTCCGTGTCCCTCCGGATCGACAAGGGCGTCATCCGGATCACCGCCGGCTCGCGTCCCGACACCGTGGTCGAGGTGACGCCCGCCAACAAGGCCGACGAGGCCGACCGCAGGGCCGCCGAACAGACCCGGGTCGTGTACACCGACGGCGAACTCACCGTCGAAGGCCCCAGGAAGCAGCGGCTGTTCGGCAGCGTCGGCTCGGTCGAGGCGACCATGACGCTGCCCGCCGGCTCCTCGCTGGCCGGCGACTGCGAGATGGCCGCCCTGTACTGCATCGGCGAGCTGGGCGCCTGCACCTTCGCCACCCGGTACGGCGACATCCGGCTGGAGCACGTGGGACGGCTGCGGCTGGACTCCGGCTACGGCGACGTCACCGTGGAGGGCGCCGCGGACGGAGCCGCGGTACGCGCCGGGTCCGGAACCGTCCGCATCGGCACCGTCATCGGTCCGCTGACCCTGGACAACGGCAATGGCGCCGGCCGGGTGGCCGAGGTCACCGGGCCGCTCAGCGTCACCTCGGCCAACGGCGACATCACCGTGGGCGTGGCGCACAGCGCCGTCACCGTCCGGGCGAGCCGGGGCGACATCCGGATCGGCGAGGCGGTGCGCGGCCGGCTGGACCTCACCACCGCCGCCGGCGAGATCGAGGTGGGCGTCCGGCGATCCGCCGCCGCCTGGCTGGACGTGCGGACCCGGTCCCGCACCGGCCAGGTGCGCAACACCCTGGGTGACACCCAGACCCTCGTCCCGGGCGACGCCGACCTCCGGGTGCATGCCCTCACCAGCAGCGGTGACGTGCTGGTCCGCCCCGCCTGACACCAGCCGCCCCCGCCCCGCCCCCGCATCCGCGGAAGCGGATGCGCCACAGCTCCACCTGCCGAGGAAGGAAAGGCGTGATGAATGCATCCGCCGGTATGACGGACGGACCCGACGGCATCGTCGTGGTCGGCCTGCGCAAGTCGTACGGGGAGAAGAACAGGAAGAAGAACGGCGAGAAGAACGGCGAGAAGAACGGCCAGAAGGTGGTGCTCGACGGGGTGGATCTCAAGGTCCCCCGCGGCACCGTCTTCGCCCTGCTGGGCCCGAACGGCGCCGGCAAGACCACCATGGTGCAGATCCTGACCACGCTGATCGCCGCCGACGGCGGCGAGGCGCACGTGGCCGGGCACCGGGTGGACCGCGAACCGGACGCGGTGCGGGCCGCGATCGGCGTCACCGGCCAGTTCTCCGCGGTGGACAACCTGCTCACCGCCGAGGAGAACATCATGCTCATCGCGGACCTGCTGCACCTGCCCCAGGAGGAGGGCCGGCGCCGGGCCGCGGAGCTGCTGGTCCAGTTCGGGCTGGCCGATGTCGCCGACAAGCCCGCCTCCACCTTCTCCGGCGGTATGCGGCGCAAGCTGGACCTGGCCATGACGCTGGTCGGCAGGCCGAGCATCATCTTCCTGGACGAGCCCACCACCGGGCTCGACCCCGCCAGCCGCCGCGCCCTGTGGGGCATCATCCAGGACCTGGTCGCCGAGGGAGTGACGATCTTCCTCACCACCCAGTACCTGGAGGAGGCCGACCGCCTCGCGGACCGGATCGCGCTGCTGGACGGCGGGAAGATCGTCGCCCAGGGCACCGCCCAGGAGCTCAAGGCCCGCATTCCCGGCGGCCACGTCACGCTGCGGTTCGCCGACATCCACCGGTTCGAGAACGCCTCCCGCGAACTGTCCGAGGCGGTCCGCAACGAGGAGGCGCTCACCCTGCAGCTTGCCGGCGACAGCAGCATCCCCGCCCTGCGCAGCCTGCTCGCCAGGCTGGAGGACGCCGGCATCGAAGCCGAGGAACTCACCGTGCACACCCCCGACCTCGACGACGTCTTCCTCGCCTTCACCGGTGGCCGCGGGGCCGGCCGGGACGAGAACGGGGCGGACCGTTCCGCGAAGGAGTCCATCCGATGAGCACGTCCACGTATGCCGTGCGCGACGGCATGACCATGCTCCGCCGCGACCTCAGGCGGATGCGGCGCTACCCGTCGCTGACCCTCTCGGTGGTCGCGCTGCCCATCCTGATGCTGCTGCTGTTCGTGTACGTGTTCGGTGAGGCGCTGGGCAGCGGCATCGGCCTGGACAGCGGCAGCGCCCGCGGCGAGTACACCAACTACGTCACCCCCGGCATCATCCTGATGGCCGTGACCACCTGCGCGGTGGCCACCGCGGTGGCGGTGTGCACCGACATGACCGAGGGCATCATCAACCGCTTCCGCACCATGGACATCGCCCGCTCCGCGGTGCTGACCGGGCACGTGGTGGCCGGCGTCATCCAGTGCATGATCACCCTGGCGCTGGTCACCGGGGTGGCGCTGCTGGTGGGCTTCCGGCCCGACGCCGGCGTGGTGGAGTGGCTCGCCGCCATCGGCCTGCTGATGCTGCTGGCCTTCGCCCTCACCTGGATCTCGGCCGCGATCGGACTGAACTCCCCGACCGTGGAGGCGGCCAGCAACACCCCCGTACCCCTGACCTTCCTGCCCTTCCTGGGCAGCGCGGTCGTCACCCCCGACTCCATGCCGACGGGACTGCGCTGGTTCGCCGAGTACCAGCCCTTCACGCCGATCACCGAGACCCTGCGCGGGCTGCTGCTGGGCAGCGGGATCGGCAACGACGGCTGGATCGCGCTGGCCTGGTGCGTGGGGCTGGCGCTGCTGGGCTACCTGTGGGCCCGCTCCCTCTACACCCGGGAGGCCGCGCGCTAGGCGTACCCGGCCGGGAGGCCGGTGACACGCCTGCCCGGCCAGGCCCCCGGCCACGCCCCGGCCCGCCGCGGAACCCGCGGCGGGCCGGGGCCGTGTGGGGTGGAGACGCCGTGGGCCCGGGGCCGCCGGGTCCGCCCCGGGGCGCGGCGGCTCAGTAGGGCCGGGACGCGCCCGGGTCGGCGGGCCCGCCGGGCTCACCCGGCTTGGGCGGCTCCTCCTCCCGCGCCCGGACCTCCCCGGACTCCTCGGTCTCGCGCTGGATGCGTTCCTTGCGCACGGTGCCGGTCACCGTCTCGTCCTCGGTGTGCTCCTCGGTGGTGAGCCGGACCCGCTCCTTGGGCTCCACCTCGGTCTCCACCACCGGGCGTTCCTCGTGCAGGGTGACCTCGTGCTCCGCCTCGCTGATCTGCGGGCCGGAGAGGGCCTCGTCACGGTTCTCGTCCGTGATCGGCTCCCGCTCGACGCGGACCTCCTCCTTGCGGACCGGTACGGTCGCCTGCTCCTGCTCGGTGACGACGTACTTGCGCAGCCGGACGCGGCCCGCCTCGTAGTCCTGTTTGCCGACCCGCAGGTGTTCCTCGGACCGGGTCATGGCGTCGTCGGTGGGGGCGGCGGCCCGCCCCCGCCCTTCGCTGCGGGCGGTTTCTGCGGTTTCTGCGGTCCCCGCGGTTTCTGCGGTGCCCGCGGCCTCCGGGGTCTCCGCGGCTTCCCCGGCCCTGGCCGTCTCCGCCGTGCCGGCGGTACCGGCCGTGCCTGCCGTGCCTGCCGCTTCGTCGGTACGCCGCCAGGCGGCGTCCCAGTCCAGGCCGTAGTAGTCGTACAGCCGGTGCTCCTCCTGTGCCGAGAGGTGACCGCCGCTCTCCAGCGACACCTGCGGCGACTCCTTGACCTTGTCCTTGGAGTAGGCCACCGCCAGGTGATCCTCGACCATGGAGGCACCCTCCAGGGGGACGAAATGCTCCCCGCCGAACATGCCGGTCTTCACGGTGGCCCATTCCGGCCGCCCAGTGGCGTCGTCCAGATAGACGTTCTTGGCGGCCCCGATCTTGTGACCCTCCGCGTCGAACACCGGATGCTCCAGCACGGCGGGGATCTCTTCTCGGGTGATCACTTTGCGCTCCTGACCATGGCATGGTGACTGATGAGATCCGGGTCACCTGCCCGGAGCATATGAAACCGTGGAAACCGTGCGGCGCGGGGTGAGGGTGAGACGGAGGTCCGCGGGCATCAGGGTCAGGCGTTCGACGACCTTCAGCCGGTAGGCCGGGTCGGCGTGCAGGTCGTAGCGGCGCAGCAGCATGCCCAGCACCAGGGTGGCCTCGTGCAGCGCGAACTGGCGGCCGATACAGGCACGCTCCCCGGTGCCGAAGGGCTTGAAGACGTGCGACGGGCGGGCCCGGACCCGCTCGGGCAGGAAGCGGTCCGGGTCGAAGGACTCCGGATCGGGACCCCACACCGAGGGATCGCGGTGCAGGGCGGGGACGAGCACCACCGCCCAGGCCCCCTTGCGCATCGGATGGGTCCCGGCCAGCAGGGTGTCCTCCCGGGCGGCGCGGATGAAGCCGGGGGCGGTCGGCCACAGCCGCAGCGACTCGTCCAGCACCCGGCGCACGTAGCGCAGCCTGGGGACCTGCTCGTAGCGCGGCTCGGCCGGGCCGGTGCCCCAGACCCGGTCCACCTCGTCCTGGGCCCTGGCCAGCACCGCGGGATGGCGGGCGAGGAAGTACAGCGCGAAGGAGAGCGCGCCCGAGGTGGTCTCGTGGCCGGCGACCAGGAAGGTGATCACCTGGTTCCGGATGTTGGCCGGGGCCAGGCGCTCCCCGGTCTCCGGGTGGGTGCTGCCCAGCATCAGCCCGAGCAGATCCGCCGGGCCCGCCCCGCCGGCGGCGCCGGGCCCGCGGCCCCGGCCGCGGGCGGTGCGCTCCCGGATCACCGCGTCCACCGTCTCGTTGAGCAGCCGGACGTCGGCGGCGTTGCGCGCGCCGGCGATCCGGGCGATCAGCGGCCCGGCCACGGGCGCCGTGACCGCCCGCCGCTGGGCGTGCTCCAGGGCGCCCACCATGGCGGTGACGAAGGGATGCGGCTCGCGGCGCTCGAAGGAGTCGAAGCGGTAGCCGAAGCCGGTGCGGCCGATGGTCTCCAGGGTCAGCCGGGTCATGTCCCGGGTGACGTCCACCGGTTTCCCCGCGGCGGCGTGCCGGTCCCAGATCCGGAGCAGCTGTCCGGTGACGTCCAGCATCGTGGGGTGGTAGCGCTCCATGGCCTCCCGGGTGAAGCCCGGGGCGAGGATCTCGTGCGCCAGTCGCCAGTTGGGCTCGTCGCTGTGGGCGGTGAACAGGCCGTCCCCGGCGACCTGGCGCAGGCTGCGGACGGCGAGCATCACCCGCTTGGTGAAGCGGGACTCGTCGGCCAGATCGCCGACCAGCTCCGGGCCGGAGACCATCACCACCTCCATGCCGAAGAAGCGGCGGCGGAAGACGGGCCCCAGTTCGCGGGCCAGCCGCATGGATTCCTGCACCGGGGTGCGCGGCCTGGCGCCGATGACGTCCCCCACCAGGGGAATGCGGTGGCGGGGATGCGGTATCCGGTCGGCCTCCGGCCAGCCGTACGCCGCGGCCGGGGACCGCAGCAGAGACGCCCTCACCGAAATCGCCGACATCCCGGCCATCACCACACTCCCGTCGCCCGCTGCCCGCTGTCCGCTGCCCGTCGCCCGCTGTTCCTGGCGCGGCGCCGCTGTGGCCGCCGCCTGCCGGACTCCCAGCACCCTGCGCGCCGGGTAGACGAGGTGTCAAGAAGGCGGGCCCGGGCTGCCGCCGCCACCGCGGCCATCACTTCCCCCGCCGCTCAGATCCTGGCCGGCGGCACCGGCGCGGACGGCGGCCGGGACGCCCCCGGCGGCGAGCCCCGCTCGAACTGGGCCGCCTGCAGGCCGTACAGCTCGGCATAGTGCCCGCCGCGGTCCAGCAGCTCGCCCGGCGTGCCCGACTCCACCAGTTCCCCCCGGTGCAGCACGTGCACCAGATCGGCATCCCGCACCGAAGCCATCCGGTGGGTGATCAGGATGACCGTCCGCCCGGCGTCCGCCAGCGCCCGGATGCGCCGGAACACCTCCTGCTCCGCCCGCGCGTCCAGGGCCGCGGTGGGCTCGTCCACCACCAGCACCGGGGCGTCCCGGTAGGCGGCGCGGGCGATGCCCAGCTTCTGCCACTGCCCGCCGGAGAGCTGGTGCCCGCGCTGGAAGACCCGGGACAGCAGCGTGGACCAGCGCTGCGGCAGGCCGTCGATCAGCGGGCCGGCCTCGGCCAGCCCGGCCGCCCGGTCCAGCCGCTCCTCGGTGAGCGGGGCCTCGGCACGGCCCACCGCCACATTGATCCGCGCGGTGAACGGCCAGCGGTAGAAGTCCTGCCCGACCACGGCGAACCGGGAGAACAGCGCGTGCCGGTCGGCCCGGGCGATGTCCTGCCCGCCGAACAGGATGCGCCCGGACTGCGGCCGGTACAGCCCGCACACCAGCTTGACCAGGGTCGTCTTGCCCGAGCCGTTCTCCCCGACCAGGGCGGTGACCTTGCCCATCGGGAAGGACAGCGAGACGTTCCGCAGCACCGGGCCGGTCTTCGCGCCGGGAAAGGCGAAGCTCACCCCCTCCACGGTGATCGCCTCCGGCTTCTCCGGCAGCGGGCTGCCGCCCCGCGGGATCTCCCGCCCGGTGGCGCCGTCGATGGCCCGCTGCAGGTCGGTCACGAACAGGCTGTCCTCGTGCATGCTGTTGACCTGCTGGAACAGCGAGTCCAGGGACGAGGTGCCGGTACGGATGGCGACCACCGCGGCACCGGCCGCGGCGACCTCCATCATTCCCGTCCACAGCAGGCCGCCCAGCACCAGATAGGTGGCCAGCGCCGTGGCGCCGGTCAGCGCGGAAGCGGTGAGCTGGGTGCCCGCGGCCCGGCGGGCCAGCCGCGCCTGCTCCCCCTCGTACGACTCCGACATCGCCCGGAAGTGGTGCAGCAGGAACGGCCCGACGCCGTGCACCCGCACCTCGGCCGCCGCGTCCTCCTCGATGATCAGCCGGGAGATCTCGTGCGCCGCCCGCGAGTGCTGGATCCACTGGTGGTAGGAGGCATAGCGGCGGCGCGCGATGGTCAGCGTGGCCCAGGCGCTGGGCAGCGTCATCACCAGCAGCATGGGCATCAGCAGCGGATGCAGCACGGCCAGCACGCCGGCCGCGGCGGTCAGCGAGAGCAGCCCGGAGACCACCCGGGTGCCGTGCCCGATCATCTCGCGCGCCGAGGTGGCGCCGAACTGCGCGGATTCCAGCAGCTTGTGGAAGGCGTGATCCTCGATCGACTCCAGCTCGACGCGCAGCGCCCGCTCCAGATAGCGCTCCCGGGCCACCCGCTCCACCTTGGGACGCAGCGTGCCGTCGGCATGGGTGGACACCGCGCCCAGTACGGCGGCCGCCGCGGCGGCGCCGGTCATCAGCAGCATGGCGGGCAGGGCGGCACGCAGCCCGGCGGTGATGTCCTCGTCCGCCAGCACCTCCGTCAGCACCGCCTGCACGCCCAGCAGCAGCACCGCCTGGCACAGGCCGCGCAGGATCTCGGCGGCGGCCACCGTCCAGGTGGCGTGACGGTCGGCGGACCAGGCCAGGCGGACACTCATCGCCACCATCTGCGGCAGCCGCACCAGCGTGCTGCGCAGGGTGAGTTCGGTGCGTGCGTCCACGTGCCGCGACCAGCCCATGTCGTAGCGGAGACGGCCGCCGAACAGCAGCTTCTCGGACTCGGAGACGAACTCCTCGTCCGAGGGGGCGTGCTCGCGGCGGCGGAAGAGGGCCCGGCGGCGTGACCGCGGCCGGTTCGTCAGGGGCATGGGGGCACCACCTCCGGAAGATCGGCCGCCGTGCGGAGTGGCGGGGGACACCCCCGGCACCTCCTGTTGCTCAGGGTGCCCATCTCAGCACACCAGGTAGTGATCGCGCAGCCGGTTTCCGCCCTCGCCACCGGAGCCCGCCCCGGCCGCGTAGCATCCCGACAATGGGACGGACCACGGGACCGGCGCGGGGGCGGTGGACGCCGCCGGACTGGCCGGAACGCATTCGGGCGCTGGCCCGCGGCGAGCTGACCCCGGCGGTGCCCCGCCGCGCCGCCACCGTGCTGCTGCTGCGCGACACGCCCGCGCCCGCCGGCCGGGGCGGCGACGCGGGCGGCGGGCTGGAGGTGCATCTGATCCGCCGCCGGACCTCCATGGCCTTCGCCGGCGGTGCCCATGCCTATCCGGGCGGCGGTGTGGACCCCCGTGACGAGGGCGTGCCGCCCCGGGTCTGGGCCGGTCCGGGCCCCGCGGAATGGGCCGCCCGGCTCGGCACCGACCCGGCGTCCGCCCGGGCCATCGTCTGCGCGGTGGTGCGGGAGACCTTCGAGGAGGCGGGTGTCCTGCTGGCCGGCGGCGCGGCCGGCGGCCCCGCGGGCGGCGGCGCGGCCGGCGGGGAGGGTGCCGGGACCGGGATCGTGCCCGACACCTCGGGGGAGGAGTGGGAGGCCGACCGGCTGGCCCTGGTCTCCCGCGAGCTGTCCTTCGGCGACTTCCTGCTCCGCCGCAGACTCGCCATGCGCACCGATCTGCTCGGCGCCTGGGCCCGCTGGATCACCCCGGAGTTCGAGGAACGCCGCTACGACACCTGGTTCTTCGTCGCCGCACTGCCCGCCGGCCAGCGCACCCGGCAGGCGTCGACCGAGTCCGACCGCGCGCTGTGGCTGACCCCGGGCGCCGCGCTGCGCGGCTACGAGGCGGGCGAGATGCTGATGATGCCGCCGACCGTGGCCACCCTGCGCCGCCTGGCCGGACACCGCACGGTGGCCGCGGCACTGGCCGCGGCCGCGGCCCGGCCCGCTGCGGCCGAGCCGGTACTGGCCCGGGTGCGGCCGGCCACCGCGGCGGACGGCACCGGGGAACTGGTGGTGAGCTGGCCGGGACACGCCGAGTTCGAGTACCGCATCCCGCGCACCGGCCCCGGCCCCGGCACCCGTAACGGCACCCGTAACGGCACCCGTACCCGCACCGGGAAGGAAGGACCGCGGCCATGAGCGAGGCCAGAGCACTGCCGGGAAGGCCCCGGATCGGGGCGATCGACGGCCCGGCCACCGAACGGGCGGTGTGCGTGCTGGCGCCCAACCCCTCGCCGATGACCCTGGACGGCACCAACACCTGGATCGCCGCCGAGCCGGACGCACGGCTGGCCGTGGTCATCGATCCGGGGCCGGAGGACGAAGGACACCTGCGGCGGGTCGCCGGCGCGGTGGAACGGACCGGACGGCGGGTGGGACTCACCCTGCTCACCCACGGGCACCCCGACCACGCCGCCGGCGCCGCCCGGTTCGCCGAGCTGACCGGCTCCGCCGTCCGCGCCCTGGACCCGGCGCTGCGGCTGGGCGAGGAGGGGCTGGCGGCCGGGGACGTCCTTCAGGTCGGCGGTCTGGAGCTGCGCGTGGTGCCCACCCCCGGGCACACCGCCGACTCGCTCTCCTTCCATCTGCCCGCGGACCGGGCGGTGCTGACCGGCGACACCGTGCTCGGCCGGGGCACCACCATGGTCAGCCATCCGGAAGGGAATCTGGGCGACTACCTGGACTCCCTGCGCCGGCTGCGCTCACTCACCGTGGACGACGGGGTGACCACCGTGCTCCCGGGACACGGCCCGGTGCTGCAGGACGCCCAGGGCGCCGTGGACTACTACCTGGTGCACCGCGCCAAGCGGCTGGCGCAGGTGGAGACCGCCGTGGAGAACGGGCTGCGCACCCCCGCCGAGGTGGTCGCGCACGTCTACGCGGACGTCGACCGTGCCCTGTGGCCGGCGGCCGAGCAGTCCGTCCGTGCCCAGCTCGACTACCTCCGCGAGCACGGCCTGGTCTGACGCCCCGCCCGCCCCCGGTGCCCGGGCGCGGGGCCCCGGCCGGACAGCGGCAGCCCGCCGGGCGCCCGGCACCGGCGGCTGCCGGAAGCGGCGCACGCCGCCGCCCCGCAGGGACTAGCGGCTGCGGCGGGCGAGGCGCTCGATGTCCAGCAGGATGACCGCGCGGGCCTCCAGCCGGAGCCAGCCGCGGGCACTGAAGTCCGCCAGCGCCTTGTTCACCGTCTCCCGGGAGGCGCCCACCAGCTGGGCCAGCTCCTCCTGGGTGAGGTCGTGCACCACGTGGATGCCTTCCTCGGACTGCACCCCGAACCGCCGGGAGAGATCCAGCAGCGCCTTGGCCACCCGGCCCGGCACGTCCGAGAACACCAGGTCCGACATGGAGTCATTGGTCCGCCGCAGCCGCCGCGCCATGGCCCGCAGCAGCGCACCCGCCACCTCCGGCCGGACGTTCAGCCAGGGCTGGAGGTCGCCGTGGCCCAGCCCCAGCAGCCGGCACTCGGTCAGCGCGGTGGCCGTGGCCGTGCGCGGTCCGGGGTCGAACAGGGAGAGTTCGCCGAGCAGCTCGCCGGGGCCCAGCACCGCCAGCATGTTCTCCCGGCCGTCCGCCGAGGCGCGGTGCAGCTTGACCTTGCCCTCCGTGACGACGTACAGCCGGTCGCCCGGGTCGCCCTCGTGGAAGAGGGCCTCACCACGGGTGAGCGTGTGCTCGGTCATGGAGGCGCGCAGCTCTGCGGCCTGCTCGTCATCGAGCGCCGCGAAAAGCGGGGCGCGGCGCAGCACGTCGTCCACGAGAATCTCTCTCCTTGTCGGCTGTCGCCCTGACCGGCGGGCGGTGTCCCGCATCCCGGGCCGGACTCCACAGGCAGTGCTATCAGTCACAAGTTTGACGTACTCGCCCGTGCCGTATCACGTCAGGGGGCCGTTTGGGCCTGGATCGGGCGCTGTGTGGGGCGAACGGGGGCGTGTCGATTTACGCTGGCCGGGTGGCGAACGACCCGGTGAGCAATGGAGGAAGAGGGGGCTGGGCGGGTGCGAGCAGAGCCGAATTCCGCTGAGGGCGAACAGCGGCGGGGCAAGGGCGTGAACCGTGCCCAGCCGGGTAGAAAGACCGGTTCGGGTACGGCCTCCGAGAGCCGCCTGGCCCGGGTGCGGCGGGCCCGCCGCATCAACCGCGAGCTGGCCGAGGTCTACTCCTACGCCCACCCCGAGCTGGATTTCGAGAACCCCTTCCAGCTCCTGGTCGCGACCGTGCTCTCCGCCCAGACCACCGACCTGCGGGTCAACCTCACCACCCCGGCGCTGTTCGCCAGGTACCCGGACCCGGCCGCCCTGGCCGCCGCCGACCCGGCCGAGCTGGAGGAGATACTCCGCCCCACCGGGTTCTTCCGCGCCAAGGCCCGCTCCCTCCTCGGCCTGTCCGCCCGGCTGCGCGACGAGCACGGCGGCGAGGTGCCGGGCCGGCTGGAGGAGCTGGTGAAGCTGCCCGGTGTGGGCCGCAAGACCGCCTTCGTGGTGCTGGGCAACGCCTTCGGCGTGCCCGGCCTGACCGTGGACACCCACTTCGGGCGGCTGGTGCGCCGCTGGCGGCTGACCGAGCAGACCGACGCCGACCGGGTGGAGGCGGAGATCGCCGATCTGATTCCCCGGAAGGAGTGGACGGACTTCTCCCACCGCACCATCTTCCACGGCCGGCGGATCTGCCACTCCCGCAAACCCGCCTGCGGCGCCTGCCCGATCGCCGCCGTCTGCCCCTCCTACGGCGAGGGCGAGACCGATCCCGGCAAGGCGAAGAAGCTGCTGAAGTACGAGATGGGAGGCCGGCCCGGCCAGCGGCTCAAGCCGCCGCCGGACTACCCGGGCGAGCCGGCGGTGCCCATGCCGCCCGAGGCCGCTCCCGCCTCGGACGCGGCGGCCCCGGACGCGGCGCACGGCCCCACCGGTTCCCCCGCCCCGGCGCGGGACGCATGAGCGGCCCGGTGGTACCCCCCATGGCCGGTGGCCATGCGGGAGGCCGGGCCGCGTCCGGACCTTCCGCCGCCCCCCGCCCCGCACCCGCACCCGGAGCCGTGCCCGCACCCGGAGCCGTGCCCGGTCCGCCGCCGCCGGTGACGGTGACCGACGACGGGCTGCCGGACTGGCTGGCCCCGGTCCGGGACGCGGCCCGCACCATCCGGCCCGCCCAGCTGAGCCGTTTCCTGCCGCCCCCGGCCGGCGGCCGGCCGTCCGCCGTCCTGGTCCTGTTCGGCGAGGGCGAACAGGGCCCGGAGCTGCTGCTCATCGAGCGCGCCTCCAGCCTGCGCCAGCACGCCGGCCAGCCGTCCTTCCCGGGCGGCGGCCTGGACCCGGAGGACGGCGACCCGGAGGGCGAGGGCCCGCTGCGCGCCGCGCTGCGCGAGGCCGAGGAGGAGACCGGCCTGGACCCGTCCGGGGTGCAGCTGTTCGGCACCCTGCCCCGGCTCTACATCCCGTTCAGCGGCTTCGTGGTCACCCCGGTGCTCGGCTGGTGGCGGGAGCCCTCCCCGGTCGCCCCGGTGGATCTCCGGGAGACCGCACGGGTGTTCACCGTCCCGGTGGACCACCTGACCGACCCCGGGCGGCGCGGCACCGCGATCCACCCCAGCGGCTACCGCGGCCCCTGCTTCCAGGTCGGCGCCACCCTGGTGTGGGGCTTCACCGCCGGTGTGATCGACCGCATCCTGCACTACGCGGGCTGGGAACGTCCCTGGGACCCCGGCCGCGAACTTCCCCTCGACGGCGCCCCCGGCCGGTCATGAGACGGTGAACACCATGAACACCCTGGACGTCCTGCTGCTGCTCGCCGCCCTCTGGTTCGCGTTCGTGGGCTACCGCCAGGGCTTCGTGGTGGGTGTGCTCTCCGTGGTCGGATTCGTCGGGGGCGGGCTGTTCGCCATCTGGCTGATGCCCGTCATCTGGAACTGGGCCACGGACGGCGCGGAACCCGGCAGCGTCGGGGTGATCGCCGCGGTGGCCATCGTGATCGTGCTGGCCTCGGTCGGCCAGGCGCTCACCACCCACCTGGGCAACCAGCTCCGCCGGCACATCACCTGGTCACCGGCGCAGGCGCTGGACGCCACCGGCGGGGCGCTGGTCAATGTGCTGGCCATGCTGCTGGTGGCCTGGCTGATCGGCTCCGCCCTGGCCACCACCACCCTGCCCACGGTCGGCCGGGAGGTGCGCGGCTCCAAGGTCCTGCAGGGCGTGTCCGAGGTGCTGCCGGCGGAGGCCGACACCTGGTTCTCCGACTTCTCCTCGGTGCTGGCGCAGCGCGGCTTCCCGCAGGTCTTCGCGCCGTTCGCGCAGGAGCCGATCACCGAGGTGCCGGCCCCCGACCCGGCGCTGGTGGACAGCCCCGCGGTGGTCCGGGCCCGTGAGTCCATCGTCAAGGTGACGGGCACCGCGCCCAGTTGCGGCAAGGTACTGGAGGGCACCGGATTCGTCTTCGCGCCGCAGCGGGTGATGACCAACGCCCATGTGGTCGGGGGCGTGGACGAGCCCGCGGTGCAGATCGGCGGCGAGGGCCGGCTCTACGACGCCCGGGTGGTGCACTACGACTGGGAGCGGGACATCGCGGTGCTGTACGTGCCGCAGCTCCAGGCACCGCCGCTGCCGTTCGCGGAGCAGGACGCGGTCTCCGGGGACGGCGCCATCGTGGCCGGATTCCCGGAGAGCGGGCCGTTCGACGTGCGCTCGGCCCGGGTGCGGGAGCGCATCCAGGCCAACGGGCCGGACATCTACCGCCGGGGCACGGTGCAGCGCGACGTCTACTCGCTCTACGCCACCGTCCGGCAGGGCAATTCGGGCGGCCCGCTGCTCAGTCCGCAGGGCGAGGTGATCGGGGTGGTCTTCGCCAAGTCGCTGGACGATCCGCAGACCGGCTATGCGCTGACCAACGACGAGGTGTGGGAGACGGTCACCCGCGGCGGCGGCGCCGAGCAGCCGGTGGACAGCCAGAACTGCGCCATCTAGCGGCGCGGCCGGGCGCACGTGTGCCGCCGCGCCGTACCGCACCGCGTCGCGCCGTGCGGCGGGTGCGGCGTCGGGTGATCGCGGAGCTGGTGAGCGGCGCCGGCCGGGCCGGGCCG
>NZ_WTLH01000007.1 GCF_011421595.1 Streptomyces sp. YIM 98790 | reverse complement strand
GGCCGGGCCGGCGGCGCCCGCGGACTGCGGCGGCTCCGCCGGGCGCTCCGCCCCGGCGGTCTCCCCGATCTCCCCGGGCTGCCCGGCGTTCCCGGTCTGCGGGGCCTCCCCGGCAGCCCTGGTCGTCCCCGTCCCGGCCGGAAGGGCCTGCCGCTTCACCCGTCCGGCGAGTTCCGCGCGGGCGGCACGGCCCCCGGCGGGCGCGGCGTCCCGCGCCGTGGCCACCAGATGCTCCGCGGGCAGGATCACCACCGCCGACGTCCCGCCGTACACCGAACGCCGCAGCGTCACCCGGGCACCCAGCCGGGCCGCCAGATGGCCGACCACGAACAGCCCCAGCCGGTGCGCGTTCTCCGCCAGCACCGAGTACGGCGGCGCGGACCGCAGCCGCCCGTTCATCTCCTCGTACCGCTCGGCGGCCACCCGCGGTCCGCGGTCCTCCACCTCCACCGACAGCCCGTCGGCGACCAGCTCCGCCCGGATCACCACCTTGGACCTGGGCGGCGAGAACCGGGTGGCGTTGTCCAGCAGCTCCGCGAGCAGGTGGCTGATCTGGCTGATGACCCGCGGCTGCACGCTGATCTCGTCCAGTGCCTGCCGCTCGATCCGGCGGAAGTCCTCCACCTCGGCCGCGGCCTCGCGGAGCAGATCGGCCACCCGCATCGGGTCGATGTGCGGGTCCGGGATCTCCCCGCCCGCCAGGATCAGCAGATTCTCGATCTGCCGCCGCATGCCCACGGTGAGCTGGTCGGAGCGCATGAGCTGGGCCAGCAGCGCCTCGTTGCTGCCGAAGGTGTCCTGGAGCTCCTCGGTGAGGGTGAGCTGGCGGCTCACCAGGTTCCCGGTGCGGGAGGCGATGCCGGCGGCGAACGAGCCGAAGCCGTGCCGCTCGTCGGCGAGCTGCCGGTGCCCGTCCACGGAGACCGCGACCACCCGGGCGAAGGCGTCGCTGATCCGGCCGACCTCGTCCTTCTCCCCGGTCGGCCGGGGCAGTTCGTCCCCGCTCACCGGCCGGCCCTGCTGGAGCCGCTCCACCACCTCCGGCAGGGTCCGGTCGGCCACCGTCACCGTGCGGCCGTGCAGGGCGTTCAGCCGGCGCAGCACCGACCGGGTGGTGAGCACCACCGCGGCGATCACCAGCAGCAGCGCGGTGCTGCTGCCCGCCACCAGCCAGCCGACCTCGCGCTCCAGCTCGCCGGCCTTGAGCTTGCCCTTGTCCAGCACCTCCTGCATCCGGGCGACGATGAACTCCGAGAGCTCGGCCGAGAACTGGTCCTCGGCCTCAGCCCACGCCGCCGCCTCGTCCGGCAGGGTGATGTTGTAGCCGGCGGTGCCGTGGTAGGCCAGCACCGCGTTCTCGATCCGGATCTTGCTCTTCCACGCCTCGGAGGCGGTGATCCGCTCCAGTTCCTGGCGGCTCTCCGGAGACAGATAGGGGATGACGGAGGTGTCCAGCAGATACCGCTGGGCGCCCACGGAGTGCGTGAAGTCGCTGAACTGGGCCGAGTTGAGCACGCCCTCCGGCCCGCCCAGCGTCAGGGTGGCGTCCTCCCGGGCCAGCAGCTCGTCGGCGGACAGCAGCGCCGTCACCGGCCGGCTCTCGCTGGTCAGCTCGGCGTCGTTGAGGCTGGCGAATTCCTGGTAGATGCGGATGATCTGGCCGATCACCCGGGTGTAGTAGCCCACCGTGTGCGACATGCTGCCGCTGCGGTTGTCGGTGGTCCGGCGGAACGCGTCCATCTCGTCCAGGCGGTTCTGCAGGTCCTGCAGATACCGCGCGGTGCGGTCCGGCACCACCAGGTCCGTGCCGACCGCGTCGGCCACCGCGGTGGCGGCCCAGTCGGTGGCCGACCGCTGGATGGCCATGTCCGCCTCGCTGACGGGGAATCCGGACCACCGGGCCGCCGTGATGCTGCGCTCGGCCTGCAGCTCGGTCAGCAGTTCGTACAGCGGGATGCCGACCCGTTCCCCGGCCGTGACATCGGCCCGCAGGTCCTCGGCCTGCTGGAGCCAGCGCTCCGCCGTGAAGGCCAGCTGGGCACCCATCGCGACGGACGGCACCACCGCGAGCCAGATGAGCAGGGTGCGCAGGCGGACGGCGCCCCGCCGCCGCGCCGGGCGGGCGGCTCTCCCGGATTCGCCGGGGTCTTCGGTGTCTCTGTCAGTCATCGGTCCTCATGGGCGGCGGGAAAGGGGACAGACCGAGGTGCGGGCCGCCGCTTCCGGGCGCGGGGCAGCGCCGAGCCGCGTCAGGCCCTTCCGGTGTCGGCTGGCACCTGAGGGGGACGCCGATCATATACAGCCGCCGGGAAAAAAGAGATCTTCCGGTAAAGATCGATGCTTGGCGCGAAGTTGCACGGTTTGGCCCAGGAACGGATCACTTCCCCGGGTCGTCCCCGCCGGGTCCGGCCGGCAGTCCCGCAGGCCGCATAAGCGCAGGCGAGAATAGCGGCCGGAAACCGCCGCGGGAACCGGCCGAACCGGAACAACTTCCGGGCTGTCCGGCCCGGATCCTTCCCCTGCCACTCTGTTCGCTCACGGCGAACACGCCCGGTCCGGCCGGGGCCGGCCCCCGGCCGGACGCCGCCGGCGGCTCACAGCCAGCCGGGATCGGTTTCCGCCACCGTGCCGTCCCGGCTCTCCAGCAGGTCGAACTGGGTGTGCGCCTTGGGAAGTTCGTGGCGGAAGAAGTACCGGCAGGCGGCCCGCTTGCCCCGGTGGAAGGCACTGTCCTCCGGCCCCGCGGCCAGCCGGACGTCCAGCCACAGCCAGGCCAGCACCACATGCCCGACCGCCTCCAGATAGGCGGTGGCATGCACCAGCGCCCGCGCCGGATCGCCGTCCGCCCACAGCGCCGCGGTCACGGCCTGCACCCGCGACCAGGCCGCGTGCAGCTCCCGCGCGAAGCCCGCGGCGTCCCCTCCCGCCTTGCGGGCCCGCGCCGCGGTGTCCGCCACCCGGTCGCCCAGCAGGGCCAGCGCGGCGCCGCCGTCCCGGATCGCGCGGCGGCCCAGCAGGTCCAGGGCCTGGATGCCGTGCGTGCCCTCGTGGATCGGGTTGAGCCGGTTGTCCCGGTAGTGCTGCTCCACGTCGTAGTCGCGGGTGTAGCCGTAGCCGCCGTGCACCTGGATGGCCAGGTGGTTGCCCTCCAGGCACCACTGGGAGGGCCAGCTCTTGGCGATCGGGGTGAGGATGTCCAGCAGCCGCGCCGCCTCCTCCCGGGCCTGCGCGGTGGCGGCGGTGTCCCGCTCGTCCACCAGGCGCGCGCAGTACAGGATCAGTGCCATGGCGCCCTCGGCGTAGGACTTCTGGGCGAGCAGCATGCGCCGCACATCGGGGTGCTCGATGATCGGCACCGGGGGCCCGGACGGGTCCTTGTCGCCCAGCGGTCGTCCCTGCAGCCGGGTGCGCGCGTACTCCAGGGCCTTGAGGTAGGCGGTGTACCCGAGTGCCGCCGCCCCCGCGCCCACCCCGATCCTGGCCTCGTTCATCATGTGGAACATGCAGGCCAGGCCGCGGTTCTCCGCGCCGACCAGTTCCCCCACCGCGCCCGGGGCGCCGCCGGGGGAGTGGCGGCCCTCGCCGAAGGCCAGCACCGCGTTGGTGGTGCCGCGGTAGCCCATCTTGTGGTTGAGGCCCACCAGGCTGACGTCGTTGCGTTCGCCGGTGCTGCCGTCCGGCCGCAGCAGGTACTTGGGCACGAGGAACAGCGACAGCCCCTTCACCCCGGCGGGTGCGCCGGGGGTGCGGGCCAGCACCAGGTGCACGATGTTCTCGCCCAGTTCGTGGTCCCCGGCGGAGATCCACATCTTGGTGCCGAACAGCCGGTAGCCGCCGTCCGGCTGCCGCTCCGCCCGGGTGGCCACGTCCGCCAGCGCGGAGCCGGCCTGCGGCTCGGACAGGCACATGGTGCCGTAGAACCGGCCGGCCAGCATCGGCCGCACCCAGGTGTCGATCTGCTCGCGGGTGCCGTGTGCGCACAGCAGGGCGGCGTTCCCCCGGGTGAGCATGGGGTAGGCGGAGGTGCCGACATTGGCGGCCTGGAACCAGGCGAAGCAGGCGGTGGCCACCACCCGGGGCAGCCGGGCGCCGCCCAGCTCCGGTTCCATGGGGGCGGCCAGCAGCCCGGATGCGGCGAACGCGGCCAGTGCCCGGGACACCTCGGGGATCATCTCCACCCGGCCGTCCACGACGCGCGGCTCGCTGTGGTCGGCCCGTTTGTTGTGCGGGGCGAAGTGCCGGGCGGCGAGCTGCTCGCTGAGGTCCAGCACGGCGTCCACGGTCTCCCGGGAGTGATCGGCGAACCGCGGGCGTTCCAGCAGCCCGCCGACGTCGAGCCAGCGGTGCAGCAGGAAGTCCAGGTCCTGCCGGGAGAGCAGGGTCGACGGCGTCGCCATGGCACGGCCCCCTTCCGCCGGCCGCCGGACCGTCCGGGCGGCCGGACTCGGTTACTAAGCGCTTGCTCAGCTTTCGGGGCCACCCTACCCCGCCGTCCCCCGCGGGGGCCAGTGCCCGTACCCCGGGACCCGGAACGGGGACCCGGACGCCCGGGCCGGGCCCCGCGGGGGACGGCTGCCTCACCTCCCGGTGGCCGCCACCACCCGGGCCAGCCGCGCCGCCGCCGTGCCCAGCCCGGTCGGCCCGTCCGGCAGCACCCCGCGCCGGTAGTGCCGCAACAGGTCCTCCTCCCGGTAACGACGCACCTCGCGGTGCCAGTTGAGGATGGCCGGCATCCAGTTCCGCAGATCGTCGGCATAGGCCTCGACGGCGGCGCGCGCCTCCGCGTCCAGCCCCGCGTCCTCGAACAGCACCGGGAGCTCGTGCGCGGCGATGTGCTGGAACTGCGCCAGCCTCGACCGCATCAGGTCGTCCACGATGCGCAGCGCGGCCGGGTAGCCGCAGCCGAAGAAGTTCTGCACCACCAGCAGGGCGTTGTGGACCTCGCCCTCGAACTCGATCTCCTTCTGGTAGGAGAAGGTGTCGTTCATCAGCGTCATGTAGTCGACCGCGGCGTTCTCCAGCGAGATCAGCGGTCCGCTGTGCCAGACGTCCGGGGGCACGCACCGCCCGTGCGAGAGGCGGGCCAGGTTCATGGTCAGGCCGGAGCCGAAGGTGAGGCGCCGCATCTCGGTGTAGTCCACCGGATCGGGGATCCGGTTCTCCGCCACATTGGCCAGCTCCCACAGCCAGCTGTCCAGCATGATCTCCACCGTGCGGCGGAACTCCCGCCGGGCCCGCTCCTCCATCGGCCCCGCGGTGCGCTCCCACAGATCCGCCAGACCCCGCTCCATCGCCGTCACCGGCGCCGGCGGCCGCTCGTCCGCGGCCACCGGCATGAACAGCTTCAGCCGGTCGGTGACCGCCCTGGCCCGCGCCAGATCCCTGCCGTGCCCGAAGACGGCCGGGTAGTAGTCGTCCCCGAAGGTGCCCCAGACCAGCCAGCAGCTCGCCAGGTCCAGCTCCTCGGGAGTGGCGTCCGGATCGATGCCCGCGGCGCACAGCGGGAGGTCGAAGTCGGCCAGCTTCTGCGCGTCCCATACGGTGCGGCCGCCCGCGTCCGGCTGCGGCCCGAGCATGCCCATCCTTTCCGTCCACCGCGCGGCCCGGCACCGCGCGTCCTCCAGATGCGGACTGAGGGCGAGCCCGAAGGGCATGTCGAAGCCGGGCAGCCGGGACGGCCCCACCCGCTCGAACGGGACATGGGTGTACCCGCGCGCCCGGGCGCGCTCCGCCCGCGCCGTGGTGGACACCGGGGAGCCGATCCGGGCGGCCGCCGTGCCCAGCCCGCTGGGCAGCAGGAACGCCGGGGCGGACGGCCCCGGCGCCGCCTCCTCGTTCATGTAGCGGCTGGACCGCATGTGCCACTCGTGGCCGCCGGACTGCCAGTCCTGCAGGCCCTTGGCGTAGGCCAGCACCGCCGCGCACTCCGCCGGGTCCAGGGCGTGCTCGGCGAACACCGGGCCGAGCTCGGTGAGCGCGGTGTGCTCGAACTGCTGGAGCCGCGAGGTGAGCAGGTCGTTCACCGCGTCCGCCGCCTCCTGGGTGGTGCAGCCCAGGAACGTCTCCAGCACCAGCACTCCGTTGGACAGCTCGCCCTCGTCCTGCGTCTCCCGCTGGTAGGAGAACAGGTCGTTGCGCAGGTGCACGCCGTCCGCGAAGGCGTCCCGCAGCACCCGCAGGGGGCGCTCCCCGGCCACCCGGTCCGGCACCTCGGCCCGGGCGGCGAACTCCACCAGGCCGGCCGACCACGGGGCACCGCCGACCTTGCGGCGCATCTCGATGTACTCCACCGGATTGGGGATCCGGCCCGCGTTGATGTTGGACAGCTCCCACAGCGACTCGTTGAGCAGATTCCTGGTCGACTCGGCGAACCGCGCCCGCCAGTGGCGCGACATCGCCGGCACCGTGCGCGCCCACAGATCGGCCAGCCCTCGCTCGCACGGGTTGGACGCCTCGGGGAAGCCGTCCGCCAGGTCCATCGGCATGAAGGCGGCCAGCCGGTCCAGGTACTCCTTGCCGCCCTGCCGGTCACCGGTCCGCTTGAACAGTTCCAGGAAGTGGTCGTCGAAGAAGAACACCCACACGTACCAGTCGGTGACCAGTGCCAGGTCGTGCTCGGAGGCGTCGGGATGGGTGAAGGAGCAGAGCAGGGCGTAGTCGTGGGCCTCAAGGTCCTCGGTGTCCCAGATTCCCGACCCCTCCAGCATCCCCATCCCGCCGGCCCACTCCCGGGTGTGGACCCGCGCGGACTCCAGATGCGGATTGAGACGCGCCGGGTAGGGCGTGTAGAACTCGGGCAGGTGGAACGGCGGTGCACTCACGTGACGCTCCCGGTGTCGCGCGGCCCGGACAATGCGCAGAACGGATTACCCCGCCGCCGGGCCGCCAGCCCTCCGGGCCGCCCAATCCCACCCACGGTGTGAACGCGGGAACGCGCACGCGAATAGGGCGCGGCCCGGGTGGTGCGACGGCCGCGCACCGCCTCCACCCGGCCGGGCCGCCCCGGGCTGCGCCGCCGTGCCCGCGGTGCCACCATCGGAGCGATACGGCTGAGGACGAGGACGGTGTGCGGCGATGGACAAGTCGGGACTGATCGAGGAGACCGTGCGCAGGGCTGCGGACGGCGGCACCCAGGTGTCCGCCGAGCAGGCCGGACGGGTGGTCGACGCGCTCTTCGGCACCCTGGAGCACGCCGGGGCCATCGCCGAGGCGCTGCGCCGCGGCGAGTCCGTGACCGTGCTCGGCTTCGGCACCTTCCACGCCGAGGACTCACGGGCCGTGCTCCAGCCCGGCAAGGCGCTCAACGAGTACATCGGCCACGACGCCCCCCACGCCCGGCGCTGACCGGGGGAGGGGCCTGCGCCATGCGGGCGTAGTCCTGTGGTCATGCGGGGGAAACGGGGGGAACGCGCCGGCCGGTGAGGTGCCGGCGGGGAATGCGAGGAGGCGGCACGCGGGCGCCGGCGGGCGCCGCCGCGGCCCGTGTCCGTCCCCTCATCCCCCAACGGCGCAGGAGCATGCCATGACCATGGAAGCGGTCCGGGTCGACTTCGACAAGGAGACCGGCATCGGCCCCACCGACCCCCAGGGCGAGTTCGACCAGGAGGAGAAGCGGCTCCTGGCGGACATCCAGGGCAACATTCTCAGAAGCCACGGCCGCGATCACAGCCGCCACTTGTTCATCCGTTTCGACCCTGCCCGGCAGCGCGAGGCCCGCACCTGGCTGGCCGGCATGGCCGGCAGGGTCACCAGCGCCATGGACCAGTGGAACCAGTCCCGCCGCCGGGACCGGATCTTCGCCCGCGCCGGCTTCGGCCCCGTGCGGATCGCGGCCGGGATGGAGCTGGACCGGCAGCCCAGTGTCACCCTGGGCGGCAAGGCGGGTCCGCTGGGCGTGCCGATGACGGCCGGGCCCGGCAGCCTGCCGGGCGTCTCGTTCGGCACCCCGGACGCCGACGGCGGGCGCCCCGACAACCCCGAGGCCTTTCTGAGCGCCCAGCTCGCCGCGGACCCCAGCCCGCCGTTCGTCTGCCTGATGCTCTCCGCGCCGGGCTACCGCGCCCTGGGCCTCACCGACATGCCGCGGGACGAGGCGTTCCGGCGCGGCTCCCGGGCCGACGAGACCCGCGACAAGCTGTGCGATCCGCCGGCCGGAGAATGGCACCCGGGCTTCCAGGAGGCCTGCCACGCCCTGGTCATCGTGGCGGACGACGACGCCGAGCGCGTGCAGCGGAAGGCGGACGAGATCCGCGACTCCCTCCAGGCCGGCGGGGCCGGCGAGGTGGCGCACCAGGAGAGCGGCAAGGTGATCCGGATGCGTCCCAACGGCCCGCCGCGCGAGCACTTCGGCTTCGCCGACGGCGTCAGCGAACCGCTGTTCTTCGCCAAGGACATCGCCAAGGCCGGGCAGAGCGAGACCGGCCGCAAGTGGGACCCGGGCGCACCGCTGAAGCTCGTGCTCACCAAGGACCCGGGCGGCCACCGGGACACCGGCTTCGGCTCCTACTTCGTCTACCGCAAACTGGAGCAGGACGTCCCCAAGTTCAACGACCAGCGGTTCCGGCTGGCCGAGGCGCTGGCCAGGGCCGACGGCCGGGACCACCCGCACGAGGGCGACAAGGAACTCGCCGGCGCCTACATGGTGGGCCGGTTCCGCGACGGCATGCCGGTCCACCTCCCGGCAACCCCCCGCGGTACGGACGACGCGGTGCCCAACGACTTCGACTTCAGCGAGGACAAGCAGGGCCTGAAGTGCCCCTACCAGTCCCACATCCGCAAGACCAACCCGCGGGGCGACACCGTCTGGCGGTTCAACTCGACGCTGAAGGACGAACGCACCCGCCGCATCGCCCGGCGCGCCATCTCCTACGAGAGCGAGGGCACGGTCGGGCTGCTGTTCCTGTGCGCCCAGAGCGACATCTCGCACCAGTTCGAGTTCATGCAGCAGAGCTGGTGCAACAACATCAACTTCCTCGAGGGCGGCGACGGCAAGCCGGCGACCGGCCAGGACCCGGTCGTGGGCATCGGCAGTTCCGGGACCGCCCCGCGGTGGCCGGAGAAGTACGGCAGGCCGGAGAAGACCGAGGTCGGCCTGGCCGAGTCGGTACGGCTGCGGGGCGCCGAATACTTCTTCGCCCCCAGCCGCAGCTTCCTGAGCTCCGTCCACCCCTGACCCGCCGCCGGGCGGGGCCGCGTCCGCTCCCCGCGGAGCGCCGGCCCTGCCCGGCACGCGTGTTCCCCGGCCCGGCCGGACGGCACGGGATACGATGATCACCATGCGTGTCCGCGTCCGTGCACACCGGAACCGCCGTGCCGGAGGAGATCCGGTCCCATGACGCCCACACCGCGCTGGCGGGAACTCCTGGAGGACAGGCTCGCCGAAGCGGCCGGGGTGCTCGGTGCGGTTCCCGGCGTGCACGGGATCGTCGTCGTCGGCAGCCTGGGCCGGGGCGAGCCCTGGCCGCTGTCGGACATCGACCTGCTCGCCTGCACCGCCGGACCGCAGGTGGCCGGGCGGGTGGAGCGCCGCCGCTGCGGACTGGTCGACTGGTGGGCCGCTTCCGGCCACGCACAGACGCTCGATGTGGTGCCCTTCACGGTCGCGGAACTCCGCGCCGCGGCCGGCCGGGGCCCGCAGGGCATGGCCGAGCGCATGACGGATGCGCGGTGGGCCCACACCATGGACAAGGCCTACGGCGGCCACCCGGCCGCCGCCGGCGGGCGGTTCGCCGCCCAGTTCGCCGACTGGGCCACACGGACCCGGTTCCATCCCGCCGTGGTGGCCGCCCGCCGACGGCACTGGCGGCGGGCGGCGGAGCGTACGTCCGCCCTGGCCGCGTCGCTGTGCGCCGCCGACCCGGCGCGGGCCACCCGGCTGCTGCGCGAGGCGGCCCGCGCGCTGCGGCTGTGCTGGGTGGAGCAGTGGGGGGAGCGGCTCGGTTCCGTGGGGCGGGAGTGGACCCGGTTCGAGCGCATCGCCGCGCGGCACGGCGCCCGGGAGCCCGCGGCGGTACTGGCCGCGCTGGCCGGAGCCTGCCCGGAGGCGGCGGCCCGGCGCCTGCCGGCGGCGCCCGCATGGCTCCGGGAACGCATCGATCTCGCCTACCGGGCGCGCCGGCTGGTGGGGGAGGACGTGACGGCCGAGGAGAACGCCCGGGACCAGCTGGCCGCGTTCACCGTGCACGTCCTGTGCCGCCGGCCGGACCTCGAAGGGCCGTGGACCGGCACGCCGGATCCGGCGCTCGGCCGGCACCTCGCCGCATTCCGGCGGCTCCTTGCCCGCCGGGTCTGACGGACACCTGCGGCCGGCCCACCCGGTGTTCCCGGGGCCCGGTACTGCTCCGCCCGGTGCCGTGCCGGCCGCTCCACCAACGACGGCTCATGGAGCCCTGCCGGATCTGTCAGCACCTCATGAAGATCCAGTCGGCCGGCGCCACCGGCTCTGTTCCTCCGCCTGCCGCCCGCGCCGCCTGGGAGAGCCCTGTGCCGCCGACCTCCGAACGCACCTGCCCGCAGAAGTGCAGCCAACAGGTCACCGGTCCTGTGACCCCGTCGCCGCCTGCTGTCCGATCCGGCGGATCGCCTCCAGCGGGTAGGGGGTCTCCCGGTTCTCCTCCTGGAGCCTGCGGAAGAAGTCCCACATCACTGCGGCGAGCGGCGCGTGGCGGGTGATGATCGCCGCGGCCGTCTCCGGGATGCCCGTGGGGCGCTCGCCCTCGGCACACGCGCGCACGAGCGCCATGCGCTCGTCCCACCCGTACCCGTACAGGGCGGTGACCAGCCAGTACACCAGGTACGAGGCCGTGTAGCAGCGGTCGTGGCTCCGGTGCCGGCCGTGGAAACCGGCCTCGTCCGGGGACAGGTCGAAGCGGGAAGAGAGCGCGAGGCCGTAGTCCGCGAAGTACAGGCGGCGGCCGTCGGTCAGGATGTTCTTGAAGTGAGCGTCGAAGTGCAGCAGTCCGCGGGCGCTCATGAACGAGGTGCCGGCCTGCAACTCGTTGTCCACCATGGCGCAGGCCCGCCCGGCCACCTCGTCACCGGCCCGGATCTGAACGCCCAACCAGTCGTGCAGGTTGTCCGGGATGTACTCCAGGAACAGCATGAGGCTCGCCGTGGACTGCTGGAGGGCCTCGATCCGGCGGCGTACGCCCGACCGGCCTCCCCAGTAGGCGACAGCTCGTTCCACATCGGCCAGTTCCTCGGGAAGTGGCCCGCCAGGCCCTGGCAGCACCCGCCAGTGGTACATCAGGGGGAAGCCCTCGTAATCTCCCGCGATCACCCAGTTCGTTGTCATGGCGTGAGCGGCCAGCTCCCGCCAGGCTCCGAACCCCGGGCCGCCGATACTGCCGATTCCGTACTGGCAGAACGAGGGTACTTCGAACACATTCGCCGTGGAGTGGACGTTCTCCGGCCGTCGCTCCAGATCGGTCAGGGGTACCTGCTTGACGAAGACGGGGGTTCCGTCGACTTCGAGGAGCACCGTCTTCCCGCCGATGCCGGAACCGACCGGTGTGGCTCCGTTCACGAGTTCGCGCAGCCTTCGGTCACTGCACAGCGCCAGTGATGTGGAAACGGCACCGTGGGCTGCCAGACGAGCACCGCGGGACATGTCAGGGCTCTTCACCTATGCCTCCAGCCGCACCCGCCTTTCGTGCAGCCACTTCAACGAACACGCGGGCAGGAGCTGTTCGCCACCCTCTCATGGTGAGGGCGGTGATCCGCTTTCCGTCCACTGCCGCAGGACGCGTGGTGTTCCTCGTCCTCGCAGAGCAGACCATGGGCCTCCTGGAGGACGAGGAGCTGATCACCAGCGAAAGCCGGAGCGGCAGGAAGCTGTTCATGCTCACCGAGGCCGGGCGGCGCGAGGCCGAGGCGGGGCCGCAGGCCCCGTGGGAGGAAGCCGGGCGAGGCGCCGACTGGGAGGCGATGAACGAGGCCCGCGAGGCCGCCGACGCGCTGCTGGAGGCGTTCCGGCAGGCGTGCGCGACGGGCACCGCCGAGCAGCGGGAGAAGGCGATCGCCCTGGTCAACGACACCCGCAAGCGGCTGTACCTGATCCTGGCCGACAGCGACTGAGCCGTGCCCCGGCAGGCCCGCGCCGTCCGGGGCACGACGGCCGCGTGGCCGGTCCCTCAGTCCAGGCAGAATTCGTTGCCCTCCGGATCGGTCATCACGATGAACCCGGCGCTCATCGGAAGGCCGGGCTCATGGCGGCGCACCCGCGTCGCTCCCAGCGCGAGCAGCCGGTCGCATTCGGCCTCCAGCGCGGCCATCCGCTCCGCCCCCTGCAGCCCGGGAGCCGCACGGATGTCGAGGTGCACGCGGTTCTTCGCGGTCTTGCCCTCCGGCACCTGCTGGAAGAACAGCCGCGGGCCCTGCCCGTCGGGGTCCTCGACGGCGGAGCTGCTGTTGCGCTCCTCCTCCGGCACACCGGCCCGTGCCAGAAAGTCGTCCCACGCGGCCAGCGGGTCGGCGCCCTCGGGCAGGTCCACCCCGGGCGGGGCCGGATGGACGTAGCCCAGGGCGTCGCGCCAGAAGCACGACAGCGCCCGCGGGTCGTTGGCGTCGAAGGTGATCTGGATGTGGCGGCTCATCGGAGTGCTCCCCCTCGCGGTGGGTTTCGTCGGCGGGCACAGGGCGGCCGGGACCGCCGGGGCCGTCGATCCGCGCCCCGGGCCGCCGCTGCCACGATCTCACCGAAGAGCCCGTCGGGCGCTGGTCCCGCCCCGTGTCCGGGCCATGACGCGTCCGCGCCCGTCCGCGCCCGGCCGGGGTCCCACCGCGGGCTCCCGGTGACGGGCGTCCTCGGCGCCCTGCGAACCGGTCAGGATCGAAGAAGCGCCGGTCCCGGAGCCGCTCGTAGCGTGACTCACGTGTGCATCATCCACAGAGCACGAACAAGGAGACACGGCATGAAGGCCCATGTGAGTTCCCTTCTTCTCGGCGTCCGGGACATGGAGCGGTCCAAGCGGTTCTACACGGAGGGCCTCGGCTGGAAGGTCCGGCAGGACTACGGCGTCTCGGTGTTCTTCGAGCCGGACGGCGGCTCGCCCGTCGGCCTCTACGGCCGCGAAGGCCTGGCCGAGCAGGCCGGCACGAGCCCGGAGGGCAGCGGCTTCAGCGGGCTGGTCCTCACCTATGTGGTCCGCAGCGAGGCGCGGGTCGACGAGGTCATGGCGGAGGCGCGGGAGGTCGGCGCCACGATCCTCAAGCCCGCCGGCCCGCTGCCGTGGGGCGGATACGGCGGCACCTTCGCGGACCCGGACGGCTACGTCTGGAGCCTCGGCTACAGCGCCCGGGGAGAGGACCAGCCCTACGCGGAGTAGCCGCCGCCAAGGGCCCGGGCGGGGTGGCCGCCCCGGCCGCGCGCCCGCGGTGCGGTGTCGTCGCCACCGCGGGCGCCGAGACCGGGCGGACCCGCTTCGTGCTGCGCGGCGTGCACAGGCAACGGCCGCCGTACGGTCGAAGCCCACCGGTACGTCGGCCGGGGACACAAGCGCGGAAACGTGGTCGTGCCGGACGGAGTCGACCGCCCCGCCGGCGCGCCGCCGGCCGGCCGGTGGGGCGGCCGCCGACACGGCGCACCCGGTGCTGCCGGCATCCGGCCGGCAGCACCGGCGGTGTGCCCCCACGTGCTCGTCGTGGAGGGCTCTCCTTGCGGTGGTCCGGTCAGCAGGTGATGCCGATGCAGATGGTGTTCAGCAGGGTCAGCAGGCCGACGCAGGCGCAGGTCCCGCGGTTCCACGCCCCGTCGACCTCCACGGGTTCGGTCTCGGGAAGTGCGTGCAGCTCGGCCAGCAGTTCGAGGTCCTTGTCGGGCATGATCTCCTCCTTGGGTGCAGGGTCGGCGACGCGGGTTGCGCCGCTCACGACGGGCGAGCCGGGCAGGGGCCGGTCCCCGTGCTTCAGGGGGCGGCGGTGAGGGGGACCGGGGGCCGGACCATCCAGTGCCGGGGCGAGGCGTGGCGGAGCCGGAGCAGGAAGGCCAGGATTCCGGCGGCGCCGTCGCTCCAGCTCGCCGAGACGTCCCCGAACTCGTTGGGAAAGACGACGTGGCCGTTCCGGCGGGCCTGCTGCGCGAGGATGAGGCGGGCCAGTTCCCCGGCCAGGGAGCGGTGGGCGGCCTCCCCCGTGGCGTCGGCCATGTCGAGAAGGAAGTCCCCGTTGCCCGCGAGCCCGTGGCACTGGGTCAGGGGTGCGCGCGGGGCGTGGTCGGCCACCGCCCGGGTACCGCGGCGGGCCAGGTCGCCGAACCGGGGATCGCCGGTGGCCCGGTGCAGCCGGATCAGGAAGGTGCCGACGCCCGCCGCCCCGTGGCACCAGTAGGGGGAGGTCGGCGGGTCGGCGGCCTGGGTGGGCCAGTTGGCCGCCTCGCCTGCCACCACGGCCCGGGCCAGCAGCTGCTCTCCGGCGTCCACGGCGAGCTCCAGGTGAGCGGGGCGGTCCGACACCGCTGCGGCACACAGCAGAAAGCATCCGATGCCGGCGACTCCGTGGGCGAACCCGAGGTGGCGTTTGCCGGCCAGCCGGGAGACGGCCTCGGCGGGTACCGCCCAGCTCACCCCGGCGGGCTCGCGGCGGGCCGCGGCGGCCAGCCGGTCGGCGGCTGCCACGGCCAGCTCCGCGAAGCGCGCGTCCCGGGTGCGTTCCCACAGATGGAGAGCGGCCAGTCCGCTGCCCGCGGTGCCGTGGGTGATGTCGTGACTGGGGGAGGACTCCAGCGGTGCCGTGGCCAGGGCCAGGGCGTGGCCGGTGAGCCGGTCGTCGCCCACGGCCCGCCCCGCGTCGTACAGGGCCCAGGCGGTGCCGGGGCCGCCGAAGTGCAGGCCGGGCCGGGCCCGGCGGGTGCCGGTGCGCCGCATGATCCAGTGCCCCGCCGTGGAGATCACCCGCGGCAGACGCGGGTCGCCGGTGAGTTCGTAGTACCTGGTGAGTACCGCCAGGACGCCGGCCGCGCCTTGCTGCACGGTGCAGGGGTCGGTCTCTCCGGCGGTGGTGGACACCGGCCACAGACGTCGGTCGTCGGCCGGTGTCATGGAATCGATCAGGTAGTCCACGATCCCGGCCACCGCCTCCCGGACACCCTCCGGTGCTTCCGGCCGGGCGGGCTCGGAGGACGCCGGCTCGGACGGCCGGTCGCCCGGCGCCCGCGCGGCGGCGGGGACCCTCCGGCCACGGCCGGACACCGGTGGCGCGACGGACGCCCGCAGCGCCGCGCGTGCCCGCCCCGGGTCCCAGCGCGCGGCCGGGTCCTCCCTCAGCAGCCCCAGCAGCATCGTCACCACGCCGTCCGGCAGCCGCAGCCGTCCGGCGCAGGCCCCCAGCCAGGCGGCCATGCGCTCGTCGGCGGGCCGGTCGGCGGGCTCCTCGGGCAGCAGCTCCGGAACGCGCCCGGCAAGGACGAAGCATGCGGTGGCGCCGAGGCTGTAGTAGTCGGCCGTGGGTGACACCGGCGCGTCGGTCAGACGCTCCGGCGCGCTGAAGCCCGGCGTGCCCAGGCGGGTCGGCTCGGCGGACCCGTCGTCGGGTACGGCCAGTTCCAGGTCGATCAGACGCAGTGCGCCGTCCGGGCGGACCACGACGTTGCCGGGGGAGAGGTCCCGCAGGACGCAGCGCTGGGCATGGGCCGCGGCCACCAGGTCCACCAGCCGGCCGACCAGGGCCAGGGCGTCGGCGCGGTAGCGGTCCGGGCCGGCGTCGCGGAAGTGCTCCGCGGTCCAGGTGCGCAGCGTGACTCCCGGCACCTCCTCCTGCGCGAGGAAGAGATGCTGGCCGTGGTCGAACACCGCCAGTGCCTCCGGGGCCAGCCCCAGGCCCGCCAGCTTCTGCAGCATCCGGGCCTCGGCGCGCAGCCAGTCCCGGACATCCCGGCCGGAGGCGTCCGCCTCCACATGCGGCCGGGCCTCCTTGATCACCACCGGAGCCCCCGTACGGGTGTCGGTGCCCCGGTAGACCCCGCCCTTGTTGGTGTGCCGGATCGCCTCCCGCACCGCGAAGCGCCCGCCCAGCATGACCGGGCCCCTGGGAGCGGGCGGCTTGACGGGCACCCCCGGCTCCTCGGGGAACGGGGAGACCGCCCAGGGGGGCGGCACGTACTCGCCGGTCCGCTTGTCCTCCACCGGATTGCCGTCCGGATCCCGGACGTACCACACCATCAGGCCGTCCTCGGAGAGCCGCCGCCGGCCGACGAAGGAGCCGTAGCGGTAGTGCACCAGGCTTCCCGCCGTGTAGGGCCGGTCGGACAGGATCCGGGGACCGGCGAGCCCGGAGGTGGCCCGGTGCAGATCCCGCGCGAGGCGGGCCGCGGCCTCGTCGCTGCGCGGATAGACGGTGAGGAACTTCCCCGAGTTGCCCCGGGGGGTGCTGCGGGCGTTGAGGGTGGTCACCTGGTCCAGTGACCGGGCGAACTTGAACGCCGAGTCCTCGCTCAGCAGAACGCCGAGCGCCCGTTCCAGCACCGTCGGAGCCGACGCGGCCGTCGCCGACAGGTGCAGCTTCCAGCCCTGTTCGCGCAGTTCCCCGGTGCCGGGCGTCACCCGGCACCACATCCCGTCCGTGGTGACCGTCCACGGGGTGCCGGTGCCGATCGTGCTCAGCGCGTTGTCGAGCAGGTGTTCAAGCCCGCCTTCCGTCACGCGACCTGTCATCACTGCCCCTTCCACCGGTCCGCAAGGCTCGTCGCGCCGCCACTCGTCCGGGAGCGGGGCACCGGGGTCACTCGACCGGGACCGGCAGGGGAGAAGGTGCCCGGCGGCGCGGCCACGCCAACACGCCGCTCACCGGAACCACCCCATCGGGTAAGCGCACAGACATACTTCATGTTTCGGGGGTACGCCCGGCGCCCTGCGGCTTCAGCCGGCTGCTCCGGGCTGCTGCCGACCGTGGGGACCGGTGGACAGACCCGGGGACTGCCCGGTGTCCTGCCCCGGACACGGCCGCCGGGGCCGTCCTCGGCGGGACGGCCCCGGCGGGCGGAGGGTACTCAGGCAGGGTCTGCGGGACCCTCGGAGACCCGGCGGACGTCGATCTCCACCTCGGTGCCGGTGGCCTCGAAGACGTCGGCGAAACGCGAGGCCCATTCCACGGCTTCCTCCCTGGAACGCACCTCGATCAGCGCGAAGCCGGCGATCAGTTCCTTCGTCTCGGTGAACGGGCCGTCGGTGACGGTCCGCTTGCCGTCGGCGACCGTGATCCGGGCGGAACTCGCGGAGCTGGGCAGCAGGCCCTCGGCGGCCAGCAGCACTCCGGCGCGGCCCACCTCCTGCATGAAGGCGCCCATCCGGGTCATGAACTCGGGGCTCGGGTCGAAGTTGGCCGGCACGGACTCGTCCAGCTTGTGCATCAGCATGTAGCGCATGGGGGTTCTCCTCATTCTGTGGGTGCGGGTACGGGTGCGGGTTCTGCAGAGTGCCCGGGTGTCCGGGTGTCCGGGTGTCCGGGAGTCCGGGTGCCCGGTGGTCAGCGGCGGGTGCGGGGACCGGCCAGGGCGGTGGTGACGGCGGTGAGCCAGGCGAAGCCGGCCACCGCGCCGATGGCCATCCGCCAGGAGATCGAGTCGTGGTGCGGCACCGCCATGATCACGACCACGGCCGCGCCGGCCGCGGCGCTCCAGGCCGCACGGTTCCGGTGGCCGTCCCGGGCGAAGATCCGGGCCAGCACAAACATGGCGGTGACCAGGGCGAGGTAGGCCACCGGCGCGGCGACGCCGTGCAGGATCGCGCTGGTGCTGAGCTGCTCCGCCGGGCCCTCCGGTGCCCCGGCCGGGAAGCCCATGCTGGGGTCGGTGACGAAGATCCCGGCCGCCGCCAGTGCCGCGCCGTAGACGGCGACCAGGGAAACCGCCCACGCACGGGCCCGGCCGGGGGCCAGGACGCGGCGCAGCCCGGCCGCGCCCGCCACGGAGAGCAGCCCGGCCACGACGAAGTTGGCGATCTGGATCCAGCCCAGCTCGCCCAGGCTGAGCAGACTGAGCGGCTGGCGGGCGAGGTCGAAGCCGTCGCGGGTGAGCACCTGGGCGGCGGCGACCGTGGTGAACAGCGGGCCGGCCGCCGCACCGGCGGCCAGCAGGCCCCGGGCGGAGGGACGGGCCGGGACCGCGGCGAGGACCCGGGCGGCAGCGGGGGCGGGGACGGGGGCGGTGCGGGTGGTCATCTCGGAATCCTTGTCGCTCGTCGGGCGGGCCGCGTGTTCTCCCGCGGCGCTCTCTCCTGAGTGCGTCGAGCGGCCGGGCCCGGTATCGACAGCGGGCCGGGATTTTTCCCGGACTTTTTTCCGCGGAGCATGGAGACCGCTCCGGCCTGCGACGACGGACACAGGCCGGCCCCCGTGCCGCGGCTCTGCCGTCCAGAAGCGCGGTCAGCGGCCCGAGGAGACGCCGGCGGAGCCGCCGGAGCGGCAGGCCGCGGCGCGCTCCCGCAGCAGGGTGCGCTCCCGCTCGTTGCGGGTGAGGTCCGCGGCCCGTTCGAATTCGGTGCGGGCCTCGTCGTGCCGGCCGAGCCTGGCCAGCAGATCGCCGCGCACGCTGGGCAGCAGATGGTAGTGCCGCAGTGCCGGATCGTCCCGCAGCGCGTCGACCAGTTCCAGGCCGGCCGCCGGCCCGGACGCCATGGAGACGGCGACGGCCCGGTTGAGTTCGACGACCGGGGAGGGGGAGCGGCGGGCGAGTTCGGCGTACAGCCCGGCGATGCGGGCCCAGTCGGTGTCCTCGGCCGCGGCCGCGCGGGCGTGGCAGGCCGCGATGGCGGCCTGCGCGGTGTAGGGACCGCGCTGTGGCGCCAGGGATTCGGCGCGTTCCAGGGCGGCCAGGCCGCGAGTGATCAGCAGCCGGTTCCACCGGCCGCGGTCCTGGTCCAGCAGCAGCACGGGCTCACCGTCCGGGCCGGTGCGGGCGGCGGTGCGCGATGCCTGGATCTCCATCAGCGCCACCAGGCCGTGCACCTCGGCCTCGGCGGGCATCAGCCCGGCCAGCAGTCTGCCGAGCCGCAGCGCGTCCGCGCACAGCTCCGGCCGCAGCCAGTCCTGCCCGGCGGTGGCGGAATAGCCCTCGTTGAAGATCAGGTAGATGACCTCGAGCACGGAGGCCAGCCGGGCCGGGCGCTCGGCCGGGCCGGGAGTCTCGAACCCGGCATCCGCATCGGCCAGGGCGCGTTTCGCCCGGACGATCCGCTGCGCCACGGTCGGCTCGGGGACCAGGAAGGCCCGGGCGATCTCCCCGGTGGTCAGTCCGCCCAGCAGGCGCAGGGTGAGCGCGGTCCGGGCGGAGGGCGCGAGCACGGGATGGCAGGCGGTGAAGACCAGACGGAGCAGATCGTCCTCGATCCGCTCGCCGGGCAGTTCCCCGTCCTCCGGACCGGGCTGCTGTGCCTCCAGCAGCGGGCCGAGACCGGCGAGTTTGCGGTCCAGCAGGTCGCGGCGGCGCAGCAGGTCGATGGCCCGGCGCTTCCCGACGGTCATCAGCCAGGCGGCGGGGTTGCGCGGGATGCCGTCCCGCGGCCACTGCTCCAGCGCGGCGACCAGCGCATCCTGGGCGAGTTCCTCGGCCAGGCCGATGTCGCGGACGACGCGCGCCAGCCCGGCGGTCACCCGGGCCGACTCGATGCGCCACACCGCGGCCACCGCGGCCCGTGCCTCTTCGGCGGCCCCCGTTCCGGCCGGTTCCGCGCCCTGCTTCTCCCCGGTGTCCATCCGCGACAGTCCTTCCCTCCGGGCCCCGAGCCCGGTGGCAGCATGCCAGAGCCCGGTTCCGGCCCGTGCTCCGCCCTGCCGCACCGGGGTGCGGCTCCGCCACCGGGCCGTGGCCGCACAGCGGGAGCGGGCCGCGACGGTCCCCTGGGCCCCGACTGCCGTCGTGCCCCGGGGCCGGCACGGGCTGCGGCACGGGCTGCGGACCTACGCCCAGGGAAGGCCCCCGGCCGGTGCCCGGGGCCGATGCGGAACGGCCGGCCGCGGGAGGTAATGGGAGCATGGACGAGACGATGACGACTGCCTACCTGGAGCGGATCGGCGCCGCACGGCCGGCCGTGGCCGGGGCCGGGGCGCTGCGGGACCTCCAGCGGCGCCACCTGCGGACCGTGCCCTTCGAGAACCTCTCCATCCACCTCGGTGAGGAGATCGAGCTCAGCGAGAAGGCACTGGTGGAGAAGGTGGTCACCCGGCACCGCGGCGGCTTCTGCTACGAGTTGAACGGCGCCTTCGCCGCCCTGCTGCGGGCCCTCGGCTTCGGTGTGCGGCTGCTGGCCGCCCGGGTCTTCGACAGCGGTGACGAGACCCGGCCCGGCATCCCCTTCGACCACCTTGCGCTGCGGGTGGAGCCGGTGGACGGCTCGGGACCGTGGCTGGCGGACGTCGGCTTCGGCGCGTTCTCCGACGGGCCGGTGCTGCTGGACAGCCGGGAGGAGCAGCGGGACACCGCCGGGGTGTTCCTGCTGCGCGAGGGCCCGCACGGCGACCTGGACGTGTTCAAGAACGGCACGCCGCAGTACCGGCTGGAGACCCGCCCGCGCGAACTGGCGGACTTCGAGGGCGGCTGCTGGTACAACCGGACCTCGCCGTCGAGCCATTTCACCCAGGGGCTGGTGTGCTCCCGGACCACTGCCGACGGCCGGATCACCCTCAGCGGGCGGACCCTGAAACGCACCGTCGGCGAGAAGCACAGCGAGGAGGAACTGCCCCACGAGGCGGCGGTGCTTCAGGCCTATCGCCGCCACTTCGGCATCGTGCTGGACCGGGAACCGGTGCTCGCCCGGACCGGCGGCACCTGAGAGGCCCGGCCCGCCGCACGGCCGGGGGTACGGGCCCGGCCGAACGGCCGCGGAACGGCGGCGCGGCACGGCGACCGGCAGCAGCGCCGACGTCACCGACGCGGCTGTCGCGGGCGTCGCGGGCGAGCCTGTGATGCCCTGACGCCCGCGACGGACCCGGCACCGGGGGCAACGACCCGTCACGCCCTGGCGACGTGCACCGACATGCCGGCGAGCACGCCTCCCATGAGGTAACGCTGGACACGCAGCCACCGCGGCCGGTTCCGGAGAAAGGAGGCGACGGAACCGGCCGTGACAGCGATGACGCCGTTGACCGTGACGGCGATCGCGATCTGGACGAGGCCGAGCAGCAGGCTCTGCCCGGCCACGGAGCCCCGGTCCGGGTCCACGAACTGCGGCAGGACCGAAATGTAGAGGATGGCGATCTTCGGGTTGAGCAGGTTGGTGATCAGCCCCATGGCGAACAGCCTCCGCGGCGGGTCCGGAGGCAGCGGCTGCGGGTCGAAGGCCGAGCGGCCCCCGGGCCGGAGAGTGGTCCAGGCGAGATACGCGAGGTAGGCGGCGCCGGCCAGTTTCACGGCCGTGTAGAGGGCCGGTACGAGAGCGAAGAGAGCGGCGATACCCGCCACGGCCGCGAGGAGATAGACGAAGAACCCGGCCGCGACGCCCAGCAGGGAGAACAGGCCGGCCCGCCGCCCCTGCACCACCGACCGTGACACCAGGTACATCATGTTGGGTCCCGGGGTGAGCACCAGGCCCAGCGCCACGAGAGAGATACCGACGAGTGCCTGTGCGCTGACCATGCTGTGCGCCCCTCCCGCTGTCAGTGATCCAGTCCGCAGGCGGCCCGTGGCCCGTGGCAGGGGCTGTCGGGCGGCAGGTGCTCCATTCTCACAGCACCGGCATCGGCGAAGCACCGGCTTTTCCGGCTGCCCCTGCGACCCGCGGGAGCGGAGCCGGGCCGGGCAGGCCCCCGGCGGGCAGCAGCCGACCGCGTGATGCCCGGCCGTCCGGGGGCGCGGACGGAGTGCTCCGGCGTGTGTTCGCTGTGACGTGCGCCTGCGGATGGCTTCCGTGCCTTCACCGCGGGCGGCCCCGGGGCCGTACGGGAGTCCGGCGCGGAGCGTTCACAGACGACAGTTGCGGGATCTGCGCCAGTGCGCGTCCCGCGCCGGACACCGCACAGAAACGGAATGCACATGGCACACACGGGCAGGCGCCTCCGCTCGGGGGGCCTTCTGACGACCGTCGCAATCGCGGCCGGTCTCGCCCTGACACCCGCCCCGGCCGCGGCGAGCGCGGCCGCCGCCTGGGACTGCCCGCAGGGCTGGATCTGCCTGTACGACCACGCAGGAGGAGTCGGACGGTTCTATGCCGCGACCGACGGGTGCTGGTTCGACAACATCGGCCTGCAGGGCCTGGGCGACCGGGCCACCTCCGTGTACAACCGCACCAGCCACCGGGTGAACCTGGCCAACTGGAACGGCAGCGCGTGGGAGCATCTGGTGCACGCCGATCCCGGTCAGGCGTTCAACCTCCCGGCGTCGGCGGACAACAGGACGGACGCCGTACACGTCATCTGCTGACGATCCGCCGATGCCACCGGCCGTCCTTCCCGGCCACGAACACCATGGCCGGGAGGGACCGCCACCCGTATCGGCCCCTGCCTCCGCCGGCGGGAGCCGGAGCCGCCCGGGGGAGCGCCCAGCGCCCCCGGCATCACCCTGCATGACGACCCGCATACTCGGAGCCGGCAGTCGCTCTCGCCGGTGCCGCGCCGGCGCCCCGGCCCGTGTCCTCAGCAGGGTGAACGGCGCCAGGTCCGCGCATCCCTCATGGCCCCGCCACGGGCACAGGCCGTGTGCCCGCACCTCTCTCCGGGCGCCCGGCCGGACAGCGGTGTGTGCACCGGGCGCCGCTTGGGCACCCGGGACACACCTCCCGGCAGGCCGCCCGGCGCCGGCCGGCCTGCCTCCGGGGTGCGGCGCGGGCGGGGACACCGGCATCGAGGAAGGGACTGTCGGCGATGACTCAGCAGCCACCGAGGGCGGACTCCCGCCCCGTGGTCGGTTCGTACACCACCTACGAGGACGCGCAGCGTGCGGTCGACCTGCTCTCCGACCGGAAGTTCCCGGTCGAGGAGACCGCGATCATCGGTTCCGACCTGCGCATGGTCGAGACCGTCCTGGGGCGGCTCACCCGTGGCCGGGCCACCCTGGCGGGACTGGCGGCGGGCGCCTGGTTCGGTCTGCTGATCGGTCTGCTGCTGTCGATCTTCGCCGCCGACGCGGACGACGTCGCCGTGATCATGTTCAGCGCGCTCCTGTACGGTGCCGCCTTCGGCGCCGTCTTCGGGTTCGCCGGCCACGTCTTCTCCGGTTCGGGGCGGGACTTCACCTCGCGAAGCCAGATCGTGGCCGCCCGCTATGACGTCGTCGCCGGCGAGCCGTGGGCCGAGGAGGCCAGGAACCTGCTCGCCGGGCAGCCTCCGGAGGAACCCTGACGAGGCCGGCACCCGGACTCTTCCGCCGTGCCGGGCAGCTCGGCGAGGGCCGCCCGAACCGGCGGCCACGCGCACGTCGCCGGCACGGCCTTGCGGTGGCCGCCTGCCGCAACGAGTGCCGTCAGGGCACCCGATTGCTACGATCCCGGCGTTGTGAAGCTTCTCGTGAAGACGTTCCTGGTGCTGGCGCTGGTCGGGATATGGGCCGGTCTCCTGCGCTTCTCCTTCTGGAAGTCCCGTGACCTGCGCCGACTGCAACGGGAAGGTGTCCGGGGGGCGGCCACCTGTATCGGGCACAGCTACCCGCGTTCGGGGGTGTGCGCGGTACTCGAGTACTACGACGGGGCCGGGAACCGCCACGTGCTGACCGGCCCGGTGAGGCCCGGGCCGACTCCCGCAATCGGTGAGAAGACAGAGATTGTCTTCGACCCTCGCACCCCACGGATCGCAGCTCTCTGGCCGGTCACCCCGAGGATGGTGCGCAACCGTCTCGCCGGAGGAGTCGCCTCGTCGCTTCTGTTCGCCGCCTGCCTCTATGCCGCGCTCCAGTTCTGAGGCGGGGCCGCGCGAGGGAACCCGCCCGCCGCGCTGCCGCAGACACACGCCGCCGAGGGGGTGGTAGTTCTGCCGCAGGCAGGGCCCGGCCACGCCTGCCGGTGCCGGTGCCGCCCCGGCACCGAGGCGCCGTTCCGCCGCCCGGCACGCCTGGACGCCTGGACGACTGCGGTTCTCCACGAAGCGGGACCCGGTCACGATCCGCCGGTTCGTGCGCGCAAGGAGAATCCGGGCGGAACTCTCGCCCAACAGAACCGCAACGCCGCTCCTGACGTCTGAGCCGTCGACCATACTGCGGCACGGCCGCGGCATCGTGCTCCGGCCCGCCGTTCCCTCCGGGTCGCTTGCGCGAGCCGGAGGCGGCGGGACCGTTCGGGGCGATGTGCAGCGGTTTCGCCGCAAGGCGGACGTCCCGGTGTACGTGCGGGGGCCGTCTGCGTACCTGTCCAGGAACAGACGAAGGAGTGTGAGCGCCGGCATGGTGTTCAAGCGGCTGCTCGGTGCGCTCGGGGTGGGCGGACCCAAGGTGGACACGGTTCTGACCCCGGGGGCGGTCCACCCGGGCGGCACCATAAGCGGCCAGGTCAACATGGTCGGCGGCTCATCGGGCTTCGACATCGAGCACGTCTCCCTGGAGTTCGCCGGCCGGGTGGAGGTCGAGTTCGAGGTCGAGGGCGAGGAGCACGAGGGCCACCGTCTGGTCGGATTCGACAAGGTCGCGGTGAGCGGCCCTTTCCGGCTCGACGAGGAGGAGGAGCGGTCCATACCGTTCCGGATCGCGGTGCCCTGGGAGACGCCGGTCACCGAGATGTACGGGCGCCGGCTCGGCATCGGGCTGGGACTTTGCACCGAACTCGCCGTGGCGGGCGCGGTGGACGCAGGCGACATGGACCCGGTCTCGGTGCTGCCGCTGCCCTCCCAGGAGGGCGTGCTGGCCGCGCTCTCCCAGCTCGGCTTCGTCTTCAAGTCGGCCGACCTGGAGCCGGGCCGGATCAGCGGCACCGGCCAGCAGCTCCCGTTCTACCAGGAGATCGAGCTCACGGCGGCTCCGCAGTACCAGGGTGTGATGAATGATCTCGAGGTCACCTTCCTGGCCAACCCGGGCGGTCTCGAAGTGGTTCTGGAGGCCGACAAGCGCGGCGGGCTGTTCCAGCCGGGCNGGGCTGGGACTTTGCACCGAACTCGCCGTGGCGGGCGCGGTGGACGCAGGCGACATGGACCCGGTCTCGGTGCTGCCGCTGCCCTCCCAGGAGGGCGTGCTGGCCGCGCTCTCCCAGCTCGGCTTCGTCTTCAAGTCGGCCGACCTGGAGCCGGGCCGGATCAGCGGCACCGGCCAGCAGCTCCCGTTCTACCAGGAGATCGAGCTCACGGCGGCTCCGCAGTACCAGGGTGTGATGAATGATCTCGAGGTCACCTTCCTGGCCAACCCGGGCGGTCTCGAAGTGGTTCTGGAGGCCGACAAGCGCGGCGGGCTGTTCCAGCCGGGCGGTGACGTGATCCACCGCTACACCGTGCCGCACGAGGCCCCGGACCAGCGGGACTACGTGTCCGAGGTGGACTCGTGGATCCGTGCCATGGCCGAGGGCCGGCACGGCTTCTGAGCCTTCGCCGGCGCGGCGGCGCACCCGGCCCGCACCGCATCCCGGCCGGGCCCCGGCGGGGCCCGGCCGGGATGCGGTGCGGGCCGCCTTGTGTCCCCGGAGCCGCGGGCGGGACACCGATCTTTTCCCTGACGCCGCCACCGGGCTGCGGCCGCCCGGCCGCCGCCTGTGCCCAGGCGCTGCGCGCCCTGCTGTCCCGCTGAGCCTGTTCTCCGACCGCCGGCGCGGCGGGTCCGGTGCCGGTCCCGTGCGGGTGGGCGGTGCGGGACGGCAGGCGGCGAGGACCCCGCCCGCGCGTCCTGGCGGGGCCGCGGCACCGGATGCGGGCCCGGGTGCAACAGACCGCCGGCGGGGTACTCGCGCCACTGACCAGTCACCCGGCAACCGCAAGAACGGCGACACCAACCTTGCAACCCTCCCTCCTCCTGTGGCAGGCGGACCGTGGACCCGTCGGACCGGCGGCTGCGGCCGGAACAGGAGTGACGAACATGGCCGCCCTCCCGGCCGTCGACGGCGGGACCCGGCGCACCGGGCCGCCCGCGCCGGGGTCCGCGGGCACGCACACCGGCCCGTCCGCGGACGCGCCGCGCCCTCGCACCCGTCACCGGCACCCGCTCCGTCTCGCCGCGCGGCGGCCGCCCGCCTCCCCGCCCCGCATTCCCAGCGCCCCCGTCCGTGACGAAGGCGATACGGACGGGAGCCGCACCGCGCGCCCCGCGCGGGTGCGGAACTCTCAGGGAAGGAACGACCGATGACCCTCACACGCACAGCACGTACCGCCGTGGCCACCGCAGGGTCGTGCGCGCTGGGGCTTGCCCTGGCGCTCCCGGCCTCCGCGGCGGGGCAGCAGCAGGACGAGCAGGCCGAGGTCTCCGTCTTCCACGGCATCCCCGGCCTGACCGTCGATGTGTACGCGGACGGAGAGGAACTCCTCTCGGACTTCGGGCCCGGGACCGTCGCCGAACCGATGACCCTGGAGCCCGGCAGCTACGACGTGGAGGTCTTCGAGGCCGGCGCCGACCCGGACAGCGCCGACCCGGAGCTGCGGAGGACCGTGGAGGTGCCCGCGGGCGGCAACGCCACCCTGGCCGCGCACCTGTCCGCGGAGGGTGACCCCCGGCTGAGCGCCTTCGTCAACGACACCTCCGAGGTCGCCTCGGGCGACGCCCGGCTCACCGTACGCCACCTGGCGGCGGCCCCCGCGGTCGATGTCCGGGCCGGTGGCGACACGCTCGTCGAGGGCCTGGAGAACCCGAACGAGGCCTCCGTCGAGGTGCCGGCCGACACCGTCCAGGCCGAGGTGGTCCTCGCGGAAACCGATGACGTCGTCATAGGTCCCGCGGATCTGCAGCTGGCCGAGGACACCAACACCATCGTCTACGCCTGGGGCAGTGCCGAGGAGGACAGCCTCGCCCTGGCGGTGCAGACGGTGGACACCGCCCGCGCGGAGTACGGCTGAGCCGCCCCCCGGGCCCGGCCGCCCGCCGCCGCACGCGCACGGCGGGCGGCCGCGACCTTGCCCGGACGGGTCAGGAATCCGGGCGGTGCGGGCCGTCCCGGCCGCGGCGCCGCAGGCCGATCTCGTGGGCGGTGAGGCCGATCAGGGTCGCGGCGACCAGCGGGAACACGAACCAGACCATGACGGTGGTGAAGCCGTCCAGTGCGTCGTGCCGGGCCGCGGCCAGCAGCACGTAGGTGAGGTAGGCGGCGTACAGGCCCAGGAAGAGGCCGCCCTCCCAGCGGGCGATGGCGTAGCCGGTGAAGGCGATCGGCAGCAGTGCCACCGCCGCGGCCAGCATCAGCGGGATGTCCAGCGCGGCCGCCGCGGCCGGCACCGGCAGGCCGTCCCAGGAGATCACCGCGGGCAGGCCCAGGACCTGGCCGATGTTGGCGATGTTGCTGCCGACCACGTTGCCCACCGCCATGTCGCGTTCGCCGCGCCGGACGGCGGTGACGGCGACCGCGAGCTCGGGCAGCGAATTGCCGACGGCGACCACGGTCAGGCCGACCACCAGGCTGCTGATCCCCATGGCCGAGGCCGCGTTGACCGCGCCCTCGACCAGCAGCTCCGCCCCGGCCGCCAGCAGCCCCACCCCGGCGGCCACCAGCAGCAGTGATCTCGGGACCGGCGCGGGCGGACGCTCCCCGGCCGCATGGGGGGCGCCCTCCTTCGCCGCCCTGGCCGCTTCCTCCCGGCGGCTGATCACCACTGCCAGCGCCAGGTATCCGGCCATCGCGGCAAGCAGGACGGCCCCCTCCGCCGCGCCGACCCGGCCGTCCAGCGACATCACCAGGAGCGCCGCGGACAGCACCACCATCAGCGGCAGGTCCAGCCGCGTCAGGCGTCGCCGGACCAGCAGCGGCGTGATCAGGGCAGCAGTGCCCAGGATCAGCAGGACGTTGGCGATGTTGCTGCCGACCACGTTGCCCACCGCCAGGCCGGGCTCGTCGCGCAGCACGGCACCGAGGGCGACGGCCAGTTCGGGTGAGGAGGTGGCCACCGAGACCACGGTGAGCCCGACCACGAGTGAGGTGATGCCGATCCGGCGGGCCAGCGCGGAAGCTCCCCGGACCAGCAGTTCGCCACCGGCGATGAGCAGGGCGAGGCCGGCGACGATGCGCCCGGCATCCAGGAGATCCACCCGCCGGAGTGTAGGCCGGACGGCTCCGGCATTCCGGTCACGACGGCCCCGGTCACCCTGGCGAGCCTGTGACCTCCCCGTGAGAGGTGATCCTTCCGCCGGGCCGGGTGCCACGCGCAGACGCCGGCCGGGGCCCGGGACGACGCTCCAGCACGCGCACAGCGTCTGCCGTCCCTGGCCACCCGGAAGCCGCGGACGGTCCTGCCCGCAGAACCGTCCGGCCGCACGCCGCGGTCGCCACGGCCGCCCGCCGGCCACGGCCGTGTGCCACCGGCACACGCGGCCAGTTTGCTCCCTCTCCATTCTCTGACTAAGGTCAGAGAATGGAGAGGGAGCAGGTGGAGCAGGTACGGCGCTTCAACCGGACGGTCGCTGAGCGTGTGGGAGTGCTCCACGATCACTATCTGGGCGGTGCACGCCCCTACGGGCAGGCCCGGCTGCTCTGGGAGATCGGCGACGGGGGCACGCACGACGTCCGCAGCGTACGAGACCGGCTCGGCCTCGATTCCGGCTACGTGAGCCGCCTGTTGCGGGCGCTTGAGCGCGACGGCCTCGTCGTGGTCGAGTCCCATCCCCGCGACCGGAGGGTGCGCACCATACGGCTGACCGAGGCCGGGCGGCACGAGCGCGCCCTCCTCGACGACCGCAGCGACGCGCTCGCCACATCGCTCCTGGCCCCGCTCGGCGCCCGGCAACGTGACCGGCTGACCTCGGCCATGGCCGAGGTCGAACGACTGCTGACCGCCTCGGTGGTCTCCCTGACAGTGCTCGACCCCGACCATCCGGACGCCGCGCACTGCCTGCGGTCCTACACCGCTGAACTGCAGGAGCTGTTCGAGGGCGGCTTCGACCCCGCAAACAGCCTGCTCCCCGACCCGGGGGACCTGCGTGCACCACGCGGGCTGTTCCTTGTCGCCCGGCTGCACGGCGAGCCGGTGGGCTGCGGTGGGGTCAAGCTGCCGACCGGAGCCCCCGCAGAGATCAAACGGCTGTGGGTCTCCCCCCGCCTCCGAGGGCTCGGCCTGGCCAGGCGCCTCCTGTCCGCACTCGAGGAACGCGCCGCGCAGCACGGCAGCGAGCTGGTGCGGCTCGACACCAACAAGGCCCTGGCAGCAGCCACTCGCCTCTACCGCAGCAGCGGGTACACCGAGGTCCCCGCCTTCAACGTCGAGCCCTACGCGCACCACTGGTTCGAAAAGCCGCTGACCCCGAGAACACCGCAGACAACCGCAGAGACGAGAGGGCTCTCGCCTTCTCGGCGCTCTCGCGGGGAGCTCGGCAGGAGCGGGTGACGGGGAACCCGCGGCTCACCTCTGAGCCTCCCCCTGGCTTCGGATACCCGGTGCCGGGCCGGCCCCTCTGCCGGGTGCACCGCCGCCCGGCCGTCTCGGTGAACATGCCGGCGGTCGAAGGGGGAGCCGGCAGGCCCGCCTGCCGACCACGGCAGAACGGGCCGAAGATCCATCCGCATCACCGACCGGGGAGGGTCTGCCGCTCTCCACGGGTGTCTCCGCCGCCGACACCCACCACGGTGGGTCAGACGAGATCCCGCTGCTCAGAGGCATCCCGCCACTCCCCGGCCCTCAGCCGTCCAGTGCGGAATCCTCAACGCACTCCTGCCCGATGACCAAGAGCGGGGAGGCGAACCCCACCGCGCAGTGAAACCTCTGCACGCTGACCGGGCCCTGGATGATGAAGTCCTCAATCGGCCCCTGCACCGTGCTGTCGCAGTTGAACCCGGCGACGTCGGGCAGGTCGGCCCTCACCAGTTCGCACCTGACGACCTGAGGCTGCCGGGCCGCGCCGGCGTCCGCAGTGACCGGGGGCGCGGCGGTGGTCATCGCGGCGGTGACGGCGCCGAGCACCCCCGCAAGAATCCCGGACTTCCTCAGCGTCCCTCGACTCATGTCCTCCTCCTTCGCTGGGCCGGTGCCTCACCGGGAAGGTGTAGCGATGCCGGGCGGGGTGGCGGCCCACGCCATGCGCCGCCAGGCACGAGACCGCGTCCGCCAGGCCGGTGACGCGCAGACCGGTGACTCGCTGCTCCAGTCCAGCAACCACGCCTCAGGGGCGGAAGGAGAGACCGGCAAAGGTCACCCCATCGAGTGTTGAACGGACGAGGTCCCCGCGCCCGCTGTGCGGGGACCGCGGATCATTGCGCCGATGTCCACGGTCACGATCAGGCCGCTGGACCCGTCAGGCGCGGTCAGCCGGACCGGATGAGGAACAGCTGGCCGGCCGAGCCGGTGCATCGTTCTTCGACCGCTTCGGCTTCCTCGGTGGTGCCGTTTCCGGCGATGCCGATGCACCCGCTGCAGGGCGGTGGGTCGCCCGGTGCGGGCGCCGGTTCACCTGGTGCCGACGAGGGCGAGGACGCCGACCGGTAGCAGGAGAATCCACTGCGGGAGCTGCAGTAGCGGCCGTGGCCAGTCGGCGGCCAGCGTGACGACGAGGAACACCACCGCATAGGCGAGGTACTGGGCGGCGATGAACAGCGCGAGCGCCGTGCTCGGCGCGGCTGCGAAGGCGAGGGCCAGCAGGGCGACGGAGCTGAGCACCAGGTCGGCGGTGACCATGTGCCATACGACGTGCAGGGTGCGCCTGGGCTCGGCGGCCACCTCACTGCCCAGAAGCGGGCGGACGACCGACTTCCCCCCGGCGAGTACGTGGATGACCGTGGTGGCCGCCGCGATGCCGCCCGCGGTGAGCAGCCATCCGTTCACCGGGCCTCGATTCCCTTGGCGGCCATCGCGGCGATGCGCCGGGCCAGATCGGGCCGGGGGCGTTCGCCGATGATCCCCAGGTGGAAGAAGACCGCCCCGGCCAGGGTGTCCAGTACGAGGTCGACCGGCAGGTCCGCGCCGGTCTCCCCGCGCTGTGCAGCCCGGTCGAACACCGCGATCAGCCGCTGCTTGGCCGGCTGGAGGAACCGGGAGCGGATTGTCCCGCGCAGTTCCGGTGTGGCGGCGAAGTCGGCGAGCAGCCCGGGCAGGGCCGCCGCGGCCGCCGGCGTGGAGAACTCCTCGACCAGCGACTGGACCACTGCGGCCAGGTCGCCTTCCAGCGTCCCGGTGTCCGGCAGGTCCGCGGTATCGGCCGTGGTGAAGACCGCCTCGTAGACCAGCTCCGGCTTGCCGGACCAGCGGCGGTAGATGGTGTCCTTGCCGACACCCGCTCGTGCGGCGACGGCGCCGATGGACATTGCCGCGTAGCCGCTCTCCACGACCAGTTCGGCAGCGGCCTCGATGATTGCGGCGCCGGACCGCTGATCCCTGGGGCGCCCGCGTCCAGCAGGGGAACGACTCATGCCACCAGTATTACCATACAGGTCGACCCGTATGGAATGAGGGGGGCCGGAGTGCCAAGAAGGTCGAGTCCCCCGTCGTCGACCGCGGCCAGGACCTGCCGCCACAGCAGCACCGCTCGCTCCCGTTCCGGGGTGCGGGGCGCCGCCCTGGGTCCCGGTCGGCGCCGGTGGAGCCGGACCGGTACTGCTGGGCCGGATCGAGCCGGCCGCTCCGGACGCCGGTGCCGTACCCAACGCCTCCCACCCGCTCTGGACCGGCGCCGGCACCATCTCGCCCCTGGCCCACTGGGCGGTCACCATTGCGGGTCCGCACCGTCCCTGACCGTTCCGTTCCCGGCTCCCGTCCACGGCCCGCGCCCGGTCGAGGACTGTGGGCCGTTCGGGTGCGATGCCGCCGGGCCGCCCTCCGCGGCCGGGCGGAGGGCGGGTCATGCGCTCCATGCCGTGGCCGTCCGGATCGGAGAGGTTCGCGCCCCGGCCCGTACCGGAGGGATGTCCGCCCTGCCCGCCGGCCCCTTGCCGGCCGTTCCGCCGCCTCGGGGAGTCAATCCGGACATGTGATGTCCGTTATGCGTAATGTGCCGGGATATATCCGATGTGTCCAGCCAGGGCTGATGGCACGTACCTGCAGCCCAGGGCCGGTGGCACCCCCTGAATCAGGAGGATGACATGGGGCGAATCGCCCGGCGTGAAGTACTCAAGGCAGCTTCCGCCGCGGCAGGCACGGCGGTGCTCGGCACTGCCGGACATGCCGCCGCGGCACCGGTACCACTGCGGCGCTCCACCGCGGCCGACGATTTCCCGCAGCCGCAGGTGCGGCGGTCACGGGACGGCCTGCTGGCCACCCAGCTCGACGTGCGATTCGCCCACAACGACATTCCCGGCGTCGGACCTGTCTGGACAAGGACCTACGACGGAACGATCCCGGGGCCGACCCTGCGGGTCCGGCCCGGAGAACGGCTTGAGATCGCCCAGGTGAACGGGCTGCCGCCCAACGAACTCCGCCCGCCGGCGGACACCAACACGCCTCATCACCTCAACAGTTTCAACCTGCACACCCATGGGCTGCACGTGGACCCGTCGGGGACCGCCGACAACGTGTTCCGGGAGTTCCCTCCCGCCGCCGCGCCCGGCCTGCCCGCCCCGGTCCACCACAGCCGCATCGACATCCCCGATGACCACCCGGCCGGCACGTTCTGGTACCACCCGCATCACCACGGCTCCACCGCGGTGCAGATCCTCGGGGGAATGGCGGGTGTGATCATCATCGAAGGTGATGTTGACCGGGTACCGGAAATCGCCGCCGCGCGCGACGTGACCGTCTGCGTCAGCGAGCTGAAGCTGGCGCACGGACAGGTGCCGGACGTCACCTCGGAGCACGTGCTCCCCCGCACCCCGTCGACCTTCCTGGTCAACGGAAAACTCAATCCGACGATCACCCTGGAATCGGGAGAGGTGCAGCGCTGGCGCCTGGTCAACGCCGGCGGGGTCACGGTGCTGCGGGTCACGCTGGACGACCACCCGCTCCACCGCATCGCCCAGGACGGGATCACCCTGGAGAAGCCCACGGCGGAATCCACCGTGACGCTGCCGATGGGCGGCCGGGCCGACATCCTCGTCAGGGGCGGGAAGCCGGGAACCTACCGGCTCACCTCCGCCGGCGTCCCCCACCCGCTCATGACCGCGGTGGTGACCGAACCCCGGCACGCGCCCATGGGGCTGCCCCAGACCCTGCCGGGCAGGCGGACGGCGCTGCCCGAGCCGGGCGGCCGGCGGCACCTGGACTTCCGCACCTATGACAACGTCTTCACCGGGGCGTTCACCAGCGCCTTCCGCATCCTGGGCACCGGGGAGACGCCCCACGCGGATCCTTCGGCCGGCGTGGGGGACCGCCGGTGGGGGCGGTTCGACCCTCACTTCGTCAACCACACCGTGCGCCTGGGCGATGTGGAGGAGTGGGTCCTCAAGAACTCCTCCCGGCACGACATCCACCCCTTCCACATGCACACCAACCACTTCCTGGTGATGTCGGTCAACGGGCAGCCGCTCCACCCGCCCGTCTGGCGCGACACGGTCGGCATCCGGCAGGGCGGCGAGGTCGTCATCCGGGTACGGTTCCAGGACTTCACCGGCAGGTCGGTGGTGCACTGCCACAACCTCCGGCACGGAGACCAAGGCATGATGCAGGTCATCGAGTACACCCGCTGATTTCCCGCGGGACCGGCGGACCGGCCGCACGCCAACAGCAAAAGCCGATGGCGACGGGACAGGCCCGGCCGAGGAACGGTTGTTGAAAGCCGGCCACCCCGCCCCCCGACGAACCCGGCCCCGGCACCGAGGGCAGGACAAGGTAGGGGAGCTGGCCCGGGAGGGCGCTGCCGTGGACACCTTGGCTCGGGCCGGGGCGCCCGAGGATTTCGTGGCCGGGGCCAGTCCGGCGTAGGAGGCCAGGTGGGTGGCGGGGGGGGGGAGAGAGAACCGGTGCCGTCGCCGACGGTGACCAGCAAGGTGGCGGCGGTCCTGACGCCGACGCCGGGCATCGACGTCAGGACCGGGTGAAGAGGGCAGGTCTCCGGCAGGGCCTCGATCCGGGCTTCCAGGGCCCGGCGCCGTCCGTGGACGGCGGCGAGCGAACGGGCCAGGGACGGGACCACGACATCGAGCGTCCCGGTGCCCGGGACGACGACGGTCTGCAGTGTTCTGTCCTCGTGCTGTGCAGGTTGCTGTGCTGCGGTGCGTACCGGCCCTGTGGTGGCCCTGTGGTGGCCCTGGCGGCCGTGGCCGGTGCCCTGTCCGGCGGGGGCAGTGCTCAGGCGACCTCCGTCGTCGGGGCCGGGAACGGCGCCTGCGACAACACCTGTACGAACGGCAACAGCACACCCGCCGCCACCACGAATGGCAGCGGCCTGCTCAACAGCCTCGTCCTGGCCGTCTGCCCGGCAGCGGACCGGCCCACCAGTGCGGAACCTCGGCCTCCAGGCCGCCGAGGAGATCGAGGACACGCTCGACAGCCTCCCCACCGACGTGCTGGGTGTACAGGCCGACGACAACAATGTGGCGATCCTGGGACTCGTGCAAGTACGGCCCGGTCTCACAGGTTCACCGACAGCCGCGCCGACCCCGGATCCGCCCGAAACGGGGGTCACGTCAGGTGTAGCAGCCCACTGTCTTCCCGTCGGGGCTCCGGAGCGGCCAGTCCATGGCCCCGGCGGTCTCCGGGCCGTAGATGCCGTCCTGGCTGATCTTGTGCCTGACCTGCACCTTGAGCACAGCTTCCCTGGTCTTGGGGCCGTAGATTGCATCCAGGGTGAGTTTCGCCCCGTAGCAGCGGTTCAGCGTGTCCTGGAGGACGAATACCCCGGGGTTTGCATCCCCTGGCCGAAGTGTGCAATCGGCGTTCTTCGATTGGTGCCAGGTGGAGGGGTAGATGTAGTGATTACCGTTCGCGTAGGTGTGCTGCGACCAGTCCGTGCAGCGAGGCAGGGCAGTTGCCGCGGTCGCCTGCGCCGGGCCGGCCAGAGCAAGACCGAGCGACAGCGGAGTCGCCACTAAGGCCCCAATCGTCGCCTGGCGTATTTTCTTCATCATTCTCCTCTGCAAGGACTCCTTGCGCCGGGAATTACTCTAGGAGGATTTCCGAAGATGGGAACCCCGCCCATGCGAACAGAAAGCAAGGGGATCTCAAGGTTTTCCAGAAGTGAACTTGTGCCCAGGCTGGTCAGGCCAGTCCGGGCGCGCGGTGAGGGGCCAGTGACGGTCCCCAGCGCGACCGGCGTTCCGGTGCGCAGCGGGCCTCACCGGCTTGACATGGCTGCCTGGGAATCATGTGGAGGGAGCAGGTCTCCCCTCCGCGGGTAACACAGCCGCCGGAATCCCCGGGCCGCTTCTTGTCCCTCCGGCCGCCGTCCGGTCACGCCGCGGGCCTTGCTTGTTCTGCACCCCGTGGCGGCCACGGCATCCCGGCTCGGTGGGCGGCTGCGGCCGGTGAAACGGGGACCGGCCAGGGGTACCGGCCGCGTCAACGGCAGGCATCCGGCTGCGGCCTCGACGAGTTTCCGGCGCGGCCGGCAGGCGGCGGTCAGTGCCGCGCGGCGGCTGGTCGCGGGAGGCCGATGCGGACGTGGCCGGCTCCGGGCGTGTAGTGGGCGATCGGCTCGGCGGCCGGCCGGGGCAGGCCGGCCGCCGAGGTAACGGTCTCGGCGAGCTCCTCGACCGACGCCGTGCACAGCGGCCACGGCTCGTGCCACACCGGGGTACGCAGCAGCATTCCGCAGCGCCGCGTGTAGACCCGCCACCGGGTGGTCAACCACACGTCGAAGTCCGAGGGGTCGATCGGGTCACCGGGGCGGATACGCAGCTGGTAGAACGGCTCGCCGCCGCGCCGGCTGCCGGCGCAGGCGAGCACCCCGCCGTGCTCCGTGACGCTCAGATCGCCCAGGTGGTAGGGGGCGCCTGTGCTCGCCCTTGCCATCATGCTCACCACGGCGCCGGACGCGTGGACGGACAGGAACCACAGGCCGTCACGCCCGTCCGGACCACGCACGTAGGTGCGCAGGTTCGTCTCCAGGAGCGTGGCCAGCCGCCGTGCCGCCGGCACAGCCGGCATGCCGGCGGGCCGTATGTCCGTCATCACGAACGGCGTCAGGCCGACCCAGGCCCGCCCGTCGTACTCCTCGACCAGCAGCCCGCTCGGGAGCAGCCGTTGGACCGCGGCCGGCTCGAAGGGCCAGTGCACGAACGCCAGCCGGCACCAGCGCATACGCAGGGGTGACAGGCGCACCGCCTCCTGCGGGATCAGCGATGCCATGGCGACCGGGTACCCACGCCGCAGACGCCTACGCGGGCCGGCGGGCCGGCGGGCGTGGCGCGGCACCCGGGTCTTCTACCGGGCCGAGCCCTCGGTGCCGGCCGCGATGAGCCGCATGCTGGCCACCACCGTGTCCTCAGCCACGAGACCACGCTGCCGTGTCACGCACGCCCGGAAGGGCGAGCCCGTGGCCGTGATGCGCGTGCTGGCCGACGTCCAAGCCCGGAAAACGCCCAGGTCGCTGGTGTCGAACATCGCGCTCCCCATGGCTTCGGTGCGGTGTCGGAGCCCTACGCGGGCAGCTGCGTCATGCAGACCTGCCGCCCGTAACCGGCCGCACATGGCGCCACGCCAGGCGGTGACCGGACCTCCCTGGTGCAGGACTGCGAAAAACATGACGGGGTCACTGCAGCAGCGCCAGGTTGTTGTCATCGACCTGTACACCGAGCACGTTCGTGGACAGGTTGTTGAGGGTCTCGTCGACGTCGACGAGGTCGTTGTCGTTGACGACGGTGGTCTCCTCGGTGGCCTGGAAGCCCAGGTTGCCGCACTGGTTGGCCGGTCCGCTGCCGGGAAGGGTCAGGATCAGGCTGTTGAGCAGGCCGGTGCCGTCCGTGGTGGCGGTGGCGGCGGTCGGCGTGCCGCTGCGGTTCACGCACGTGTTGTCCCAGGCCCCGTTGCCGGCGCCGACGATGGAGGTCGCCTGGGCGCCTCCCGCGGCGGACACGGCAACGGCCACGGCCGTCAGGGCCACCGCCGGGGCGGTACGTACATGCAGCACAGCAACCTCCAGAGCAGGCACGGCAACGATCCGCTGTGCTCAACGGGCCCTCCCGCCCGGGGGACACGGCACGGGAGGCATTTTCGGAAAAACCGGCACCTGTCGGTGACGGCGCAGGAGCTGCCGGCGTCCTCGCAGTCCGGTGAGGCGACCGGGCTGGTGGACGCGCTGTTCACGGCGACGTCGGCGGTGTGTGACCGGGCTGGTGGTGGACACCGGCTCGTACTGGAGCGGCTTCGGCCAGGGTGTGATCCTGGGGCTGATCCAGGTGGGCGGTTTCGGGATCATGACGATGGCCTCACTGCTGGCCCTGCTGATCGCAGGCAAGCTGCGGCTGCGGATGCAGCTGACCGCCCAGGCGGAGACCAAGACCCTCGGACTGGGCGACGTGCGCGGTGTCGTCTCCCGGGTGGCCCTGATCTCCCTGGTCATCGAGAGCGTCACCGCCGTGCTGCTGACCGCCCGCTTCCGCCTGGGCTACGGGCAGCCGTTCGGCGACGCGCTGTACTCGGGGTCTTCCACGCCGTCTCCGCCTTCAACAACGCCGGCTTCGGCCTGTACCCCGACAGCCTGGTCCGCTACGCCACCGACCCCTGGATCACTCTCCCGGTGGCCGCGGCGGTGATTCTGGGCGGTATCGGCTTCCCCGTGATCATCGAGATGCTGCGGCACCGCGCCCGCCACCGGCAGCCGGAACTGGTCGCTGCACATCAAGCTCACCGCCACCACCACCGCCGTCCCGCTGGCGGCCGGGACGGCCGCGACGCTGGGACTGGGATGGACCAACCCCGGGACACTGGGGCCGATGGACGTGCCCGGCAAGATTCTCAATGCCTTCTTCCACTCCGCCATGGCCCGCACCGCCGGCTGCAACGCCATCGACATCGCCGCCCTGGGGCACGCCACGCTGCTGGTCACCTGTGTGCTGATGTTCATCGGCGGAGGCAGCGCCGGCACCGCCGGCGGCATCAAGGTCACCACCTTCGCCGTCCTCGGGGCCGCGATCCTCGCCGAGGTGCGCGGCGAGCCGAACTCCGGTGCCTTCCACCGCCGCCTCGCCCCCCACGTGCTGCGCCAGGCCCTGACCGTGGCCCTGCTCGGGGTAGGGCTGGTGACACTGGCCACCATCGCGTTGCTGGCCATGGTCCAGGACCGCTTCGACGTCGTGCTGTTCGAGGCGGTCTCCGCCTTCGGCACCGTGGGCCTGTCCGCCGGGCTGACCACCGAGCTTCCCCCGGCCGGTGAGGTGATCATCATCGTGCTGATGTTCGTCGGCCGCCTCGGTCCCATCACCCTGGTCTCCGCTCTCGCCCTGCGTGAACGCACCCGCCGCTTCCAGCACCCCGAGGAACGCCCCGTCATCGGCTGACCACGGGGACCGGCCGCCCCGCCCGCCGCGTCCTGTCCGCGCACGCCAGGCGTGCTGCGGGTGACGGCGTACCGGAACGCCGGTCGCGCCGGGGGGAGAGCGACGAAACCACCTGCGATGTCGTTGTCCCACCGTGCACAAGTCCAGGGGCCGGGACCGGACCCCGGCCCAGAGCCGGGTCCTCGCCGGGGTGTGGGTCACCCGCTTGGCCTCACGGCGGGCAACTCCTGGTCAGGGCGTTCGTTGGACGTGCCCGATCTGGGGAAGGGAGCAGCCGGTGCGAGGACGGTACGGGACACCCATGACGATCCGGCGCAGCCGCCGGCAGCCGCCCGATCCCCGCAGGCGAGGCCGGTGCCCGGTGTGCCAGGCCGTGCCGGGAATGTGGTGCTTCCGTGCTCCCCGGCGGCGTGTTCACCGCAGCCGATGGAAGAACAACGGCATCGACCCCACCCGTTTCGGCTTCCGCCCGAAGGGGTCCGGCTCCCCGCGCCCGGCGGGCCGCGACGGCCGATCGACGGGGATGGTTGTCCGCGGCCAGGCAGGCGCGCGCAAGAACACACTGGGAGAAGATGATCATGAATGATCGGATCGGACTGGCCGAACTTCTGGCCGCAGCCGAGGACGCGGCGCCGGTGCGGTCCGTGGACATGGTCGCGCAGAATCTGCGGGACCGGTTCGGTGCGCGGTACGTGACCTTCCTGCTGGTCGACATCGTTGGCCGGCAGATGGTGCGGATCAGTGAAGAGGCCGCCACCCAGCAGGGCCGACGTGCCGACCGGATTCCCCTGACCGGAAGCATCTACGACAAGGTCCTGCGTACCCAGAAGCTGGTGCAGGCCGCCGGCAACGGACACGGGCAGCGGGTCGTCGCCCCGGTCACCAACCGGGGCGACACCATCGGCGTACTGGAGCTGTTCCTGCCCCGTCCCACGCAGGAAGTGCTGGAGCAGGTCCAGCAGGCCGCGCACGCGCTGGCGTACATCATCGTCACCGACCGCCGCTTCACCGACCTCTACCACTGGGGTCAGCGCACCACGCCGCTCACCCTGGCCGCGGAGATCCAGCGCCAGCTCCTGCCCTCGGCGCCCTCCTGCGAGGCCCCCCAGTTCACCCTCGCCTGCGCCCTGGTGCCGTCCGACGCCATCGCCGGGGACACCTACGACTACTGCCTCGACCATGACACCGTGCACCTGTCCATCACCGATGCCATGGGGCATGACGTCGACGCCTCCCTCATGGCCACTCTCCTGGTCAACGCCTCCCGCGGCGCCCGCCGCGCCGAGAAGGACCTGGCCGAACAAGCCCGCCGGACCAATCAGGCCCTGCTCGACCACGGCCGCGACACCCACGCCACCGGCCAGCTCGTGCGCATCGCGCTCGACGGGTCCGGCGCACGGCTCGTCAACGCCGGCCACCCATGGCCCCTGCGCCTGCGCGGAGGCACGGTCGGCCGGGTACGCCTGCACGTCGACCTGCCTTTCGGCATCCACGCACCCGGCCCCTACCGGGTTCAGGACCTCGACCTGCTTCCGGGCGACCGTCTGGTGCTCTACACCGACGGCATGCAAGAACGCCAAGCCGAATCCCTCGACCTGCCCGACGTGATCCGCAACACCGCCGGCGCACACCCCCGCGAGGTGGTCCGCACCCTGGCCCAGGCGGTGACCGAAGCCTGCGGCGGACACCTTCGGGACGATGCCACCGTTGTATGTCTGGACTGGCACGGCCCCCGGCCCGCAGGCCGCCACACCCGGGCCGGAACCGGCAGCTGAGCACTGCCGCGCGCCCTGCCGCGCCCTGGTCCGTGTGCCCGTCACGGACCAGGACCTGCACGCCCGCCTGGCCCGCCAGGCAGGCTCCGACCCCGCCGCGCTGCGCAGGCCACAGCGCCGGCCGGTCAGTCCCTGGGCGACACCCGGCAGGCGAGCAGGGCGACGTCGTCGTCGTTGTCGGCGGGGCGGACACGGTGCAGCAGCAGGTCGCACAGCGGATTGAGAGGATGCTGGGCCAGTGCCGCGGCCTGGCGAAGCAGCCGGTTCATCCCTTCGTCGAGGGAACGGGCGGGGGATTCGATCAGCCCGTCGGTGTAGAGCAGCAGCGTCGAGTCCGGCGGCAGCTCGGCGATGGCGTCGGTGCGGGCGGGAGCGAAGCCGGTGCCCAGCAAGATGTCGTGCCCGCCGTTGAGGAAGCGGGCCCGCCCGTTGTGTTCGACCAGCAGCGGTGGGAGGTGGCCGGCGTTGGTCCAGCGCAGCCGCCACGCGCCGTCCGGTGAGCATGCGACGTGGGCCAGGACAACGGTGGCAAGCGGCACCATCCCGATGCGGGTGACCGCCTGGTCCAGCCGGCCCACCACCGCACTCGGGGCTTCGTGCTGCAGCCAGGCGTAGGCACGCAGCATGTTGCAGACCTGCGCCATGCCCCCGGCGGCGTCGAGGTCGTGGCCGACCACGTCGCCGATCACCAGGGCGGTCACCTCTTCGGACGGGACGAAGGCGTCGTACCAGTCCCCGCCGACCTGCGAGGCCTGCGGCGCCGGCACGTACCGTGCGGTCATCTCCAGCCCCGGCACCCTCGGCAGCGTCGGCAGCAGGTGACGCTGCATGGTCTCGGCGACCCGCCGCTGCTGCTGGAAGAGCCACGCGTTGTCCAGCGCCAGCCCGGCCCGGCGGCCGATGTCCTCGATCAGCGTGAGATCGGCCGCGGTGAAGGACCCGGGCCGCTCGGCCAGTCCCAGGGTCAGCGCCCCGACCGCCTCCCGCTGGCTGCGGACCGGGACGACGGCCGCGGAGTGGATGCCCGCGGCCTGGAACAGATCCCGCTGCGCGAGGGCGATGCCCGAGTCGAGAGCCCCCTGGTAGTGCTCGGGGCCCGTGAGCGTCGCGGAGACCCCCCGAAGCGCCAGCGCCAGAGGCATCGAGGATTCCTCCGGCACCGGCGGCATCGGCCCCTCCAGATCCTCCCGGTGCACCAGCGTGCCCTCCCGGTAGTGCACCACCGCCGTGCGCTGCACCCCGCCTTCCTCGGTCAGCAGATCCACCACCACCCAGTCCGCCAGCAGCGGCACCACCAGCCGCACCAGCTGGCCCAGTGCCTCCTGGACATCCAGCGTGGAGGCGAAGACCGTGGTCGTCTCCGACAGCAGGGCCAGACGGTCGAGCTCCGACATCGACGCCGTGGGACTCGCCGACTCCCGACCGGCAGCCTCCGGCAAGGACACCGGATAGAAGTGCACCAGCACCCCCGGCCCAGGCCCCGGCATACGGCAGGGCGTGACCAGCCAGCCCACCTGCATCACGGAGCCGTCCCCGCGCTCGAACCACGCCTGGTCACCCTGCCCCGTCCGGCCGCCCAGAATCGTCCGCCGCAGCTGACACCGGCTGCGCGGCAGCCGCTCACCACAGCTTCCGCGGTGCAGCAGATCATGGGCATCCCGGCCCAGCATGTCCGTCGCGCTGCGGCGCAGCAGCTCCTCCGCCCGCGGGCTCACCTCGGTCATCAGACCCTGGCCGTCCACCACGATGGTCCCGGCGTCCAGAAGATCCTCAAGACCCCGGGATCGCCCCCCGGCCGCGGTCGACCAGCTCCCGGTATTCCCGTCGACGCCAGGAACCACCATGGCCGCGCCTCCCTCGCATCACCTGCTCCCGAACTTCCCGTACCACAGACTCCCTATCAGTAAAATTCCGGCAATCGCCGGTTATCTGACATTCACCACCACCTTTCCGCCTCCTGGACCAGGCCGGGCCGGCTGGGACGAAGCCGGGGCGGACCCGGGCCTGCGGCAGGTGCTCACAAGCGAGAACGGCCCCCCTGCAGCCGAACGCACCCGGTTGCGTCCTCGGCACCTCCGCCGCGCTCGAGCTGCCGGCGGAGGAGAGCCAACGGCTGACCGGACACCGCATCCGGTGGTCCGGACGGGCGGGGCAGCTCATGTCATGACCAGCCACTGCCGTCCGTCGATCAACTCGCGGCACGCGTCCAGGTGCCCGGCGTGGCAGGCGGTCTCCACGATGACGTGCATGACCACCTCTCGCAGGGTTCGCGGACGCCGGCCGTGGAGCGAGTCCGGCGGCCACCACGCCGGTGCGGCATCCGCGGCCGTGGACGAGATGACGGCGTTCGCCAGGTCGATCTGCCGCTGGTAGGTGCCGAGGACGTGGCGGGCCGGCACCTCCGGGCCGACCTGCCAGGCGTCGTCGGCCGCGGCCAGCTCCTCGATTGCGGCTTGCTGGCCCCCGACCACCGCGCGGAACCAGAACCGTTCGACATCCAGCGCGAGATGGTTGATCAGCGTCAGGCAGGTCCAGCCGGACGGCAGCACCGGGCGGCGGAGATGCTCCTCGGCCAAGCCCTCCACGATGCCCTGGACGTGTCTGCGCTGGCCGTTGAGCGCGTCGAGCGCCTCGAGCAGTTCCAAGAGATCTTCCTTCCTCTACAGCGTGTCGGCACGCTCGAGCAGCGCCCTGCGCTCGGCCTCGTTGCCGGTGCGTGCAGCTGCCTGCCGGAACAGGGCGGCGGCATGCCGGCGGTCACCGGCGCGGGCGGTGAGGTCCGCCTCGGCGGCGACGGCCAGCGGGTAGTCGTCGAGGGCACCGCCTGCGCGGGCCTGCGCGAGCAGCGCGAGTCCGGCTGAGGGCCCGTACGCGTACCCGTGCGCCACGGCCCGGTTCAGTCCGATCACCGGGCTCGGCTGGAGCCGGATGAGCTGGTCGTAGCACGTGGCGATCCTGCGCCAGTCGGTGTCGCCGATGGATTCCGCGGTGGCATGGCAGGCGGCGATCTGTGCTTGCAGCGCATAGGGACCCAGGTGCCGCAGGCCGGACAGGATGCCCACGGCCTCGCCGATCGCGGCGTCATCCCAGCGGGACCGGTCCTGCTTGTCCAGGGGGACCGGGCGGCCTTCGGCGTCCCGGCGGGCATCGTGCCGGGAATGCTGCAGAAGAAAGAGGGCGAGCAGCGCCGACGCCTCGGGCTGGCCGGGCATCAGCCGCGTCAGCAGCCGGGCCAGCCGGATCGCCTCCTCGGCGAACGCCGGCTCCCCGTCGCCGCTGTAGCCGTGGGTGAACAACAGGTAGAGCACCGCCAGAACACCCGGCAGCCGTTCCGCCCGGGCCGCACCGCCGGGCACCCGGTAGGGGATGCGGGCCTGCGCGATCTTCGCCTTGGCCCGGGTCAGCCGCCGGGTCATCGTGGACTCGCTGACCAGGAACGACCGGGCGATGTCCGCGGTCGGGACCGCGCAGATCGTGCGCAGTGTCAGCGCCACCCGAGCCTCCAGGGACAGCGCGGGGTGACAACAGGTGAAGATCAGCCGGAGCCGGTCGTCCACGGCCTCCTCCCGCGCCGGTTCCCCGGTGGCCGCGGTCAGCGCCAGCACGGCCAGCTCGCGCAGCTTGCGCCGCTCGACGGAAGCGCGCCGCAGCACATCGACAGCGCGGTTGCGGGCCACCGACATCAGCCAGCCACCGGGGTTCGACGGCACACCGTCGGCGGGCCATCGTGCAAGCGCCGAGGCCAGGGCCTCCTGGGCGCAGTCCTCGGCCAGGGTCCAGTCGCCCGTCACACGGATCAGCGCCGCGACGATACGCGGGTACGCCTCGGTGGCCGCAGCCGCGGCAGCCCGGTCGGCCGCGGCCCGCGCAGCGTCGGTCACTGCTCGAAGTCGGCCAGCGGGCGTATCTCGATACGTCCGCGACGGGCCATCGGGTGGGTGCGGGCGACCTCGATCGCCTCATCGAGGTCTGCGCATTCGAGCAGGTCGAAGCCCACGATCACCTCCCTGGTCTCCGCGAACGGGCCGTCCGAGATCAGCAGCCGGCCATCGCGCACGCGCACCGTGGTCGCCGCCGACTCCGGCGCCAGCACCATCCCCTGCACGCGCCTGCCGGCGGCATCGTTCTCCGCCACCCACACATCGATGTCGGGTTCGTCGCGGGTGTCCGTATCCGGCTCCGGATCGGTGCAGACAAACATCATGTACTTCATCGCCGTGCTCTCCTTCCTGCGACTGCCGTTGCACCCTAGTGACGAACGACAGCCCTCGATCCGGACAACCCCACGGAAACGAGGTGTCTCGCTTGCCGCCGCGGAACGGGCACCGGCGCTGAAGGGCGTGTGATTGACGGCACGCCCGGTGCCGGATTACTGATCTCGGAACCAGGCGAAGGGCACCACGACAGGGAGGAGAACCCATGAAGCTCCGATCAGTGCTGACCGCGTTAGCCGCCGGCGCCGGCATGCTCCTCGTGGCGCCGGGAGCCCAGGCCGCCCCCCTCAGCACGCAAGCCACCGTGTGCAACGGGAACAGCTACTTCGGGCTGGCTGACACCTTCTACTACAAGCCCACACGGGGCTTCGACACCCAGAACACCAGTTGCACGCTCCGCCGTGGCGACCGCGGCGACGGCGTGATGCACCTTCAGTACACGATGTGGAAGTGCTACGGGCAGGACATCGCCCGGGACGGCATCTTCGGCCCGGACACCGAGAACGCGGTGAAGAACGTACAGCGGTTCCACAACCACTTCGGCGCCGGACTCGCCGTCGACGGCATCTACGGCCCACGGACCGGGTCCACGATGACCTGGGAGAAGTACTGGGACGGTACATGGGAGTCCGCTGGGTGCTGGTGATGGCATCTCCGTGACGTACTGCCCCAAAGCCGCCCCGTGACGGCATGTGAGCGTGCACCAGGCCGTCCGACGCGAGTGTCCGCTCGACACCGAGCTGTTCTGGACGGGGCTTCCGCCCAGGACGGCCTCCGGCGATACCGGCCGGAGGCCGCCGACCGGGACGCCCCTCCTTACCGGACAGCGAAGCCCTTGTGACGACAGGGCGCCCGCGGCTCCCGCGAGCAGGTGCCCACCGGCCTCGTCGGCTACCAGGCGGGCGCGGGGACCTCCTGCGCCTGCGTCAGGTCAGGACCACGGGGGCGCCCCCGTCGGCCTTCTGGCGCAGGGCATCGACAGCTTCGCGGAACTCGGTCTGAGTGGAGAGCCCTCCAAGACCGACCGCTCTGCCCCGGCATACCGGGGCAGAGCGGGCTGCGCCACAGCGACCGCCCGCCGGGCCCGCTACCCGCCCAGGCGCTTCAGGTGCGCGGCGGCCTCCTCGGCGCGGCGGCGGGCCCCGGCCACGGCCTCCTCGGCGGCGGTGGCCTGTTCTTCGGCCTGGCGGTGGTGCTGCCCGGCCTGCTGCGCAGCCTTCTCGGCCCGGCGCAGTTGTTCGGCCATCACCTGGGCCCGGCGGTGCGCGGCGTCAGCGTCCTCCCGGGCGCGCTGGGCGTCGGCCCGGGCCCGTCGGTGCTCGTCCTCGCGGGCGCGCAGTCCGGCTGCGGTGTCCTCGGCCGCTTGCCGGGCCGTTTTCCGCTCGGCCGCGCGCTGCTGTTCCTGCTCCCGCCGCTCGGCATCGGCGCGCCGCCGTTCCTCCGCGCGTTGCGCGTCCCGTGCTGCCGGGGCGGCCTCCGGACCGGCGCCGGGCGCCACCAGACCTGCCGTGGGCGGGGGCAGCGGCCGCTGCAGCCGACCGCTCGCCCACTGCCGGGCAGCTCCTTCATCGGCGAGCGCGGCCCGCAGCGTCTGTTCGATCTCCGACTGCGCTCCGGTGCCGATGCGGTGTCCTTCCTGCGCGGCCAGGTCGGCGGCCCGCCGGGCCAGCGCGGCCACGAGCCGGCGCTGCTGCCGCGTGAGTTCCCGGACCTGGTCGCGGTCCGCGCTCGCGAACGCCTCCCGCAGCTGCGCGCCGAGCCGCAGCAGGCCCGCGGTCTCCGCCGGCCGTCTCCTCACGAAGAGGTTGCTGGCCCATGCCGCGATGGTGGGTTTGCGCAGCCGGGCGATGGCCTGGGCCGGCTGCCGGTCACCGGCCCGGCGCGCCCTGGCGGCGAGCTCGTCCCGCACGGCGGTGAACTCTTTGGGGTCCACGTCTCCGTAGAGGCGATCGGCCGCCGCCTCCAGCCGGCCGCCACTGCCGTCTTGCCGGGCCATCTGTGCTATCCGCCGGCCGTCAGCCGGGGGTGCGGCGCGGGTCGCTGCCGTGGGTGTATTCGGTGCGGACCCTCCCGTCGCGGCCGTGCACGATCACCTGGGAGCGCTCGTGCTCCCTGGCCCGGGCGCGGGCGGCGCTGATCGCCTGCCGCTGCGTGCGGCACGCCTCGCCTTCCCGCCCGCCCTCCTGCCGGACTTTCCACCGCTCGTCCGAGGCCGCGTCGTGGTCGGGCAGGACGTGGTAGCGGGTACGGGACTGCTTGCTGCGCGCCATGACGACCTCCTGCACCAAGGGGTGGGCCTTCCTGGCCAGTCTCGTGCCGCACCCGGCTGCCCGCATCCGGGCACCGCCGCCGGGCGGCCGGGTGGGCGGACCGGCGGCCGTCCAGGTGAAGCAGCGCGAGCAGGAAGAACATCATCGGCTGCTGGGCGGCGGCACGGAGGCCGTCGACCTGGTCTTCGCCTTCACCCCGCCCCGTCCCACAACGCCGAAGGCGCCACCCCGGACGGCACCCTGAGCCTCCTGCCGGCGGCTGCGGCCGGGCCGTCTGGTGGTCACCGGCGCGCCCGGCGCGGGAAGGACCGTCCCGGCACTGCACCTGATGCTCCGGCTCCTGGACGTTCGGTCTGCCGGCGAGCCCTACCGAGGCAGTAAGGGGCATACGACGATGCCTGTCTGTGGCAGCAGGACACGCACCCAGCAGCAGGTTTTCACTCCATGGAGTTAACTAGTCGCTGCATGTAGTGGACATGATCGGGGTGGGACTTCGTACGTCACCCGCCCAAGCAGACAGCACCATGACGCTGCCCAGGAAGCTCCGAGCGGCCGCCACAGCCGCAGTCGCCACTCTCGCGGCCGTGCTGCCGGGATCCGCGCTCGCCGTTCTGGCGCGGCTGGACATCCGTGGTGCGCGAGGCGGTCGGCCGCGGGGTGGTGATGAGGCGGGCTCGGATCGTGTCGGTGCCGGTGACGGACTACATCCGCTACGAACACGCCGGCACGCCGGTGAACCTCGCCGGAGAACTGGTGCGCCGGCTGCCGCGCCGCCAGGCATCCGACATCGCCCTGCCTGGGAACGACTTCTGGCTCTTCGACAAGAGCGTGGTGCTGTTCAACCACTTCACCGGCGACGGCGCATGGGACGAGCCGCGCTGGTCCGCCACCCGCGACCCGGCCGTCATCGAACTGTGCGCGAGGGCCTTCGAAGCCGTCTGGGACCGCGCGATCCCCCCCTGAGCACTTCACCCTCTGACCAACCTGCTCCCTCCCCGCCCACTGATGCCCGAGTCCCCGTCCTCCAGCGCCCAGGCTGCCCGCGAAGCCCTGGCGGTGCGGCCGGCGCACCTGCGCAGGGACGCCGGCCTGAGCGGGCGGGAGCTGTCCGAGCGCTGCGGGTGGCACCCGGCGAAGACCACCCGCATCCAAAAAGGCACCAGCGCCCCCTCCGATGCCGACATCCGCGCCTGGTGCGCGGCCTGCGGCGCCGACGGCCAGGCGGAGGACCTTATCGCCACCGCCCGCGCGGTGGACTCCATGTACATGGAGTGGCGCCGCCGCCAGCGCGGCGGGATGCGACGCACCCAGCAGGACTACAACGCCCTGTACGAACGCACCGGGATCTGCCGGGTCTACGCCTCCAACGTGGTGCCCGGCTTTTTCCAGACCCCCGCCTACGCCACCGCCCTGCTGACCGCCATCACCCGCTTCCAGGGCACCCCCGATGACGTCGCCGACGCCGTCGCCGCCCGCCTGACCCGCTCCCGCTTCCTCTACGAGGGCGGGCACCGCTTCGGCGTGCTGCTGGAGGAGACGGTGCTGCGCTACCGGGTCGGCGACACCGCGACGATGCGCGGGCAGCTGCGTCACCTGCATCAGGTCATGGCCCTGCCCTCGGTCTCCCTGGGCATCATCCCTTTCACCGCCGCGCGCACCGTCTGGCCGCTGGAGGCCTGCTACCTCCATGACCAGCAGCGCGCCACCGTCGAGACCCTCACGGCGGAGATCACCATCACCCAGCCCCGCGAGCTGGGCGACTGCCTCAAGGCGTTCTCCGAACTCTCCGCCATGGCCCTGTTCGGCGACCCGGCCCGTGCGCTGATCTGCTCGCCAGAGCTCAGCAGGCACTGCTGAGGTTGGCACGCACCCAGCCGGACTCAAGCAGCAGCATCTGGCTCTCGACCGGCGCTGCGTTCTCGGTGATGAACCGGACGATCGCTCCCTGCTGGGTGGACAGCTTCCCCTGTGCCACAGCAGTACCCCGTGGGCGTCCCCGGCGAGCAGGTGCGTTGTTCTCCATCCGGGGCACCTCCGTACAAGATCATGAGAGCGCGACCCTGCCCGCACACCCGCCAAGGGGATCAGTTTTTCGCCTCTCGGGGCGGAGCGGGCGCACCGCGACCAATCCCGCCGCCCGCGCGTTCGTCTGGGACGTGTGCAAGCGCAACTACTACGACAAGGGCGTGCGGTTGTTCTGGCTCGACGAGGCCGAGCCGGAGTACGAGACCTACAACTACGGCGCCTAGCGCTACCACGCGGGTTCCGCGTTCCAGATGGGCAACATCTACCCGAAGGCGTTCTCCCGCCGCTTCCACGAGGGCATGGTCGCGGCCGGGCAGGAGAACCCGGTCAACCTGGTGTGCTGCGCCTGGGCCTGCAGCCAGCGCTACGGCGCCCTGGTCTGGTCCGGCGACATCGCCTCCTCCTGGGAGGACTTCCGCCGGCAGACCACCGCGGGCCTGCACATGGGCGCCGTCGGCATACCGTGGTGGACCACGGACATCGGCGGCTTCCACGGCGGCGACCCCGACGACCCCGCGTTCCGCGAACTGCTGGTGCGCTGGTTCCAGTACGGCGTCTTCTGCCCGGTCATGCGGCTGCACGGTGACCGGCGACCGGCGTCGGAGGTGAGCCGGGCCGACGGCACCCCCCGCTGCCCGACCGGCGCCGGCAACGAGGTGTGGAGCTTCGGCGACGAGGTGTACGAGATCCTCGCCGGTCACCTCCGGCTGAGGGAGTCCCTCCGCCCCTACCTGCGCGAACTAATGCGGGAGAGCCATGAACTCGGCTCTCCCGTGCTGCGCGCCATGTTCTACGAATTCCCCGACGACCCGCGCTGCTGGTACCTCGCCGACCAGTACATGTTCGGCCCCGACCTGCTCGTGGCGCCCGTGACCCGGCCCGGCGCCGGGGAGAGGACGGTCCACCTCCCCGCAGGCGCGCGGTGGATCGCCCTCCACGACGGCCGTGTGTACGAGGGCGGCCAGGAGGTCCTCCTCGACGCACCGCTGTCGGTCATCCCGGTCCTCGTCCGTGACGGACGCCGCCCCGAACTGATCGGCGCCGTCTGACGCGCCCGGCCGTCACCGCGGTGTCACCGGTCCCCGCCCAGCAGGGCGTTGCACTCCCGCTGCAGACCGACGTCCCCCCACATCGGGTGCTGCGGGGCGGCGTTGGAGCAGACGACGGCACCGCGCACTCCGGCCCGGGCGGCCCCGGCGACGGCCCGGCGGCAGATGGCGGACCCGACCGGGCCTCCCTCGAAACCGCTGTGCAGCGGTGTGTAGCCGACCCAGCCCTCCCCGAAGACGAGCGGGACACCGGTTTCGGCGGCCCAGTCGGCGGCCGCCGCCGTCCACAGGGCGAGGGTGGCCTCCATGGCCGCCCGGTGCAGGGCGTACCGGTCGTAGAGCCAGGCGTCGAAGCGGTCGGGGTCGCACCAGTCGTGGACGTAGACCTCGCGCCGGCCGACGACCGTGGCCTCCAGGCGCCACCGGTCCTCCTCCGGCGGCAGCCACTCCTCCAGCCGCGGCGCGCCGGGGCGCAGCAGTTCCCGCTCGGCCCGCTCCTGCGGGAACGGCCGGGAGGGGTCGCGCAGCGCGTAGGTGTCGAGGAGTTCGTCGAGCACGCCGTAGACGTACGGGTGGAAAACCGCGACGTCGACGTCGCGGGGGACGCCGCGCAGGGAACCGACGGGGACCTCGGCGTAGTTGACGGTCACGGGACGGTCGGGATGGCGCTCGCGGAACCGGGCCAGCCCGCGCTCCAGACGGGGACGGAGCGCCACGACAGGGTCCTCGTCGGCGGCCAGGCCCTCGGTCAGGCGGCCGGCCTGGACCTCGTTGTGCAGTTCGGTGAAGGCGACCCGGTCGTCCAGCCCGCCGTGGCGGGCGAGGAAGTCGATCAGTTCGGCGAGGGCGTCGGCGAGGGCCTCCGCCCGGCGCTCGGGCTCGATGGCCGTGATCGCGTCGAACCAGGAGCGGTCGCCGGCGAAGGACGGTGACTGCTGGTACTCCCAGCTGGAGAGGATGACGAAGCAGTCGTGCCGGCGGGCCGCCTCGAAAAGGGCGAGCAGATGCGCGCGGGCGTCGATCTCCGTCGTGCCGCGCACGTCGTACCAGCGGACCCGCTGACCGTAGTCGCCGCCCAGCGGGCCGAGGCGCAGCCGGGTGGTGTCGACGCCGGTGCCGAACAGCAGCAGGGGCATGGCGCAGATCCGGACGGTGTTGTACCCGCGCTCCACGGCCTCGGCGAAGGCCCGGTCGAGGTCGGCGAAGGGCTCCCCGGGACCGGTGCGGGTGTACCAGGAGAAGTCCCACAGGGAGATGGCGAGGGCGGAGGGAAGGTGGGCGGGCAGCGGCGTGGGCATGGACGAGGACGCCTTCCGTGGTTCCGTGCGGAGAAGGGTGAGGAAGGGAAGCGAAACGGAGCCGCTCAGCTCTTGACCGCGCCGGCGGTCAGCCCTTCGACGAGATGCTTGCGCAGCAGGAAGAAGACGAGCAGGCTCGGGACGGCCGCGAGGACGGCCCCGGCGAGCACCAGGTCGTACGGGCGGCCGGTCGCCCCGAAGAGGGCCTGGATGCCGAGCGGCAGGGTGTAGTCACCGGGTGAGCTGACCACGATATCCCGTCCACGGTGCAGGGGGGCGAGCTTGAGGAGACCGCCACCGAGCGGGCGGACGGTCTCGGAGAGGTCGACGAAGAGGTTCTCGGCGATGCCGTACCCCATCACCCGGGGGTACTGGTCGATGACGATGCCCGCGAGGTCGGGGGTGTTCCCCTCGGCGATCGCCTGCGCCGTCATCCGGGTGACGATGTCGGCCGGGGCGGCGCTGGTGATCCGCATCCGGTAGTCGAAGCGGGACCCCCCCCGCATCAGCGTCCGGTCGCGGACCGCCTCCTCGTACGTGGTGACGTATCCGGGATCGTGCGTCCACAGGGAGACGTCCACCGGCCCCGACGCGACGGGTGCCGCCGAGGACGTCGCGCACGCCGACAGGACGCCGGGCGGCCATTCGGAGGCCCAGTCCAGCCGCACCGCGCAGCAGGGCCCTGCGGCCGGGGTCAGTCATGGCCGGCTCCGTTCGCGGCGCGCACGGTGGCCCGGTGCACGTGGACCAGGCTCACCCGGTCCACGCAGGCCCTCTCCCGGGCCGCCGCGAGACCGTCGCGCACGGAGGCGTCGACGTACACCTCGCTGTCCTCGGCCAGCGGCAGGACGCGGATCTCGACGCCGTGCTCGGCGGCCTCCTCGGCGAACCGGCGCAGGCCGATCTCCCAGTCCGGGCCGTACCAGAAGTGGTCGGCGACCAGCCGGCCGCCGATGTACGCGCGGGCCACGTCGCCGGTGTACGCCACCCGCAGCAGCACCTCGCCCCGACCGGCGAACGCCTCGTGGGGCACGGAGACGTGGTACACGACCGCCGAGTCGAAGTCCTCGTCGCGCGGGGCCGACGCCCGGTCGTGGGAACCGCCCGTCCGCGCGGGCGGAACGGTGGCTTCGGCGCGCACGCAGGTGACCGTGGGTTCCGCCGCGTCGCCGGGGAGGGCGAGCGGCCACCGGGTGAAGGCGCCGTCGGCGGCCGGAGCGCCCAGACCGGTGCCGGTGAGCGAGTCCGGCGCGGGCAGGAAGGCGAGGGACGTGGTGGACGCGGTGGTATGCAGACGGAGTTCGTCGCCGTCGGCCAGGACGAGAGCCTCGCTGAGGACCAGGCGGTCCTCCCCCTGGACGTGGACCCGGTTGACGGTGAGGGCCTGGTGCTCGTCCACGACGAGTACGCGCACGCGGCCGGCGGGTCCGTGGATCGTGAGCAGGGCGTCCGTGCCCGGCTGCGGCACGGACACCAGGGTGCCGTCCGCGTCCGCCCGCACCTTTGCGGGACCCTCCACCCGCAGGCCCGCGGGCAGGGAGAGCGTCACGGGAACGCCGGCGGTGGCGGCCAGCACCGCCGTGGGGACGCCGTCCACCGGGAGCCGGGTCACGGGCTGGGCGGTGGCCCAGTCCAGGGCGATCCCGTGGCCGAGGTCGTGGCCGATCGGCCAGACGAAGTGGGCGCCCGACGGGACGGTCACCGGCCGGTCGGGCAGGGTGACCGTGCGCCCGTCGTCCAGCCGCACCCGGAAGCGGGCGTCGTCGTGGCGGGGCAGGGGCTCGTGCGGCTGGTGGTTGTTGACGAACAGGAAGCCGCGCCGGCCGTCGGAGCGGACCGTCCAGCGCAGGGTGGTGCGGTCGTCCAGTCCGTCGGGCCCGGCCTCGGGCGGCGCCGGTTCCATCCGGGCCAGGTCGGCCCCGCAGTCCCGTAGGAACAGGTGGTGCAGGCGCAGGGCGTGGAAGGAGGGGCGCACCTGCCCGTACTCGCCGAGGGGGGCCTGGAAGTCGTAGGTGACCACCGGGAGGTCGTTGGGGTAGCCGGTGTCGTGCGACTCCTGGTTGGGCCGCTCGTGGTCCAGGCGCTGGGAGGAACCGTGATACAGGTAGTAGCCCTGCCACACCGAGCCGCTGCCGAGCTTGGCCAGCGCCAGCGAGGTGATGTCGGCGGCCGGCACCAGGGGCCTGCGGTGGTAGGCGATGGCCATGCCGCCGCCCAGCTCGCAGGTGGCGTAGGGGTAGCGGCGGTCGTCCGGCCCCGTGCCGGCGGGGGCGTGGGACCTGAGGTCGGCGCCGATGGCGTGGTCGTCGCGGATGGGCGTGAAGAAGTAGTGGCGGCGCATGTGCCGGGCCCAGCCCTCGTGCGCGTCCTCCCAGAACGCCTCCGGGTAGCCGCCGTACAGCGGCAGCAGGACATCGGCGGGGAGGTCGGCCGCGCCCCAGGCGGTGGCGGTCCACAGCGGCGCCCGCAGGCCCGCCTCCTCGGCCGTGCGCCGCAGCGTCGCCAGGTGGGCGGGCTGGTCGTACAGCTCGTTCTCCACCTGCACGGCGACGATCGGGCCGCCCTCGTCGTGGGAGAGCCCTCGCAGTTCCCGCGCGATGCGGGTGTAGTAGGGGCGGACCAGGTCCAGGTAGGCGGGATCGTCGGTGCGCGGTGTGCAGCCGGTGTCCGCCAGCCAGTCGGGGAATCCGCCGTTGCGGCATTCCCCGTGCGCCCAGGGGCCGATCCGCACCACCACGGCCAGTCCCAGTTCCCCGCAGAGTCCGACGAAGCGGCAGACGTCGAGCCCGCCGTCGAACCGCAGGACGCCGCAGTGCTCCTCGTGCTGGTTCCAGAACAGGTAGGTGGCCACGGTGTCGACACCGCCGGCGCGCATCTTCAGCAGCTCCTCGCGCCACTCGGCGGCCGGGTAGCGGCTGAAGTGGAACTCTCCGGTGACCGGTATCCAGGGATCGCCGTCCCGTTGGACGCATCGGCTGTCCACCGACACGGCCCGTGGCGTCCCGGGCGCGCTTCCCATGGGGAGGTGTCCCGTGAGCGGCGGGGACGGTGTGTGGACGTGGGACAAAAGCATGACAGGCGGCTCCCGTGCCAGTGGCTCCTCGAAGTGGGGTTCATCCTCAGTGCCGTTCACAGGGCTGTCAAGATGTATTCATAATTAATGACCAGCGCTATCATGGGCCCGCGTTCGCGCCTGCGGCGCCCCACCCCGCGCGCCCCGAGGCGTGCCCGATGTCAAGGAGATGGCGGCATGGCGGCCTACAGCACCCGGGGCGTGCACGGACAGGTGGTCCAGTCGCTCGGAGCGCGCATCGTGGGCGGCGCCGTGCCCGAGGGGGCGACACTGGACGTGCGGGCGCTGGGGGAGGAGTTCGACGTCAGCCTGACCGTCATGCGCGAGTCGCTGAAGGTCCTGGCCGGCAAGGGGCTCGTCGACGCGCGGNTAGGCAACCCAATAGTTCCGGCTCAATAGGTTGGGAAGTCATCCGGGATGGCCCATTCCTCGCCAGACTCTTCGTATGCTTCGCATCCGTCATGTTCGAATCTGATCGAAGCATCAAACGGGGATCTCTGATTTGCGCACGCCCCGTAATCCAAGCCAAGTTTTCCTGCCAGTGGAACCCAGTATCTGCAGCCTCCGCACTGCTGAAAGTACCACTCTTCAGGATAATCTGGATCCTCAGTTCGCCGGTTCCTGTGCTCGATCCATCGAGCATGAATCTTGTCACGCTCCTCAGGATTCTTGGCGGCGTGCCCGTTCTTCATCAGCCACCTCGCAATATTCTCAGAACTGTATCCACTGATTTTACCCGATGATCGACGTGTATTCCGAGCTCATAGAATCCACCATCCAGTTGTCGTCCCCGGTCCCGAGTAAGAACCTTAGCGCCCAGCTGAGTCGCCAGCCGCAACAGCGGTTCGTCTTTCAATCCCTTCAGCCCCAACTCGCTGATGCTGCGGGCATCATAGCCAGCCGCACGCAGTCTCTCAGCCCATGCGGGCGGCAGATTCTCATCCACAATGATTCTCTCACCGACCCCCGAGAACCCCGACTTCTGTGCCAGAAGCGGGGCACGTTCGTCAGGGAGCGCAAGTACTGGAACCTGCTCGACGCGGACGTCATCCGCTGGCGTGTCGAGGGGGGTGCCGGTGAGGAACTGATGCGCGACCTCGCCGACGTCCGTTCCATCGTCGAGCCCGCGGCCGCCCACCGTGCCGCCCTGCACCGGACGGAGGCCGACCTCGAGGCCCTGGAGGCGGCGCTCGGCCTCATGGGGCGGGCCCGGGCGGACTCGGCCGTCGCCGCCGAGGCCGACGCGGCCTTCCACCGCGCGCTCCTGGCGGCCACCGGCAACGAGATGCTGGCCCGGATGGACATGCTGCTCGAACCGGGCCTGCGGGAGCGCGGCCGCCTCGTCCACGCCCACGCCTCCGTCGGTGACCCCGTGCCCAGCCACCGTGCCGTCCTCGACGCCGTGCGCGACCGCGACCCGGCCCGGGCCGAACTCGCCATGCTCGACCTGCTGGCGAAGGCGGTCGAGGACCTGGATCACGTCACCGGGCGGACGGCCGACCCCGCGGACCGCGAGTCCCCCCACGGGGCCCGCTGACGCGGCGGCGGGGGCGGGGTGTCGCCGGACGGTCGCCGTGGCCGCGCGGCCTGCCCTTTGTGAGCGGTACCTCAGGCGGGCACCTTGGCCCGACTCGATAATTCATATTTAATATCCTCGTGGGGTGGTCATGCTCGCCGACCGCCCCGGACCCGACCCGTCCGCACCGCAGACCTCGGAGCCGCCCATGCCGTCCACGTATCCGCAGCGCTCCGGAACAGCGCCCCGCTTCGACGGACGCGTCGCCGTGGTCACGGGAGCAGCTGGGGGGATCGGCGCCGCGATCGCCCGACGGCTCGCGGCCGAGGGAGCCCGCGTCCTCGTCGCCGACATCGACACCGCGGAAGGGGAACGCACAGCCCGCGCCATCCGGGACGCCGGCCACGAGGCCCTGTTCCACCCGACCGACGTGAGCGACGAGGAGTCCTGGGCCGCGGCGCTGGAGACCGTGCGCGGCGCCTACGGACCCGTCTCGGCCCTCGTCTCCAACGCCTACGCCGTGCGCGTCGCCCCCGCCCACGACACGACGCTCGACCAGTGGAACCAGCAGCTCGGTGTCACGCTCACCGGTGCCTTCCTCGGCTTCCGGGCCTGCCTGGACGACCTGCGCGCCACCCGCGGCTGCGCCGTCCTCATCTCCTCGGTGCACGCGCTGGTCGGACTGCCGGGCCGCCCCGCCTACGCCTCGGCCAAGGCCGGACTCACCGGTCTGGCACGCCAGTTGGCGGTGGAGTACGGGCCCGGCGTACGGGTCAACGCCCTGCTGCCCGGACCCGTGCTCACCCGAGCCTGGGACGGCATCGGCGCGGAGGACCGGCGGCGCAGCGCGGAGCAGACCGTGGCCGGACGGCTCGGCAGTCCCGAAGAGGTGGCCGGGGCCACCGCCTTCCTGCTGAGCGACGACGCCTCCTTCGTCACCGGCGCCTCGCTGGTCGTCGACGGCGGCTGGAGCGCCTACAAGGCCTCGTCCTGAACCGTGCCCGCCCCGCGGGGGACGCCCGTGCCCGGCACCCCGACCGGCCGGCGGTACCCGGCCGCACCAAGGAGAAGCATGAAGATCACCCGTGTCGAGACCTTCGCCGTGCCGCCTCGCTGGCTGCTGTGCCGCGTCGAGACGGACGACGGCGTCGTCGGCTGGGGGGAGCCGGTGGTCGAGGGCCGCGCCGCCACCGTCCGCACCGCCGTGCGCGAACTGTCCGAACTCCTCGTCGGGCGGGACCCGCTGCGGATCGAGGACCATTGGCAGACCATGACCAAGGGGTCGTTCTACCGTGGCGGCCCGGTCCTCTCCAGCGCGGTCGCCGGACTGGACCAGGCGCTCTGGGACATCGCGGGCAAGGTCTACGGCGCGCCGGTGCACCAAATGCTCGGCGGCCCGGTGCGCGACCGCGTACGGGCCTACACCTGGGTCGGCGGGGACGAGCCCGCCCAGATCGCCGAGGCGGTGCGGGAGCAGGTGGAGGCCGGTTTCACCGCGGTGAAGATGAACGCCTCCGGGCGGATGAACCGGCTGGCGACCACCCGGGACATCGACGAGGTCGTCTCCCGGGCGGCCGCCGCTCGCGAGGCACTCGGTGACGACAAGGACTTCGCCGTCGACTTCCACGGCCGGTTCACGGTCGCCAACGCGGCCAAGGTGCTCCCGCATCTCGCCCCGTACAACCCGCTGTTCGTCGAGGAACCCGTACTCCCCGAGTACACCCACCGGCTGCGCGACCTGGTCGGGGTGTCCCCGGTGCCGCTGGCCACCGGGGAACGCCTCTACTCGCGCACCGACGTGCTGCCCGCCCTCACCGCCGGGGTGGCGGTCATCCAGCCCGACCTCTCCCACGCCGGCGGCATCTCCGAGGTCCGCCGGATCGCCGCGCTCGCCGAGACCTTCGACGTGCTCCTCGCGCCGCACTGCCCGCTGGGCCCCGTCTCGCTCGCCGCCAGCCTGCAAGTCGCCTTCAGCACACCGAACTTCCTCATCCAGGAGCAGAGCATAGGCATCCATTACAACGTGGGCGCCGGCCCGCTGGACTACCTGGTCGACACCACGCCGCTGCGCTTCCACGACGGCCACCTGCTGCGGACCTCGGCCCCGGGCCTCGGCGTCGAGGTGGACGAGAAGGCGGTCCGCGCCGCCGACGACACCGTCGCCGACTGGCATAACCCCGTCTGGCGGCACACCGACGGCTCCTTCGCCGAATGGTGACCCCCGCCCGCCCCCGACCCTCCCGGACGTGAACATGAAACCCCCGCACACCGTGCACGCCGACACCGTCCCCGCCGTGCTCCGGCGCACCCGGCTGGCCGCCATCGTGCGCGGCCCGGACGCCGACGCCGCGCTGCGCACGGTCCTGACCCTGCTGGACGAGGGCGTGGCCCTCGTCGAGGTCTCCCTCAACACCGCCGACGCCCTCGGCGTCATCCGCCGCGCCGTCGCCGAGGCGGGCCCCTCGGCCCTCGTTGGGGCGGGCACCGTGCTCACCGAGGACGACGTCGCCCGCGCCCGGGAGGCGGGCGCGAGCTGGATCGTGACCCCCGCGCTCACCGAGTCCGTGGCGGCCTCCGTCCGCGTCGGACTGCCGGTCCTGGCCGGCGCCCTCACCCCGACCGAGGCCGTCGCCGCCCGCCGGGCCGGGGCCGACGCCGTCAAGCTCTTCCCCGCATCAGTCGGCGGCCCGGCCTACCTGAAGGCGCTGCGCGACCCCTTCCCCGACCTGCCCTTCGTGCCGGTCGGCGGCGTCGACCTCACCGGCGCCGAACAGTACCTTTCACATGGCGCGGTCGCGGTCGGCGTCGGCTCGCCCCTGGTGGGCGACGCCGCGCACGGCGGCGACCTGGACGCCCTGCGCGCCCGCGCCCGCCGCTTCGTCGCGCTCTGCGCCCACGACCCACTGCGGGAGGAGGCGTGACCGCCGCCCCGGGGACCGCGCCCGTCGACGTGCTCACGTTCGGCGAGACCATGCTCGCCGTACAACTGCCCGGCCCGCTGGCCGTCGGTGCCGACGCCCGCACCACCGTCGCCGGCGCCGAGTCCAACGTGGCCATCGGCCTGGCCCGGCTGGGCCACCGGGCCGCCTGGGCGGGCCTGGTCGGCGACGACGAGCCCGGCCGCGTGATCCTGCGCATGCTGCGCGGCGAGGGCGTCGGCACCGCCCGTGCCGGCGTCCGCCCCGAGGCGCCCACCGGCGGCATGCTCCGCGAGCGGCGCGTCGCCGACCTGGTGCGCGTCCACTACTGGCGCAGCCACTCGGCCGCCTCGCTGCTCACCCCCGCCGCCCTCGCGCCCGCCCTCGACGACGGCGCCCGCGTCCTGCACCTGACCGGCATCACCTGCGCCCTCGGCCCCGGCCCGCTGGAGGCGGTGCGCGAGGCCGCCGCCCACGCGCACGCCCACGGCTGGACCGTCGCCCTGGACGTCAACCACCGCCAGCGGCTCTGGACCGCCGAGGACGCGGGCAAGGCCCTGCTCCCGCTGCTGGAGCACGTCACCGTCCTGATCGCCTCGGACGACGAACTGCCTGTGGTGACCCACGCCTTCGCCGAACGGCCCGAGGGGGAGGAACGGACCGTCGCCGCGCTGCTGGACGCCGGAGTGCGCGAGGTGGTCGTCAAACGCGGGGGAGAGGGAGCCGCCCTCCACAACCGGAACGGCTCCCGGCACACGGTCCCGGCTCTACGGGTGCCCGTACGGGACACAGTGGGGGCGGGCGACGCGTTCTGCGCCGGATACCTCTCCGGCCTGCTCGACGGACTCCCGCCGGTCGGACGCCTCACCCGCGCCAACACGCTCGGGGCCTTCGCCGTCGCCTCGGACGGCGACTGGGAGGGGCTGCCCCGCCGCGACGAACTGGAGCTGCTCGCCGCCGCCCCGGGAACCACGATCCGCTGACCGTCCGCCCACGACCCCTCGGAGCGCCTCACCATGACCGACCTGACGCCCCTGACCCTGCCGGACCGCCTGGAACTCGGCGAGGGCGTCCGCTGGACCGACGGCGGACTGACTCGTCTGCGTGGACATCCTCACGGGCCGTCTCCTGACACCGGACGAGGACGGCACCGCCCCGCTGCGGACCCTCGCCCGGCTGGACGTCCCCCTGGTCGCGGTCGTCCCGGTCGCCGACCGGCCCGGCACCTGGATCGCGGCGGCTGGCACCGGCGTCTGCCTGCTGGACCCGGGCACGGACCCCGAGTGGCTGGCTGCCCCCGAGCGGGACGCGCCGACCCCCATGCGGATGAACGACGGATGCGCCGACCCGCACGGCCGCTTCTGGGCCGGCAGCATGGCCTACGACGGGACACCGGACGCGGGCTCCCTGTACCGGACCGGCCTGGACGGCGCGGTCACCCGGGTCCTCGAGAGCGTCACGATCCCGAACGGTCCCCAGGTACCCGCGGAGGCGTCTTCCGTCAGAAGATCACCGACGCCGAGCGCCTCCTGGCCGCCGTCCTCTACGAACGCAAGCTCGGTACCCGGCAAGTCCTGGCCGACGCCTTCGGCGTCAGCCTCGGCACCCTCAACAACGCCCTCGCCGACGCCCAACCCGTCCTCCGCGAGGCCGGAATCACCCTGCCGCCCGCCACGACCCGCTTCACCACCGGCGTCGAACTGCCGGCTTCCGTCAGCAGCGACACGCCGACAAGTTGATTCTTTACGGCTCCGCCTGCTGCGCAACTCCTTCCGTTCCGCGGCCCGGCAGGACCGGGAGAAGATGGCCAAGGCGCTCAAGCCCGTCTACACCGCGCCGACCGAGGACGCCGTACTGGAGCGGTTCACCGAGTTCGCCGACGCCTGGGGAGCGAAGTATCCGGTGGTGGTGCGGCTGTGGGAGAACGCCTGGGAGGTGTTTGGTTTCTTTTCTGGGGTTCGGCGGCTGGGTTCCGCCGGATGGTGTGCGTCATCAGCGTGATTGAGGGCGTGGTGGCCCGGGTCCGCCGGGCGGTCAAGGCGGGGGGCTGTTTCTCCAAGTTCTCCAGCGGGCAGGCTGTCCTGGAGTGCGTCTGCATGGCGGTCATGTCCCTGGATTCCGCAGGCGCCGGCTGTGAGCGTGGGCCAGCTGTTGGGAGACCGTGCTGAACGGCTTCGGCATCGTCTTCGGCGGCTGCCTCACCGCAGGCCGGCAGTAGTCCCTTGGCGATCCCGGTGATACCACTTGTTTGTCAGACCTGAGGGTGGCTCCGGCCGGGCGGGGCACGGTGGTGGTCACCGGTGCGGCGTGCTGCGTGTCACCGGCAGGCCTCGGCGTGGTCCACGTGGCGTGTGCGCTGCCGCAGGCAGCGGGCGTCCGCTTTTGCCGCGCCGATCGTGACGTACCTGGCGCTGCCGGGTGCGGTACCTGTGGTGGGCCCTGACGGCGGTGGCGGTGCTGGTGGGGCGGATCCGCGGGGTGGACCGGCCGGGGGGCGGTGACCGTCACAGGGCTCCGGCGTCCCGGGCCGTCCAGACGCTCGGGTAGATCGGCCGGAAGCCGAGCTCCCGGCGGATCCGCTGGTTGGACATGATCCCGAACCACGGGTCGGGGTCCGTGTGCTCGTGGAGCCCGGCGGGCACCTCGACGCCGTTGAGCTGGTACAGCTCGACCGTCGTGACGGGGGCGTCGTCGGCGATGTTGTAGGTCCGGCCGGTGATGCCCGGCGCGTACAGCAGACGCATCAGGCCCTGGGCGACGTCCGCGTGGTGGGCCATCTGCAGGCGCTGGTGCGGCGCCCAACGGGCGGCCCAGTGCAAGGAGTTGGCGAGGTGCGGGTCGCCCTCGCCGTAGACGAAGGGCAGCCGCCCGATACGTACGTCCAGGCCCTGGAGCGCGAGCAGTTCGCGCTCGGCCTCGGCCTTGGACTCGGGGTAGGCGCCCCACATCTCACCGCCCGGCCGGCTCTCGTCCTCCTCGGTCAGCGGGCGGCCCCGTCCGGCGCCGTACACATTGTTCGTGCTGACCTGCACGAACCGCTCCACGCCCAGGGCCTGCGCGGCGCGGCCCAGGGCCACCGCCGCGTCCCGGTTGACGGCCCACGCCTCCTCGTCGGGCACCCCGCGGAAGGAGGCGGCGACATTCACGACGGCGTCCACGCCGGCGAGCGCCTTACCGAGTGTCTCCTCGTTGCGCATGTCTCCTACGGCGACCTGGGCGCCCAGCGCCGCGAAGCGCTCGCCGCGGGCCGCGTCCCGTACCAGGACTCGCACCTGCTCGCCCGGCTGCCGCTGGGCGAGCAGCCTGGGCACGAAGCGGCGTCCGACCTGTCCGGTCGTACCAGTCACCAATGTCAGCATGATGTGCTCCTCACGCACTGTGTCGCCTGCCGTCGGCGACCAGCCTCGGCGGATGCGGCGACGTCCGGGAGGGACCTCTTCATCAGGGGATCGGGAGTCCCTGGATAAAGTCGGCCGGCGTCCCGCACCCTGGAGAGGTGGACCGTGCCGAACTCGCCGACTTCCTGCGCCGTGCCCGCGCCCGCCTGGACCCCTCCGACGTGGGTCTCACGGCCGGAGGGCGGCGCCGTACGCCGGGGCTGCGCCGCGAGGAGGTGGCCCAGCTGGCCGGCATGTCCGTGGACTACTACACGCGGCTGGAACAGTCCCGGGGCCCGCGCCCGTCCCGCCAGATGCTCACCGCGCTGGCACGCGCCCTGCGCCTGACGGAGGACGAACGCGACCACCTGTTCCACCTCACCGGTGAACAGCCCCCGCGCCGGGAGGCGACCGGCACGCACGTGCGCCCGGGCCTGCTCCTGGTGCTGGACCGGCTGCACGACACCCCGGCGATGGTGGCGACCGACTGCGGCGAGATCCTGGCCCAGAACGCACTGTCGCGGGCACTGAGCGGAGACGTCCTCGCCCGCCCGCCCCGAGGACGCAACATGATCCGCCGCTTCTTCCTGGACCCGGCGGCCCGAGACCTGTTCCCACCCGAGGACCGCCCGGAGCGCGCCCGCGAGCAGGTGGCCGGCCTGCGAGCAGTGGCCTCGGCCCGCCCCACGGACCCCGGACCCGCCGCCCTCGTCGCCGAACTACGCGCCGCGAGCGAGGAGTTCGCCCGCCTCTGGGACGAACACGAGGTCGCCGTACGCCGCGCCGCCACGAAACGCTTCCGGCACCCTGCGACCGGCATCCTCGAACTCGACTGCGAGGTCCTCGTCAACTCCGACCACAACCAGCAGCTCGTCATCCACACGGCCCGCCCGGGCACGGAGTCTTACGAGCGCTTGCAGTTGCTGCGGGTGGTGGGCTTGCAGGACCTGACGCCGACGGGCTCCTGACCGCGTGCGCGATTTCTCGTTCGCTCCCTGCCCGCCGCACATCACCCACGATCCCCAGGACCAGGGCGCGCGGATGGGCCGGGGCGCCGCTGACGCCGGTGACGGCCGCGTCGAGGGTGTCGGCGTGCCGCCGCTTCTTCCACCCGCCCCTGGCCCCGGCCCGGTACGGGGCGCCCACCGGCCTGACCACCAGGCCCTCCGCCCCGGCCGCGCCCATCGTGCCGTACCAGGTGCGCGCCAGCTCCCGGCCGGTGGTCCTCGGCACCGCCTGCAGCGGCGGGCCCAGCGGCTCCAGCAGCGCGACCAGCCGCTCACGCCGCCGGCGGCAGGACAGCGGGCGCAGATCCTCCCCCGCTCCGCGAGAAGGCCGAAGGCGGCGTAGGAGGCGGGCAGTACCTCGGCGAGGGCGGCGGCCCGGCCCGGGGGCGGACAGCGCCCGCCGCTGCACCGCCCCGGAACCACAGCGGCCCTCCCGCCAGACCACCACCTCGCCGTCCAGCACCGTCCCCGCCGGCAGCGCCATCGCCGGCCCGGTCAGGTCCGGGAACAGCCCGCCGGCCAGGCGCCCGGAGCGGGTCTGCAACAGCACCCCGCCCGCCGTGCGGAACACCACCATGCGGTGCCCGTCCGGCTTCGGCTCGAACGCCAGGTCCCCGCGCCGGGCCCCGGGGCATCGCGGTCACCGCGGTGGCCACCGCCACCCCCACCGGCGGCACCAGCCCGCCCGCAGCACCACCGGCCTGCCCCACACCCGCGCAACGACCGCCCCACCCACGCCGCAGCGCCCCCTTCAGGTGACCAGCCCGGAGGAACCTTCCCACCCGCCGTAAAACGAACGTCTGATCTAATACGGGGATGGTGACCACCGGCCTCCCCGCCCCCGGACCCCGCCGACCTGGACCGGCTGCGGGCCACCTGGCGCTCCACCTGCCAGCACCTGGCCACCGCCCCGCCCGCCACCACGGCGCTGCGCCGCCGCCTTGTGCTGCTCTCCGCCCGCATCGCCTGCCACCCCCACTGGGCGCCCGGCCGGGCCGCGCTGGGCCCCTGGCGCCGCCCGCCCCGGCGGGCTGCCGGAGGGCCGCGGTGAGGCCGCCGGGAGAGCGGGCGGAGCAGATCCTGCGTGCGCCGGACATCCCGCTCGGTCGGCTCCACCGCGGCGATGCCGCGACCCCGACCGCAAACCCGGCAACGCCGCCTGCGGGGCCGCTGCCGGCAGGGCCCACGCACACCCGGGGCGTGGCCGTGCGGGCTGGAGCCGCTCGGACCGCCTCACCGGCAGGATGGGTACATGGCTGAGAGCAACGCCGACCCGGAGGCGCAGTGGCTGTCCGAGGCCCAGCAGGGCGACGAGGCGGCATTCGAACGGCTGGTGCAGCGCTACCGTGGCGAGCTCCACGCCCACTGCTACCGGATGCTGGGCTCGGTCCAGGACGCCGAGGACGCACTCCAGGAGACGCTGCTGGGGGCATGGCGAGGGCTGTCCGGCTTCGCGGGGCGCAGTTCGCTGCGGGCCTGGCTCTACCGGGTGGCGACCAACGCCTGTCTGCGGCTGTCCTCCCGCAGGCCACGCCGGATGCTGTCGTTCGAGCACGGTCCGGCCTGCTCCGACCCCCACGACCTGGGTGAGCCGGTGGCCGGTCCGGTCTGGCTGGAGCCCTGGCCCGCCGGCCCGGACGGCGATGAGGACCTCGACCCGGCGGCGGCCTGCCTGCGCCGGGAGAGCGTCGAGCTGGCCTTCGTCGCGGCGCTGCAGCACCTGCCGGGCACCCAGCGCGCGGTGCTCATCCTGCGGGAGGTGCTCGGGTTCACCGCCGCCGAGGCCGCAGGCATCCTTGAAACCACACCGGCGTCGGTGAACAGCGCCCTGCAGCGCGCCCGGGCGGCGGTCGCACGGCGGGCGCCGGAGCGCACCCAGCAGGCGGAGCTGGCCGCGCTGGGCCCCGGCGGCTGCCGCGACCTGGTCGACGCGTTCGTGTCGGCCTGGGAACGGGCCGACGTCCCGGCCCTGCTGGAGCTGCTGACCGAGGACGTCCGCTTCACCATGCCGCCGCTGCCCGCATGGTTCGACGGCCGTGCCCACGTGGGACGCTTCTTGGGCGAACGCGTGTTCGCCACGCCGTGGCGGGTGGTGCCCCTGACCGCGAACGAGCAGCCGGCCCTCGCCTGCTACCAGCACGACGGAGAGCGGTACCGGCCGGGTGCGGTGACCGTGCTGAACCTGAGAGGCGGGCGGATCTGCTGGATCGCCGGGTTCGTCGACCCCGCGCTGCACCGCTCCTTCCCGGTCCCCGCGGAGTTTTCTCTGCCCCACCGATGAATCTGGCCTCGCCGGTGTCTCTCAAAGGGATGACAGCCCGAAAACCGATCCTGTGAGGTACACCGTGCGCAAGCTCGTCGTTTCCATGATGATGTCGCTCGACGGCTGCTGTGAGGGCTCCGGCGGGAACAGCATGGCCCTGCCGATGGACGACTTCTTCAACGCCCACAACCTCGAACGGCTCCGCCACGCCGACACCCTGCTGCTGGGCGCGACGACCTACAAGGCCTTCCAGGGGTACTGGCCCGCGGTGGCGGACAACCCGGAGCTCTCTCCGGCCGTCGCCGCCGACCCCCGCGTCGCAGACGTGCACCGGGAAACCGGCCGGCGCAACAACGAGATCCAGAAGGTCGTCGTCTCGGACTCGCTGACCGCGGACGACACCGCTCCCTGGGAGGACACCACGGTGCTCGTGCGCCGCGGCGAGGTGCAACAGGCCGTGGCAGACCTCAAGGACCGGCCCGGGCAGGACATCCTGACCTTCGGCAGCCGGAAGGTCTGGAACGGCCTGCTCGCCGCGGGGCTGGTCGACGAACTGCACCTGATGGTGGGCGCCGCGGTGCTCGGCGGCGGGACCCCGGCCTTCGCCGCCGGGCAGGTTCCGCCGCTGCGGCTGCTGGACACCCGCCGCGGGGACGGCTCGGACAATGTGCTGCTGCGCTACCAGGTCATCCATCCCGGCACGCGACCCCAGGGTGCCCCGGTAGCCGGCTGAAGGCCGCGGAACGGACCCGGGAGCGCGCTGCGGACGGTACCGCGCCCCGGGGCCGTTCACCCGCCCCGCCCGTGGGAGTCAGGTTGGGCACCATCGGCGCGGCCGGTGCCGAGCCGTACCTGCCGCCACTCCTCCGGCCCGCGCCGGCCTGGCCCTCGGTGGGGGACAACAACGACATCGTGGTGCTGGTCTTCATTCAACATGGTGGCCCGCCATATCGAGTTCAGCATTCTGCTGGGCGGGCTTCCCTGCCTCGGATGGTGGATGCGCGTTCGTCGAGTGCGCGCCGGAGGGCGGCGCGCCAGATGTGGCCGGCGGTGGTGACCTGGGCGGCGAGCCGCTGGTATTCCTCCAAGCACCTGGTCCCCCCGCCCGGCGCGCCGCGCCTTCTTCGGCAGCGCTTCCGGACACTGGTCCCGCCAGTCCCGCAGGGCGGTGACAGCTTCGGCGCTGGTGTGCCGGCAGGCGCACCGCACCCTGTCCACCAGCGGGGCGGGCAGCCGCAGCGGGATCTTCTCGGGCCAGGCCCCGTCCTGGCTGCCGGGCCACCGGCCGGGGAGAAGCGCCTCGGCCGGCAGCGGCGGCCAGTCGCCATCCCACCCCCGGTCCGCGAGTTCGGCCCGTACCGCTACGGCCATCAGGATGTCGAGGTTTTCCCCCAGTCCCCCCGCTCGCGCAGTTGCGCGCAGTGCTGCTGCCAGGCGGCCCGCACGGCGGCGGCCCGGCGTCCGGTGAGTCCGTCGGTGCTCCAGCGTTCCTCGGCGGCGAGGGCCTTGGCCCGCTTAGCGGCCTGAGTTCCCCGTCGATACCCACCTTGGTGCCGAACGGGGCGCGGGCGGTGACGGAGATGGTGCCGACGGCGGTGCTCATGCCCGCCATCATGCCCCGCCCTGGCTCACAAGCCGCCTCGCTCCCACGGGGCGGTGCCGACGTGCAGGGGCAAGCACCCCAGCTGGCTGACCCGCATGCTGCTCTCATGCGGTATCCGGTGCCGGTGGTCTCAGGTGGCTGGGCTGGGGCCGGGTGCTGCTGCTCGGAGTTCGGCTTCCCAGGCGGCGATGTCTTCGTCGGTGAGGTTGTCGAACCGGCGGTGGTCTGCGCTTGCTTCTGGGCCTTGGAGCCAGGGGCGGGCGGCGGCGTCGCGTCGGCGGCGTTCTTCGGCTTCCTCGGCGGCCGCGCAGGGGCAGGCGGGCTGCCGGGGCGGTCCGTGGAGGATGCGTGCCCGGGCGGTGAGGAGGGCGTCGGTGATCTCTGGACTGAGGTGGCAGGCTGCGGCGAATCCAACGAGTAGCCGCTCGCTGGGCAGACGCTGGCCGGTCAGGGCGAGACGGAGTGCGCTGCGGGAGAGCTGCCCTTGGGCTTCGGGTGCGGCGGCCAGTACGCGGTAGGTCGGGTTCCCGGCCTCGGTGCGCAGGCGCTGCATGGCTTTGGCGAGTCCGGCTGGTGTGGTGATCCGGCCCGGCACGTATCTAGTGCGGACCCGCAGCGGACGGCCGGTGTCGGCGGCCGCCTTCCACAGCCGCTCGGCTGTCCGTTCATCGGCGTCGGCGGCACGGGCGAAGGCGAGCACGGTGTGCCGGGTGGGCAGTCGGCCGTCCAGGGCGCGGCGCAGTGTGCAGGCGGAGATGGGCAGCCCGCCCGCCCTGGCCGCCCTGCGGGCGAGGGCGTCGAAGGTCATGCGTCCCTTCGCCGCACGCAGCCAGCCCTTCAGCACGGCCAGTGCACAGGGGCCGGCCAGCAGGCGGGAGGGACGGGGGCCAGAGGGCCGGCCGGGCGGGCAGTACCTCATCAGCGGCCGCCGGTGGCGAGAGTGCTGAGCAGGCGGCCCATGCGGCCGGGGATCAGCAGGAGGCAGGCAGCCACGGCGAGCGCGGCCAGGAGGAGCGGGATCGGGCGTTGCAGGACGGTGAGGACGGTCACCGCAGCGATGGCGGCGATGACGACGGCCGCTTCGGCCGCACCGAGGCGGCCCGACACGGCCGGGAGTGGCGAGGCCGGCTCCAAGGGTGAGGGCCGGAGGCGTGGACATGCAGACCTCCATACGGGATGCCGGGTGACGGGCGGTCGGACCATTCGGCGGAAGCCGGGCGTGGTGAGCCGATGGTGACAGCGGCCGGCCTGCTGGGGCCAGCCGCCCGCCCTCGAGCCCGAACCCGACGTCGATGCTCGGCTGCAGGCATGGGAGCAGCTCAGAGCCAGAAGCGAGCATGTTCTGTCCACGCTTCACCCTCCATCCCGGCACAAGCTGACCCGCCTCGGTACCGCCCGTGCCCGGCGGCGCGAGATTCTGCCGTGCCGGTCCCGCGCATTCCTGTGCGGCACCCTCCGCGGCGCGGCGCCAGGCACGGCTGGGCCTCCTCGGCCTGACGGTCGTGCTCCTCGCCTCTGCTGCTGCCCGCCGGGGTGGGGGCGGGTTCGGCTGATCGCAAGGGTGCCCACCACGGCGACCGCCGTCGCTGAACCGCCGGCCGCCGGTTCGTTCCTCATGGCTGCTCCGGCCGGGCCTAGCTGGGGAACCGGCTTCTGCAGCACGCCCAGAACGGGCCGTGCCGCGGGAGGCGGGCTTATTCAGGCCGGGACGGTGTTCTCCCTACCCAGCGCGGCGAGCGGGGCGCGCCCGCCCTTGGGGGTGTGCCCGTGTCGGCGGTGGGCAGGGCGTCGACCGCCCCGGAGCGGTACAGCGGCGCTTCCAGTTCCGGCATCGGGAGGTGCAGGATCACCTGGCCCGGGCTGCTGCCGCTTCGCCGCCAGGGCCGTCGGCGAGGTGAGCGAAGAGCCGGCGCCCGGTCTGGTCTGGCTGTGCGATCTTCCCCTCCCGGCTTCCGCTTCCCGCTTTCGGATGGCGTCGGGCCTCGGTTCGCCGCGAGTCCCGGACCGCCCGGTCCGGGGCTCCCGAAGACAGCGGCGCCAGGGTTCACTCCCAGCGGATGCCGAGGGTGTTCAGCTGCGCTGTCGGCGAGCGTTCGATGTGATCAGGCAGGGCCTGGGTGACCTGGGCTGATCAGTTCGTGCGGGGTGGTGACGGGGCCGCTCTGCGGTGTGAGAGTGTGGATGCCACCCCCTGGTCAGAGGATCGTGACCTGCGGCTTTGTCAGATACAGGGAGTGTTGATCAGGACCGACCGTGTCTTGTGCGCGCTGGTCAGGTCTGCTGAGCGCTGGTACGCCGCCGCTGTGCCGCTGTTGCCCCCGGCGGGTCTCGGGTGGGTGAAGCGGCTTACCCGCGGCACCGGTTGGGGCCAGGATGAGATGCATGGGGCCGGGGCGTGGGTTCGGGTGGGCGTGGGCGGGCGCCACGGTCGTATTGGCTGCCGCGGCGGTGGGGCTGGGGGTGTGGCTGGTCCCGGCGGCCGGTACCGGCGATATCGACCCCGCCGGCGCGTTGGTGACAGTGGCGGGCACGCTGTGGACAGGCCGGATGGCCTACCTTGCGCTGGTCTGGCAGGAGTCGGACACAGCCGGGTGGGCGTACAAGCTGGCCGAGGCGGTCAGGCAGCGCGAGCAGGCAGAACATCACCGGCTGCTGGGCGGCGGCACCGAGGCCATCGACCTGGCCTTCACCTTCACCCCCGCCCCCGCGCACAGCGCCGCCGGCGCCGCCCCCGCCGGCACCCTGTCCGAGATCGCCGCCTACTACCAACGCCTGAAACCCGGCCGCCTGGTGGTCACCGGAGCGCCCGGTGCGGGCAAGACCGTCCTGGCCCTGCACCTGATACTCCTGCTGCTCCCCAAGGACCCCGCCGCCGGTGCGCCGGTGCCGGTGCGCCTGCCGCTGGCGTCCTTCGACCCCGGCCGCCACACCCTCGACCGGTGGATTGCCGCACGCCTGGTACGCGACTACCGGCTGCCTGCCCGCCCGGCTTCCGCGCTGGTGGCGGCCCGGGCGGTGCTGCCGGTGCTGGACGGCCTGGACGAGATGGACCAGGAAGAGGACCCCCACGCCCCCGCGCCCGGCTCCGGCCCGGGGTATGCCTCCCGCGCCTCGACGGCGCTGCGCGCGATGAACGCCTGGCTCGACGGCGCCGGGCGGGGCCAGCTGGTGCTCACCTGCCGCAGCGCCCCCTACACAGCCCTGGAAAGGGAGGAGGTGTGGGCCAAAGACGCCGCCCGGATCGAGATCCGCCCGGTCGCACCAGAGACCGCATGGGACTTCCTGGCCGCCCGCACCGGCGGTAGCGCCCGCTGGGAACCGGTCATGAACGCGCTCGCCCAGCATCCGGACGGCCCGCTGGCCCGCGCCCTGTCCACGCCCTGGCGGCTGACAGTCACCGCTGCCGTGTACGAGCGGCGCCGCGCGGACGGCGCCGTCGACCGCCACCCCGCCGAACTCCTCGCTCCCGCCCTGGACACCGAGGACAAAATCCGCGACCACCTGCTGGGCCTGTTCACCCCCGCCGCCACCCACCCCACCGCCGCCGGCCGCCCCGCGCCGTACACCCCGGACCGGGTCCGCACCTGGCTGACCGTCCTGGCCGCCTACCTGGACACCAACACCGCCACCGGCCGCCGGGTCGGCGGGCGCCGCCTGCCCGGCACCGACCTCGTCCTCCACGAACTGTGGCCCCTGTCTGGCACCCACCGCCCCCGCGTCCTCCACACAGCCCTGACCGCCGCAACCTGGCTGCTCCCTGCCGCGGCCCTGCTGCCCGCCTCGCTGTCCTCGGAGTCCTTCCCGGCCCGGATCCCCGTCCTCCTCCTTGCGGCGGCGATTGCCGTGTTCACCCTCACCGCGTCATGGAGCCATCACTGGCCCCAGCCAGCCCGGGCAGACCTGCGGCGCCTGCGCAACCCCACCGGCCGTACCACTCTCGTGGCCGACCTCATTGTCGGCCTGGTCGCCGGAGCCGCCGGCGGATTCACCCTGGGCGCAGTAGCCGGTCTCGTGACCAACACCGACTCCACGACCGGTTTTTTGCTGCTGATGCTGCTTGCTGTTGTTGGCGCATTGGTGGCCGCGCTCGCCGTGCTGCTCACGAGCGGGAACCTGCGCCGCACGGTGGAGTCGCAACTGGACATCGACATCGGCACGGAGATCGGCCCCCTGACCGCGAGATGGCTGGAGCAGGTCTCCCGCTTCGGACTCGTCCTGACGGCCGGATTCGTCGCAGGCTTCGTGGGCGGTTTCGCCGCCGCCTTCGCCGCCATCCTGACCCTCGTCCTCGCGTTCACATTCCTGGAGGAAAAACTCGGACCACCGGTCGAGAGACTTGGCGAGCTGATGCTCGATGCGTGGTACCGGGTGGTCCACGGGGTCACCGACAGAGCCCTTGTGGGCCCGCCTGAGCCGGACAGCCCTCCCAGCGACTCAGCGGTGGAGAACATCGTGATCGGCGACCTGCTGGGGGTGCTCTCCCTCCCCCTCGCCCTTGCCCTCATGCTCGGATCGGCCCGGCTGCGGTACCTGGCGTTCCTGCTGTGCACCCGCCGCCGCTCGGGCCGGTGGTTGCCGTGGCGGCTGGGGCGGTTTCTGGACTGGTGCTGTGAGGCGGGTCTGATGCGGACTGCCGGGATCGCTTACCAGTTCCGGCACCGGGAACTGCAGGACTACCTGGCCCGCACCGCCGCCGCTTCGCCGCCAGGGCCGCCGGTCACGGGATGAGCGCAGGCGCGCGGCCGCGTCCGGGCTGCGCACGGTGCTGCCCCCATCTCCCGCTTTCAGAGCGGCACCGGCTCTGCGAATGCCGGGAGCCCCGCCCCGGGCGTCCGGGGCTCCCAAGGTCAGCGGGGGCCAGGGGTCATTCCCACCCAGCGGATGCCGAGTTGATTGAGTTGCGCGGCGCGCTGCGGGGTGAGCGTCCCCCGCCTGGAACGGACGTTCGAGAGCCACACGCCGAGTTTCACGGGCATCAGGTCCTGCTCCTGGCCCCCGCCGCCGGCCGCGCCCCTGGCCTCGGCGGTCGGATCGGCGGGGACGTGCTCGATGTGCCCTCGGGGGACGGTCAGATGCCCCTCGCGGGCGAGGAAGCGCCTGGCGGCTTCCAGGCCGCGCTGCCAGGCCAGTTCCCGGGCGCTGGGCCGCCCGGCCCCGGAACGCCCCGCTGCGGGCCGGGCAGGCGGTGTCACGCCCAGTGCTTGCAGTCGCCGCCGCTGCTCGGCGTTCAGGGCCTGCCACACTTCCGGTTCGGTCTGCCGGGCGAGCCACCGCCCGACGTCTTCGCCGCCGAGGGTGACACCGGGGAGGAGGTCGGCCAGTTCCGCGCCGCCGTCCAGGCACGTCTGCACCTTGACGTACATCCGCTGCCATTCGACGGTCCAGCCCAGGGCGCCTGGGTTCCATTCCGGGTCGATGGCGGCCAGGTCGGCCGCGCGCTGCGCGGCGCGTTCGGGGTCTTTGCCCAGCCCGCCGGGGCGGCGGCAGTTGGTGAGGAACTGGCCCACGGCACGGCCCAGCACCGCGGCGGTCTGCGGGGCGGCCAGGGTGCCGTTCTCCGCGTACCAGGCCCGGCAGGCGGTGAGGTTCTCCTCCCATGCCAGGTCCGGCGCCGACCACACCATCCCGATCTCGTCCAGCCACCCGATCCGCTTGTCATCGAGGCGGCCGGCGGCGTACTCCGCCCGCTGCTCGGCGATCCATCGCCCCAGCGGTGCGCCGGTGCCGGGCTCGCGGTAGGACAGCGGCACCCGAAGATCCGAGTGCTCCTGGTGGTAGCGCACGGCCGCCGCGTACCCGCGCGACCAGCTTGCCCGCTCGGGCTCGATCACCTGCATCCGCACGAACCGGCGGATCGTGACCGGGTCCCGCTTCGTGGAGAACCGCAGCAGCAGCCTGCCCTCGTCTTCCTCGTCATTTTCCGGCGGCGGACCGAGCGGCACCGAGGGCTCCACGGGCCCGGTGCGCTCTTGCGGAATAGCGAGCATCTCCACCATTTTGGAATCGTGAGCCCGCAAAGCGTTCAGCACATTCACCAGAGGCCGATAAGACCCGGATGCGTACATGTCTTCCGGCTTTTCACCGGGAGCGAGGAAGACCGGCACCAGCAAGGTCGCCAGTTTGCCCTCCTTCGGCTTCTGGCGCAAGGCCCGCCCGATGGCCTGGACGATCTCCACCACAGAACTCTTCGGATCCACGATGGCAACACTGTCCACCGCCCGGATATCAACTCCTTCTGAGAGGACTTTGCAATTCGCGAGCACAGCGCGGTGCACCGGGATTCCCCGGTGGTCGATTCCCTCGGCGAACTGGCGGAAGATCTCCCGCCGGTAGTCGGCCTCGTGCTCGCCGCACAGCCACTGCGACCAGATGCGGTCCTTCGCCGGATGCCGGCCGGGGGTCTCGGCGTGGAGCTTGCCCGCCACCCCGGGCAGGCCCGCGGCCCAGGCCTCGGCCTCCATCGTGCGGTGATGGAAGGTGATGAGGGTCTTCAACTTGTGCTCGGCCATGGCCTCCAGCACGGCGGTCTGCACCGCCGCCATCCGCTTGCCCCGCACCTCCTCGCTGTTCTTGTCCTCACCCCGCAACTGCGCCTCGGTCAGTTCATGGTCCCGGATTTCCAGCACCACGATCTGAAAACGCGCAAGGAGTTCACGCCGGATTGCCTCGGCCAGCGGGAGCTCATAGCAGATAGGCCCGAAGATTCTCGGATCCGACATGGACGCGGCCATTTCCTCTTTCAGCGCGGGCCGCATTCCCTCCCGCACTTCCCCGCTCGAGGGCCGCTCCTGCCAGATCCGGGGAGTCGCCGTCAGGTACAGCCGCCGGCGGGACGGGATCGCCTCCTGGTCATGGACCGCCGCCCACGCCTTCCCCCAACTACCAGAGGTTCTGTGCGCCTCATCCACACAGACCAGGTCCCACACGGCCAAACGCTCCAGCCCGTACCCGGGACCCGCGTGCGCCTCCTCCAGCACCCCGAGAGACGAGTAGGTGGCGAACACCGTCAGGCGCTGCTCACCGGCCGCCCACAGCGCCAGCTGCTGCGCGCTGGTGGTGGTGCGCACCTCGGCCGTCCACAGCGCCGGGTCGCCGTCGAGCGAGCACACCGCGAACGCCGTGCCGTGCTGGCCCTCGGCCCGCCACTCCCGCACGGTCTGCGCCAGCAGATCCAGCGTCGGCACCAGGACCAGGACCCTGCCGTACATCGCGAGCCGCGCAGCAGCATGGACGGCCATCAGCGTCTTGCCCGTCCCGCACGCGGAGACCACCGTCGCCCGCAGACCCCTGCGCGGGAACCGCTTCCCCGGCGCAGGCTCCAGCGCCCGCACCGCCGCCTCCACCGCCTCCGTCTGATGCGGCAGCAACGGCCGCGGCCCCGCCCGCAGCACCGCCGGCACCTCCACCATCCCCTTCTCCATCAGCCCACCCATCTCGTCTCGGTGATTTTCCGCCCGCACCCGCTCACCGCGCGAGCCATCATTCCGCCCCGGCGACCCCGTCCAGTCACCTTCAGCCCCGGCCACACACCACCGGATCAGCCCGTCCGGGAGTGGCGCTGTTCCAGTAACAATACATGGAGCTAGCGAATGATGCACACTTCTGCTTCAACTTCACGCCAAACGGCGCGCCCTGATACAGTGACACCTCCAAAGGGTGAGCAAGCAGCCAACCAGCACGAGACAGGCGCCCGTTAGCATGGCGGGTTTCTCTACCCGGTCCCGGTGTCCGGCCGCCACTCCCGCGCCCGATCGGACCACAGGGCCGGCCGTGCCCGCACCCGTCTCGTCAGGGGTGGTGACCGCGTTTCCGTAACTTCACATGGCCCACCAAACGATGCACCATCACCTCTGCAGCCAGCCGCCTTTCGGGCGGAGCGAAGCGGAGCCCAGGGCCGGAAAGCGAAGCGTCCGGCCCACGCTTCCCCGGATTGGAGCGAAGCGGAAATCCGGAGCCCGGCGCAACGCGCCGGGCCGCCCGCGAAGCGGGCGGTTCTTCAGGGCCGCGCAGCGGCCCTGAACCCGC
>NZ_WTLH01000069.1 GCF_011421595.1 Streptomyces sp. YIM 98790 | reverse complement strand
CGGCGTGCCGGGCGGCGCGGCCCGCGGCGGGGGGCGCGACTACGCGCCGACCACCGTCGACCCGCGGCTGGCCGTGCTGACGCCGCCGGTCGGCAGCACGGTGCCGCTTCCGGAGTCGCAGCTGCTGCCCGGGGCCCGGCAGGCCGAGCGGCCCGGGTCACCGCGCGAGGGGGTGCTGCGGCCGGGCCAGAAGTCCGGGCCGCTGCCGCAGGACGCGGAACGGCTCACCGTCCGCCTCACCTGGAGCGCGGACCCCGGCCTGGCGGTGCAGCCGGAGGTGGACGCCAGCGTCTTCGTGGTGGGCAGCGGCGGCGAGGTGCTGAGCGATCTGCACTTCGTCTTCTACAACAACGTGGGTGCGCCCGATCAGAGCGTGTGGCTGGACGAGCCGGAGCCGGGAGCCACCGAGCGCCGGGTGGGGGTGAGCATCCCGCTGCTGGCGGTGGAGGCGGAGCGGGTGGTGCTGGCGCTGTCCATCCACGCCGCCCAGGAGCGGGGGCACGACACCGGGCTGCTGCGCCGGCTCACGGTCCGGGTGTGTGACGCGGAGAGCGGCGCGGAACTGTGCGGCTACCGGGTGCCGGCGGGCGCGCCGGACGCCTCGGCGATGACGGTGGGGGAGCTGTACCGGGGGCCCGGCGGGTGGGGCTTCCACGCGGTGACCTGCGGCTACCTGGGCGGCCTGCTGGAGATCGCGCAGACCCACGGCATCAACGCCGGCTGACGCCGCCGCCTCCGCCGCCGCCTCCGCCGCTGCCCCGTTCACGGCGGAGGCGCCGCACGATCACGGCCAGGTCGATACCGGCCAGCGCAGTCACCGCCGCGCCGATGATGGTGAGCACCCGCAGATCCTCGGGGCTCGGCGTGTCCCCGGCGTCGCTGGTCAGCCACCACACCAGGAACACGATGGTGAGGAAGAGGAAGACCGGGACGAAGATCAGCGACAGCAGCAGCCGCAGGCCCAGGGCGCTCTGCGCGGTGATCGGTTCGTCCCCGGTGCGCGGGAACCGCCGCCCCAGCATTCCCGACCGCGACCGCGGCACACCCTGCTTCCCCCGCTCCTCGTCACCGTTGGCCACGGCAGTCCTCCTCTGCGTCCTTCTGGCGTCCCCCGCGTCCCCCGGCGTCCGTCTCCGTTGCTCCGTGGTCCTCTCCGCCCCCGCCGCGCCCGGACCAGCGCCCGCAGCGCCCCGGGGCACGGACCGGGACACGGAACGGACCGGGCGCGGTTTTCCTCCCCGTCCCGTCGCCGCCCCGTCCCCGGGTCCGGCTCGCCCCGCCGGCCGTCCGGCTCAGCCGGTGATGATGACGATGGCGTAGGCGATGAAGAACGCCACGAACGACGCGGCGAGAAGAACGATCAGCAGCAGCGGCACCGGGCCCCAGCCCCGGGTGGGGTTGTGGGACTCGTAGGGGCCGGTCTCCGACATGCTGCCCTCGGCCGGGGGCGTCTCGCCCGGCCTGAGGTTCCCCGCGCCGTCCCAGGCGGGGGGCGGTTCGGGGGTGGCCGGCCGGTCCGGCGCGGCCGGGGTGGCGCCGTCGCGACGGCGGCGGCCGTGGCGGGGTTCTGCGTGGTGGTGCGTCATGGGATGCGGTCATCTCCCTTGGGCTTGCCCCACTGCCGGGGATTGCCGTGCGGCGGGGCGGAGAACGGCTGCGGTGAGGTGCCCGGTTCGACCGGCGAGCCGGTGCGCGTGGCATCGGCGTGCCCGGGCCGGCCCTCGCCGCCCGGGGTGGGGGTGGCGCCCGCCTGCAGGTCTGCCAGACGTACGGACAGCAGCCGCACCACGGCCGGGCGGTCGGCGTGCGCACGCTCGTAGGCCAGCAGCTTCTCCAGCTCGCCCTCACCGAGCGAGCGGATGCGGTGCTCCAGTTCGCCCGGGGTGAGCTGGTCGTACCCCGGGATCGGGAGCTCGTCGCGGCCGGGCGGCTCGTTGGGAGGCATGTTCATGGGCCCCGGGTACCCCTCGGGTGATCCGGAAACCGCGCCCGGTTCTCAGCCGCGTCCGCCGCCGCTGCTGCCGCTGCCGCCGCTGCCGCCGCCGCTGGGGAGGATGTCCTGGAGGCGGGCGCGCAGGCCGCGCCGGGCCGGCTCCGCCCCCGGCCGGTCCCGGCCCCGGCCGTCGGCCTCGGCCGCCGGGCGGCCGCCCGGACCGGTGGCGGACTCCAGCTCCTCCCAGCCGGCGGAGGGCGGGAGCGGCGGCACCGCGGGGTCGGTGAGGAACTCCACGACCGCCGGCCCGTGCGCGGCCAGCGCCTCCCGCCAGCCGTCCGCCACCTGTTCCGGCTTCTCCACCCGGATGCCGGTCAGCCCCAGCGTGCGGGCGAAGGAGGCCATCGAGACGTCCGGGAGGTCCCGTGCGGGCCGGAACGGGGGCGCGCCGGAGGCGGCCCGCATCTCCCAGGTCACCTGGTTGAGCTCCCGGTTGTTCAAGACCGCGACGACCAGCCGCTGGTTCTCCCACGCCCAGTGGTACGTGGCGGCGGTGATCAGCTCGTTCATGCCGCCGGCCTGCATGGCGCCGTCCCCGGCCAGNGCCGGCCTGCATGGCGCCGTCCCCGGCCAGGGCGATCACCGGCCGGTCCGGGTGGGCGAACTTGGCGCCGACGGCGTAGGGCAGGGCGCGGCCCGTGGCGGCGGGCGTGCCGGAGAGCGAGGCCCGCATCCGTCCCCGCATCCGCACATGCCGGGCGAACCAGGTGGTGACGGAGACCGAGTCGACGGTGACGATGGCGTCCGGCGGCAGCAGCGGGTCCAGGCAGTGCGCCACATACTGCGGGTTCACCGGGTCGCCGGGCTGCTCGGCCTGCCGGGCCAGCGCCCGGTACCAGTGTTCGACCGAGTCCGCCACCCGCCGCTGCCAGGCCCGGGCCTCCTCGTGGGCCTTCTTGTCGCGGCGCAGCAGCGGCAGAAGCGCCCGCAGGGTGTCGCGTGCGCCGCCCACCAGGTTGACCTCGAAGGGGTAGTGCATGCCCACCATGCGGGGGTCCGCATCGATCTGGATACCGCGGGCGTGCCGGGCATCGGGCAGGAATGCGCCGTGGGGCAGGCGGGAGCCGATGACCAGCAGGGTGTCGCAGTCCCGCATCAGCTCCCAGGACGGCCGGGTGCCGAGCGGGCCGACGGTTCCTGTCACATAGGGCAGGGTGTCGGGCAGTACGTCCTTGCCGAGCAGGGCCTTGGCCACGCCCGCGTGCAGCGCGGCGGCCAGCTCCTCGATCTCGGCGCGGGCTCCGGAGGCGCCCTGTCCGACCAGGATCGCGGTGCGGCGGCCCGCGTTGAGGACGGCCGCGGCCCGGGACAGCGCGTCCGGTTCGGGCACGGTGGTCCAGGCGGTCAGGTCCCGGCTGGACGGGACGGTGCCGGGCGGGTGCGCGGGCGGCTCCCAGGGCAGTTCCTGGACATCGGCGGGGAGGATCACGGCGGTGGGCGCGTGCCGGGCCCAGGCGGTGCGCAGGGCCCGGTCCAGCACCTGCGGGAGCTGCTCCGGGACGGTGACGGTCTCCACGTAGCCGGAGGCCGCGTCCTTGAACAGGGTGTGCAGGTCGGGCTCCTGCCGGTGGGCGCCGCCCGCGGAGCGGCGGGCGGCCGCGCCGGCCAGCGCCACCGCCGGCACATGGTCCAGCCGGGCGTCGTAGAGGCCGGGCAGCAGGCGTACCGCGCCGGGGCCGCCGGCGGCGCACACCCCGGGGGCGCCGCTGACCCGGGCGTGGCCGACGGCCTGGAGGGCGGCTGCCTCCTCGTGACGGGCCTGCACGAACCGTGGTTCGTTCTCGGCCCGGCCCCAGGCGGCGAGCAGGCCGCCGAGGGAGTCGCCCGGGTAGCCGAACACCGCCTCGACGCCCCAGTCGCGCAGCCGGGACAGCACCTGGTCGGCGACCGTGGGACTGGTTCTCATGAGGGCTCGCCTCCTCGGCGAGGGCCGCGGTCGCGGCCGGGGCGCTGGATCAGCGGGGGAGCTGGGGGAGGACCTTGGTGCGGTACAGCTCGAAGAAGCCGCGCAGGTCCGGGCCGATCTGGGCCATCATGACGGCGTCGTAGCCGGCCTCGGCGGCGGCGGTCAGCGAGCGGATGTGCTCCTCGGGGTCGTCGCCCAGCGGCATCGGCCCGTTGCGCACGTGCTCCTCGGTGACCAGCTGGGTGGCCTGCTCGAAGAAGGTGGGGGTGGGCAGCACGGAGCCCAGCTCCCCGGGCAGGAAGCTGTTGGGCCAGCGGCGCAGCACGGTGCGCACCGCGTTGTCCCGGTCGGTGTCGTAGGCGCACTTCAGGCCGGTGAAGGACGGCTTGTCCCCGCCGCCGTGCTCGCGGAAGCGGCTGAGCATCCCGGCCTCGGGGCCGGTGTTGATGTAGCCGTCGCCGATCCGGGCGGCCAGGTCGGTGGCGACCGGTCCGTAGCCGGAGATGTCGATCGGCACGGGCTGCTCCGGGCGGGTGTACAGGCGGGCGTTCTCCACGGTGTAGTGCCTGCCGCGGTGGGTGATCTCCTTGCCGGTGAACAGCTTGCGGATGACCTCGACGGCCTCCTCCAGCATCTCCAGCCGGACCGGGGCGGTGGGCCAGGCGGTGCCGAGGATGTGCTCGTTGAGGGCCTCGCCGCTGCCCACGCCGAGCCGGAACCGGCCCTGGAGCTGCACCGCGGCGGTGGCCGCGGCCTGGGCCACCACGGCCGGGTGGATGCGGATCGTGGGGCAGGTCACGGCGGTCTGCACGGGCAGGGAGGTGACCTCGGAGAGGGCGCCGATGACCGACCACACGAAGGGGCTGTTGCCCTGCTCGTCGTTCCAGGGGTGGTAGTGGTCGGAGATCCACAGCCAGTCGAAGCCGGCCGCCTCGGCCATCCGCGCCTGTTCGGTCAGCTCGCGGGGTCCGTAGTCCTCGCAGGACAGGACGTATCCGTAGGACTTCTGGCGGGTGCTGGGCGCGGTCATGGAGCCGGTCCTCCTTCTTCGGGGGTTTCGCGGGCTCTGCGGCGCGCGGACGCGATCGTGTCGCGCGCCGGGTAACCGCGCCCCGGCACGGAAAACCCCGGTGGGCCGCGACCCGCCCGGCGGGCCGCGGCCCACCGGGGCGGTGGACGGGCGGGGCGGGCGGTCAGACGAGCTGGGCGCGGCCGAAGAGGAGGGCGTATCCCTCGGGGAGGTGGTCGATGATCCGGTCGGTCAGCTCGTCGCCGGCGAGCTGGGCCACGGTGCTGAGGACCGAGCTGACGTCCCAGCGGGCGGTGTCGTGCCCGGCTCCGCCCAGCCGGAGGGCGACGTTCTCGACGAATTCGGCGCCGCGCAGCGGCCGGGTCGCCGCGACCTGGCCGGTCAGTACGCGGGCCGCCTCCTCGGGGAGGCGGGCGGCGAGTGCGGCGCGGTCGGCGTCGCCGAGGTGCCCGCCGAGGGCGGACAGCACGATCCGGGTGACCCGTTCGGCTTCCCGGGTGGTGGGGTACTGCCCGTACTCGCGTACCTGTTCGATGCATTCACTCCACCGCATGCGTTGCTGCTCCTTCGCTCCAGGCCGCCGGGGAAAGGGGGCGGTACGGGGGGGAGAGGGACGAAAACCATAGGGGGTCGGAAGTGGTCACAAAGGGTGAAGAGGTGGGGAAGGCGGGGGAAGGGAGGGGTGGAGCCCGGGGGCCTGAGCGGCGCCGACCACACGGTGTCCGCCGCCGCTCAGGCCCCGCTCAGGTGCGGGCCGGGTCCGGGACCGGTCAGGCGCTGAGCTGCTTGCGCTCCCCGCCGCCGACGACGATCTTGCGGGGCTTGGCGTGCTCCGCGATCGGCAGCCGGAGGGTCAGGACGCCGTTGTCGTACCGGGCGTCGATGCGTTCGGTGTCCAGCGAGTCGCCGAGGAAGAGCTGGCGGCTGAACTGCCCGGTGGGCCGCTCTCCGGCGATGACCTCGATGTCCGTGCCCGCCGTGGGGCGGCGTTCGGCGCGGACCGTCAGGACGTTCCGCTCGACGTCGATGTCGATGGACTCCGGAGTCACGCCCGGAAGGTCGAACTCGACGACGAAGGTGTCGCCGGACCGGTAGGCGTCCATGGGCATCACGGCCGACTGCGGCCGGGCCCCGAGGACCTGCTGTGCCAGCCGGTCGAACTCACGGAATGGATCGGTGCGCATGAGCATCACGAGTCATCTCCCTTCGCTGTGCGGACCTGGGTGATGCTCCACGTCTCATTTATCTACCTCGCACCGAGAAAATTGACAAGTTGCGACTCAACTTTGTGGAGCGTGAGGTGTGCCGGGGCTCGCCGAGGACGGGTAGGGGGAGCCATGGGCACTGGTCGGCCGGGGTGCGGGCCCGCCAGGAGCGCCGTGGCGCGCCGCGGGCGGCCGTCAGGGGCGGCTGCCGACGCCGGTGGCGAACTCGTCGAGGCGGCCATGGGGGAGACGCGGGGCCAGCGGCGGGGTGTCCATGCCAGTACCCCGGCGCATGCCCTCCAGGAAGGCGTCCAGCGTCTGCTCGGCGCTGTGCCGCGGCGACCAGCCCAGCTCGTTGGCGGCCCGGGTGCAGTCCAGCAGCGGCACCCGCATCAGCAGGTCGAACAGGTGCGGCGAGGCCGGCGTGAGATGGCTGTGCCAGCCCGCCGCCACCGCCGCCCGCAGTACCGGACGCGGCATCCGCACCGCGCGCGAGCCCAGCAGCCGGGCCAGCAGGGCGGCGTCCACCGAGGGCTCGGCGGCCAGATTGAACGCGCCCTGCACCGGCAGCGTCACCGCCAGCCGGTACGCCTCGGCCGCGTCCGTGCTGTGCAGCACCTGGAAGCGCATGCCCGGCACATCCGGCACCAGCGGCACCGCGCCGGGCCGCAGCAGCCGGTTGGGCAGCAGCGGCCCCGCGAAGATGCGGCGCTGCTGCATGGCGGACTCCGGCTTGAAGATAAAACCGGGCCGCATCCGCACCACCCGGGCGTCGGTGTTGTCCCGCTCGAAGATGTCCAGCAGCCGCTCCGCATACGCCTTCTCGCGGCTGTAGGCGGCCTGCGGCCAGCCGTGGGTGGGCCAGGTCTCGGCCACCGGGCTGTGCTTCGGCCCGGGGGAGTAGGCGCCCACCGAGGAGGCGTACACCAGCGCGGGGACCCGGGCCGCGGCCACCGCCCGGAGCACATGGGCGGTGCCCAGCACATTGGTGCGCCAGGTCAGTGCGGGATCGTGAGTGGGCTGGATCAGCCAGGCCAGGTGCACCACCGCGTCCGCGCCCTGGAAGTGCTCGGTGAGCTCCTGCTCCGCCCGGTCGCCCACGCCGATGTCCACGGCCGCCCAGGAGGTCTTGGCCACCGGCCAGTCCGCGGGTTCCCGGCGGGCCAGGCCCAGCACCGATTCCACGGTGGCGTCCGCCGACAGGGCGCGCACCAGGCTGCTGCCCACATTCCCCGTGGCTCCCACCACCACGACCCGCTGGCCGCGGGCGGCGCTCCCGGATCCGCTCATCTGCCGTCCCCTTCCGCTCGCTCGCTCTCGCTCGGCTCGGCTTCGCTGCCGCTTCTCGGGTCTCCCCGGGCCGGCCGGGCCGGTGTGCGGGGCGCACGTGGGGGGAGGCGGGGCCGGGTACCCGGGGCCGGCAGGCGGAAACCGTGTCGGCCCGGACCCGCCGCGGCCTGCGGGGATGCCCGCGATTTCCATCGGGCGGCGGCTGCGGGATGCGCTGCGGCTGAATGTGCATACGATGGAAAAACCGGGCGATATCGCACAGGCCATGCCGGCGGCCGTGCGACCGGGCCGGCGGCCCGGCGCCCCCCGATACACCGAGCACCGAGGAATAAACACGCTCCACCTTGGGAGAGAGCGTCATGACCACAAAGGCTCGAACGTCCGGCAAACAACGCGGATCGCATCCACACGATGACGCTCCGGACACATCATGGGAATTGCGGCGGATGGCTTCGCTGCCCGACTGTCCGGAGCGGCGAGAGCTGTGCAACAAGGTCATCTGCGCCTGGATGCCGATGGCCGGGCGCATTGCCCGCAACTTCCGGGACCGGGGCGAGTCGCTGGAGGACCTGGAGCAGGTCGCAGCGCTCGGCCTGGTCAAGGCCGTGACCAGATTCGAACCGGGCCGCGGCTGCGCCTTCGAGAGCTACGCCGTCCCCACGATTGTGGGGGAAGTGAAACGGCATTTCCGGGATCACATGTGGGGCGTCCACGTGCCGCGCCGGACGCAGGAATTGCGGAACCGCGTGCGCTCGGCAATTCAGCAGCTCGACCACCGGGTCGACGACCGCACGCCCAGCGTCCAGGAAATCGCCGATTTCGCCGGCCTCACCTGTGAAGAAGTGAAGACCGGAATGGAGGCGCTGGAGAGCTACCGTCCGCTTTCCCTGAACGCCGAACTCAGCGGCGGCGAGGACGGGTACTCGCTGATGGACACCTTCGGGGTGTCCGAGCCCGGCTATGACCGGGTGCTGTTCCGGGAGGCGGTGAAGCCCCGGCTGCGGGAACTCCCCGAGCGTGAGCGCCGCATCCTGTATCTCCGGTTCTTCAAGGGGATGACCCAGAGCCGGATCGCCCGGCAGATGGGCATCTCGCAGATGCACGTGTCCCGGCTGCTCGCCCGCACCTGCGAGCGCATCCGGGAAGAGGTGGAGGAGGAACGCGGGCGCCAGGGGGAGGGAACCCCCGGCGGCGGGCGTATGTCGTCGGTGTGATGGACGGCGTGTCGCGGGATGAAGGGCGCACGGCCGGGCAAACATCAGGGCCGTGCGCCGCAATCGCCCCGATCACACCACCCTCCCGGCCGCTCCCGCCCACCCCGCAGGCCCCGGCGGTCCTGCCGCCCGCTCCGGCACCCCCGTCACCGTCCTCACCCCTCTCGCCCCGGACGTCTCCGGCCGCACCGGCCGGGCCGTGCGCCGGCCGGCGGCGGTCGCGCTGCCGCTGGCCTGCTGCGCCGTGCTGCTGCTCGCCGGGCCGGCCGCCGCGGCGCCCGCCCCGGACCGCGGCAGCCCCGGGTCGCAGACCCCCGAGGCCATGGCGGAAGAGGTGGAGCGGCTGCGCGAGGAGGCGGCCGAGGCCAGCGAGCGGCACGAGATGCTGCGGCGGCTGGGCGTGCAGCAGCAGCGGGCACTGGGCCGGATGCGGGACGGCCTGGAGGAGGAGCGGGAGCGGGTCCGGCTGCTGCGTGCGATGATCGGGCGGCAGGCCGCCTCCCAGTACCGGGCGGGCGGCGGCACCGGCAGCGGCGAACTCGCCCGGCTGCTGCTGGCCGACACTCCCGAGGACATGCTGGCGGAGGCCCAGCTGGTGGGCCGCGGCGAGCTGGGCGTGCGGCAGCTGCTGGAGGAGACCGAGCGCGCCGAGACGCAGCTCGCCCGCAACGAGGAGACGGCCGGTGCGCTCAGCGACTCGCTGTCCCTCCTGGAGGAGGAGCAGAGCCGGATACTGGCCTCGGTGGCGGAGAAGCTGGCCCGTGCCGAGGAGCGGCTGGCCGAACTGGAGCGCGCCCGCCGCACGGCGCTCGACGGTGCGGACGCGGGCACGCCGGGCGCCTGCGCCGTCTCGCTGAGGGACACCGGCGGCCTGGCCGGGCCGGCCGTGGACACCGAGTGGACCGCCCCGGTCGCGGCCGAGGACTACCGGCTCTCGGCCGGGTACGGGCAGGCCGGGGAACACTGGGCGGACCGGCACACCGGGCAGGACTTCGCGGTGGACAGCGGCACACCCGTGCTGGCGGTCGGCAGCGGCACCGTGGTCGCGGCCGAGTGCGGTGACGGGTTCGGCCACCAGGTGGTCATCCGGCACGACAACGGCTACTACAGCCAGTACGCGCACCTGTCGGTACTGGAGGTGGGGCCGGGCACCCGGGTGGGCACCGGGCAGCGCATCGGGCTGTCCGGGAACACGGGCAACTCCTCCGGACCGCATCTGCACTTCGAGATCCGGCTGACCCCCTACCTCGGTTCCGGCATCGACCCCGTGCCCTGGCTGCGTGACCACGGTGTGACGCTGCCGCCCCCGGGGTGACCGGCGGCCCCCCGCCCCGCCCCGCTCCGTCCCCTCGGCTCCTCGCCCGACCCCCGCCCGCTCTCGTCCTCGCTCCCCCTCTGCGGAAACCGGCATACCCCCCATTCCTCGCCCGGGGTGCCTTGACGGGCCGCCCCGGGCTCCTTCGGGCTCCTTCCGGGCTTGACAGCCTTACAGTGTATGGCGCTACCTTACGCCGTACGGTCATCCACCTTACGCCGTATGGGAGCGGCGGGCCGGACTCGGAAGCGGGGAACCCGACATGCGGATCGCCACCACCACACCCGGACCCACCGGTCCGCCGACGCCCGGCGCCGGGCACCCGCCGGACGGCGGCGGCCTGATGAACCGGCTCGCCCGCCGCATCGGCATGGCGAGCGCCGCCCGGCCCTGGACCACCCTCGGCATCTGGGCCGCGGCGGTCGCCGCCCTGGCCGTCCTCGCCGGAACCGCCGGCGGCAGCTTCACCGAGGACTTCACCGCCCCCGGCAGCGAGAGCGCGCAGGCCATGGACCTGCTCGACGAGCGCTTCCCGGCGGCGGCCGACGCCGGCGCGCTCGCCGTCTTCGCCGCCCCCGAGGGCGAGACCCTGCAGGACCACCGCCAGGCGGTGACCGCCGCCGTGGCCCGCATCGCCGAGGTGGACCGGGTCGGCGACGTGGCCGACCCGTTCACCGCCGGCACCCTCGCCCCCGGCGGCCGCGTCGGCTACGCGCCGATCACCTTCGACGCGCCCGCCCCCGACCTCGGCCCCGAGCCCTTCCACCGGCTCGGCACCGCCCTGGACCCGGCCCGTGACGCCGGCCTCACCGCCGAGCTCGGCGGCGACGCCGCCTTCATCAACGCCGAGGTGGAGACCTCCGGCGCGGAGGCGGCCGGCCTGCTCGCCGCCCTGGTGATCCTGCTGGTGGCGTTCGGCACGGTGGTGGCCGCCGTGGTCCCGGTCGCCCTGGCCCTGCTGGTGGTCGGCACCGGCGCCGCCGGCATCCTGGTGCTCGCCGCCGTGCTGGACACCTCCGAGGCCGCCCTCAGCATCGGCATCATGATCGGCCTCGGCGTCGGCATCGACTACGCCCTGTTCGTCGTGGCCCGGTACCGCGAACAGCGCACCGCCGGCCGGGACAACCGGGAAGCGCTCGCCACCGCCATGGGCTCCGCCGGATCGGCCGTGGTGTTCGCCGGCGGCACCGTGATGCTCGCCATGGCCGCCCTGCTGATCACCGGGGTCGGCATCATGGTGTCGATAGGCATCGCCACCTCGATGGTGGTCCTGGTGGCGGTCGGCACCGCCCTCACCGTGCTGCCCGCCGTGCTCACCCTGCTCGGCGACCGCATCGACGCCGGCCGGCTCCCCGGCCGCCGCCGTCGCGGCGCTCCCGCCCGCCCCGCCCGCCCCGCCGAGCGGACCCTCTGGTGGCGTTTCGCCCACCGCGTGGCCGCCCGGCCGCGCCGGTATCTGTTCGCCGCCTCCGTCCTGCTGGTGGTGCTCGCCGCGCCGTCGCTGCGCATGGACACCGGCTTCCCCGACGCCGGGGACGACCCGGTCAGCACCAGCCACCGCCGCGCCTACGACCTGCTGGCCGACGGCTTCGGCCCCGGCTTCAACGGCCCGCTGCTCGTCGTCGCCGACCTGGCGGCGGAGGGCGGCCCGGACGAGGCGGGACTGCCCGCCCTGGCCGCGCGGATCGCCGCCGACCCGGGCATCGCCTCCGTCGGCGAACCCCTCACCGGCCCGGACGGCGGCATCGCCGTGCTCACCGCCGTGCCCGTCACCGGGCCCGCCGACCCGGCCACCTCCGCCACCATCGAGCGGCTGCGCGAGCTGACGCCGGACGGGGTCCTGCTCACCGGCCTGACCGCCATGACCGACGACCTCACCACCCAGCTCGACGACAGCCTGCCGCTGTTCCTCGGCGCCATCCTGCTGACCTCGTTCCTGCTGCTGATGGCGGTGTTCCGGTCGGTGCTGGTGCCGCTGAAGGCGGTGCTGCTGAACCTGCTGTCGATCGGCGCCGCCTACGGCGTGGTGGTCGCCGTCTTCCAGTGGGGCTGGGCGGCCGGACTGCTGGGCGTCGAGGAGGGCATGACCATCCCCTCCCCGATGCCCGCCATCATGTTCGCGGTGCTGTTCGGCCTCTCCATGGACTACGAGGTGTTCCTGCTCTCCCGCATCCGCGAGGAGTACACGGCAGGCGGGGACAGCACCGAGTCCGTGGCCCGGGGCATCGCCGCCACCGGGCGGCTCATCACCTCCGCCGCGCTCATCATGATGGCCGTGTTCCTGGCCTTCGTGGCCAACCCCTCCCCGTTCGCCGCCATGATGGGGCTCGGCCTGGCCACCGCCATCGCCCTGGACGCCACCGTGGTCCGGCTGATGCTGGTGCCCGCCGTCATGGCCCTGCTCGGCCGCGCCAACTGGTGGCTGCCGCGCGTCCTGGACCGCGCGCTGCCCCGCATCGGCCCCGAGGCCGCGGCACCGGCGCCCGCCGGCCCCTCCCGGCCCGCCCCGCCGCAGCCGTCCCTGACCGCCGCATCCCCCGGAGAGCAGTGATGAACCCGACCGACGGACCGGAACCCGCCGAGGCCGCCCCGCACAGCGCCGGCGACACCACCATGAAGGCATGGACCTGGGACCGCTACGGCTCCCCCGACGTGCTGCGCCTGCGTCTCACCACCGTCCCGCGCCCCGGCCCCGGCGAGGTGCTGGTGCGGGTGCGGGCCGGCTCGGTCAACCCCTACGACTGGCGCCATCTGCGCGCCGACCCCGCCCTGGTCCGGCTCAGCGCGGGTCTGCGCCGGCCCCGGCCCGGCCTGGTGCTGGGCGCCGACCTGGCCGGGGTGGTGGACAGCGTGGGCTCCGGGGTCACCGGCTTCCGCCCCGGCGATGAGGTCTTCGGCGAGGTCACCCTGGGTGCCTTCGCCGAGGCGGTCGCCGTCCCGGCGGCGACCCTGGCGGCCAAACCGGCCGGGATCTCCTTCGCCGAGGCGGCGGCCCTGCCCATGGCCGGGCTGACCGCCCTCCAGGGCCTGCGCGACGCCGGGCGGCTCACCGCCGGGCAGCGCGTGCTGATCACCGGCGCGGCCGGCGGCGTCGGCACCTTCGCGGTCCAGCTCGCCAAGGTGTGGGGCGCCGAGGTCACCGCCGTGGCCTCCCCGGACGCCGCCGGACTGCTCCGCTCCCTCGGCGCCGACGAGGTCATCGACCGCACCCGGGAGGACTTCACCGACCGCGGCCCGCGCTGGGACCTGCTGCTGGACAACGTGGGCGACCGGCCGCCGGCCCGCTGCCGGCGCGCCCTGGCCCCCGGCGGCACCCTGGTGATGGTCGGCGGCATCTCCGGGCACGGCGGCCGGCTGCTCGGCCCCGCGACCCAGGTGCTGCGCGGCATGCTCGCCGGGCGTTTCGTCCGCCGCCACCGGATCACCGCGGTCCGCATGCGGCCCGGGGCCGAGGACCTGGCCCTGCTGGCCGGGCTGGCCGACGACAAGCGGGTGGTGCCCGTCATCGACCGCGGCTACGGCTTCGGGGAGCTGCCCGAGGCCCTCCGCCACCTGGAGCGCCGCCACGCCCGCGGCAAGGTCGTCCTCACCCTGTGACCAGCCCTGCGGCCGGCCGCGTGACCGGTCGCGGGGCCCGCCCGGACCCGGCCCCGCGACCGGCTGTGCGGCCCGCCGGTTCCCGTGTCCTTCCCCGAGGTCAGAGCCGCCGCTGCGGGTAAAGTTCCCTGGGGAGGTGGGATTCGATGGGCACGCGCACCGGGGCCGGAGCACAGACCGAGCAGCAGCCCCGTGTCCCGCTCAGCCGGGAGCGGGTGCTGCGCGCCGCCGTCGGGCTCGCCGACCGTGACGGTCTCGAAGCCGTCACCATGCGCCGCCTCGCCCAGGAGCTCGGCGTCGAGGCCATGTCGCTGTACCACCACGTGGCCAACAAGGGCGCGATCCTCGACGGCGTGGTCGAGGTGGTGCTCGCCGAGATCTCCGAGGCCGCGGCCCGGGCGGACGCCCCGCCCCCGGAGCAGGACTGGCAGGCCGCGCTGCGGGCCCGCATCCTGGCCGCCCGCGAGGTGCTGCTGCGCCACCGCTGGGCGTCACGGCTGCTGGAGAGCCGGTCCTCCCTCAGCCCGGCGGTGATCGGCTACTTCGACGGCGTGCTCGGCATCCTGCGGGCCGGCGGCTTCTCCTACGACCTGGCCCACCACGCCCTGCACGCCCTGGGCAGCCGGGCCATCGGCTTCACCCAGGAGCTGTTCGACCCCGAGGACCAGGAGGCGGCGGAGGAGGAGACGGCGGCCATGATGGCGCAGATGGCCGACCAGTTCCCCCACCTCACCGGCATGCTGGCCGAGGTGATGCACGACGACCCGGACTCCACCCTGGGCTGGTGCGACGACCAGTTCGAGTTCGAGTTCGGGCTCGACCTGCTCCTGGAAGGGCTGGAACGCCGCCGCGCGGCCGAAGGCCGGCCCCGCCCCGGCACCTCCTAGCCGGCCGGACGGGGTCAGTCCCAGAGAGCCCCGGCGAGGGAGGAGCCCAGCATCACCGCGCCCAGGCCGGCCAGTACGCTCACCGCCACATTCACGGCGGCGAGGAACCCGGCGCCCTGCTGGGCCAGGCGCAGCGTCTCGTAGGAGAACGTGGAGTAGGTGGTCAGCGCCCCGCACAGCCCGGTGCCCAGCAGCAGGGCCGGCTGCTGCGAGGCGGCACCGGCCAGCACCGCCCCGGTGATCAGCCCCAGCATCAGGCAGCCCGTCACATTCGCGGCCAGCGTGCCCCAGGGGAACGGCGAGCCGAGCCGGGCCTGCACCGCCCGGTCGGCCAGATGGCGCAGCGGGGCCCCGGCCATGCCGCCGGCGATCACCAGCACCCAGTTCACGGCCGGGACACCTCCCCGGAGGGGGCGGCGGACGGCAGGGGCCGCCGGCGCCGCAGCAGGGTCCGGTGGGTCACCGTCCAGCCCAGCCAGGCCGCCGCCAGGGACAGCACCGGGGTGAGAATCAGCGAGCCGAACGCCGCGGCGTCCCGCCCGGCCGCGGTCAGCTCCTCGAACGCCCAGGCGTAGGCGGAGAAGGTGGTGAAGCCGCCGAGCAGGCCGGTGCCCAGGAACGGGCGCAGCAGCCGGGGCGCGTGCGGGCGTTCGCCGAGCACCACCATCAGCACACCGATCAGCGCGCAGCCCACGGCGTTGACCGTGACCATGGACCACGGGATGCCGGCCCCGGCGTCCGGCCAGAGCAGGGTCAGCCCGTAGCGGCCGGCCGCACCCGCGCCGCCGCCCACGGCGACCGCCGCCAGCACCGCGCCTTCGCCGCGCCACGGCGGCGCCGTACCCGGTGTCCGCGGGCCGGCGGGGCGGCGGCGCGTCACAGCGGTCTGCGCTCTCTCCATCGCCTGCCATGGTATGCGCGGGCGACTGAGGCGGACTCACGCGGACTCAGCCGGACTCAGGCGGACTCAGGCGGACTCGGCCTCGGGCTCCAGGCGCTCGCGCCCCGGGCGCCGCAGCCGCTCCGCCTCCTCCGGTTCGGGGCGCAGCCGCTCGGGCTCCTCGGGCTCGGGGCGCAGCCGCTCCGGTTCCTCCGGTTCGGGGCGCAGCCGCTCCGGTTCCTCGGGCTCGGGGCGCAGCCGCTCGGGTTCCTCCGGTTCGGGACTGAGCCGCTCGGGCTCCTCCGGTTCGGGACTGAGCCGCTCCGGCTCTCCCTCGCCCGTGGCCTCGGCGGCCACCGGGCGGATGCGGCCCTCCAGCATGGCGCCCAGCCCCATCACCGCGCACAGCCCCGGGTCCTCGGCGACCTGCACCGGCATGCCGGTGGACTCCCGGATGGTGCTGTCCAGGCCGGGCAGCAGCGCGGCACCGCCGGTCAGCACCACCCCGCGGTCGGCCAGATCCGCGACCAGGTCCGGCGGGCAGTGGTGCAGCACCGCACGGATGGCGTCCAGCAGCGCGGTCAGCGGAGTCCGCACCGCCAGGCGCAGGCTCTCCGGATCGATGCGCACGGTGCGGGCCAGCCCGGTGGCCACGTCCCGGCCGTGCACCTCGGCGGCGGCCTGGCCGTCCCCGCCACGGGCCAGCGCCGCGTGCAGCGGGCGGACGGCCTGGCTGGGCAGCAGCAGGTCATGGTGGTTGCGCAGATGCTGCACCAGGGCCCGGTCCACGGTCTCGCCGCCCATCGCCACCTTCTCGGCGGCCACGATGGACCCCAGGGAGAGCACCGCGACCTGGCTGGTGGCCGCCCCGCACTGGACGATCATGGCGGCCTCCGGCTGCTCCACCGGCAGTCCGGCGCCGATCGCGGAGGTGATCAGGGAGTCCACCAGCTCGACCCGGCGGGCGCCGAGCCCGATCAGTGTCTCGTAGGCGGCGCGGCGGGCCAGCGGGTCGGCCTCGTGCGGGATGCAGGCGGCGACCCGCAGCATCGGCTTGCGGCGCAGGGCGCGGCGCAGCTTGGTGCCGACCATGGCGCGCAGCATGCGCTGGGCCATCTCGATGTCCACCACGGTGCCGCCGTTGATCGGCTTGATGACGCGGATATTGGCCGGGGTGCGGCCGGCCATCCGTTCCGCCGGGGTGCCGACGGAGATCAGGGCGCCGTTGCGGGTGTTGACGGCGACCACGGACGGTTCGTCGACGATGAGGCCGGTGTTGCGCAGATAGACACGGGTGCGCGAGGCGCCGAGATCGGCGGCCACGGTGCAACGACGCAGGTGGTCAAGGCTGACGCTCATGGTCCTCATCGTGTGCCCGGCGGTGGGGCCCCGCCGCCTGGACACCGCCACCCGGGGGAGCGGCGGCCTCCGGCGGCTGCCCCGCCGGTGCCGCCGTCGGGGGCGCGGCCGGGGGCCTCGTGCCGCCGTCCGGCCGCCGGCCCGTGGCGCCGTGCAGGGTCAGCGGGCGGTGGTGGTCTCGGGGGCGGGCTGGGCGAACTGGGTGTCGTGGAGCTCGCGGTAGCGCCCGCCCGCCGCGAGCAGCTCCTCGTGGGTGCCCTGTTCGACGATGCGGCCCCGTTCCAGGACCAGGATGCGGTCGGCGGCCCGGACCGTGGACAGCCGGTGTGCGATCACCACCGAGGTGCGGCCCGCCAGCGCCTCGGTGAGCGCCTCCTGCACCGCCGCCTCCGAGGTGGAGTCCAGGTGTGCGGTGGCCTCGTCCAGGATCACCACCCGGGGCTGGGCCAGCAGCAGCCGGGCGATGGTCAGCCGCTGCCGCTCCCCGCCGGAGAGCCGGTAGCCGCGTTCCCCGACCACGGTGTCCAGTCCGTCCGGAAGTGAGGCGATCAGCTCCTCCAGCCGGGCCCGGCGCAGCGCGTCCCACAGGTCCTCCTCGGCCGCGCCCGGCCGGGCGAGCAGCAGGTTGGCGCGCACCGTGTCGTGGAAGAGGTGGCCGTCCTGGGTGACCAGGCCGACCGCCCGGTGCAGCGATCCGGCGGCCAGGTCCCGGACGTCGGTGCCGCCGATCCGCACGGCGCCCGCGTCCGTGTCGTACAGCCGCACCGCGAGCTGGGCCACGGTGGACTTCCCGGCGCCCGAGGAGCCGACCAGGGCGACCATCTGCCCCGGCTCGGCCCGGAAGGACACCCCGTGCAGCACCTGCTCGCCGCCCCGGGTGTCCAGGGTGGCGACCTCCTCCAGCGAGGCCAGGGAGACCTTCTCGGCGGAGGGGTAGCCGAAGTCCACCCGGTCGAACTCCACCGACAGGCCGCCCTCGGGCACCGGCCGGGCGTCCGGCTTCTCCCGGATCAGCGGTTCCAGGTCGAGCACCTCGAACACCCGCTGGAAGCTCACCAGCGCGCTCATCACCTCCACCCGCGCCCCGGCCAGCGAGGTCAGCGGGGCGTACAGCCGGGTGAGGAGCATGGCCAGCGCGACCACCGCGCCCGCGTCCAGGCTGCCGCGCAGCGCGTAGTAACCGCCCAGCCCGTAAACGAGGGCCAGCGCCAGCGAGGAGACCAGCGTGAGCGCGGTGATGAACAGCATCTGGAGCATGGCGGTGCGGATGCCGACGTCCCGCACCCGCCGGGCGCGGGCGGCGAACTCGGCCGACTCCTCCTCCGGCCGGCCGTAGAGCTTGATCAGGGTGGCGCCGGGCGCGGAGAAGCGCTCGGTCATCTGCGCGCTCATCACCGCGTTGTGGTTGGCGGCCTCCCGGGACAGCCGGGCCAGGCGGGCGCCGGTGCGCCGGGCGGGCAGCACGAAGACCGGCAGCAGGGCCAGGGCCAGCAGGGTGATCTGCCAGGAGATGGTGAGCATCACGCCCAGTGCCAGGGCGAGCATCACCACATTGGACAGCACGCCCGAGAGGGTGTCGCTGAATGCCCGCTGGGCGCCGATGACGTCGTTGTTGAGGCGGCTGACCAGGGCCCCGGTGCGGGTGCGGGTGAAGAAGGCCACCGGCATGCGCTGCACGTGGTCGAAGACGGCCCGCCGCAGGTCCAGGATCAGGCCCTCGCCGATGCGGGCGGACAGCCAGCGGGCGAGCAGCCGGATGCCGGCCTCGGCCAGGGCCAGGACGCCGATCAGCAGGGCGAGCCGGACCACGGTGGCGGTGGTGGCGCGGGCGGTGATGGCGTTGACCACCTGGCCGGCCAGGACGGGGGTGGCCACCGCGATCAGCGCGGTGACCACGCTCAGCACCAGGAAGAGGGACAGTTCGGTGCGGTGCGGGCGGGCGAAGGCCGCGATCCGGCGGAAGGTGTCCGGCGAGAACGGCCGCTGGTCCTGCCTGGCGTGCCGCTGGTTGTACAGCGCGTTCCAGGCGGTGATCTCCATGCTCATGCCGTCGACTTTAGAAGTTCAAGCATCCTTGAAGTCAACGGCGGGCCCGGGGCAGGCGGGCCGGGGCCGGGGGATCACTGGGCCTCGGCGAAGACGATCCAGGTGCGGCCGGGGTCGAAGGGCAGCGGGCCGCCGCCGTCGGCCGAGGTGAAGGCGGTGCCCGACTCGGGCGTCGGCCGGGACCACTCCGCGTCGAAGCGCTGCCCGTCGCGCAGTACCAGCGCCTCGCCGGACCCCACGGTCTCGATGTACGGGGTCGCCGGGAACCGGGACGGCGGCATGGACACGTACTGCACCACCACCGTGTCGGCGGTCAGCCGGTCCCCGCTGCCGGCCGCGGTGGCGGGTTCGCCGTCGAAGGAGACCAGCCATTTCTCCTGTTCGGCCGACCAGGTGAAACCGAAGGAGGCGCTGGGGTAGGCCACCGTGTGCTCGTCGGCCGGGGTGCCGCCGGCCGGCACGGCCTCGTCGAAGCGGAAGCCGATGTCCCGGGCCGGTCCGGCGTCCGGGGTGGCCGCCAGCGCCGCCTCCGGCCGCAGGTAGAGGTTGTGCGGCGCGTTCCGGCTGTCGTCCCGGAAGAAGGCTTCGGGCAGGGTCTGCGGGGTGAGCGCGGACAGCGGTGCTTCGGCCAGTTCGGTGAGGAGGGCGCTGCGTACGCCCGAGTAGGCGAAGGCCGGCTCGCCGAACTGGGCCACCAGTTCCAGATCGGATTCCCGGGTGCTGCGCACCGGCCCGGCCGTCGCGGGCACCGTGGAGGAGTGGACGGCCACCAGGCGGCTCAGGCCGCCCTCGACCCGCTCGGCATAGACCAGGTCGGCGTCCTCCAGCCCGCTGTGCGGGCGGGCGTCGGGATGGTTGTCGATCTTGGTGAGCAGGGTCGGCCCGGCCTCGGCCGCCTGGCCGGTGAACGGGTGCTCGGGTGCGGGAGTGTCGCCGTTGCCGCCGTCGTCGCCGGTGCCCTCCACGGCGCAGCCGGCCGCCGTGGCGGCGAGCAGCGCCGCCGCCAGGAGGGCCAGCAGGCGGCGGGTTCTGCGGCCGGCTCCGCCGCGGGCCGTGCGGCGTGCTCTGCCGGCGGGTGCGGATGCGCTGGTCTCAGGGGTACCGGGCATGGTGATCACTCCTCGCGGCCAGTTCACCACGCGGGAGGGGTGCCGGCCATTCGGCATCCCGTTCGGTCGCCCCGCGCTCCTTCAGGGTGCCACCGGGCGCTGCTGTCCGGGAGGGACCACAAGGCCCGAAAAATCCGATAGTGCACCACAAGGGGGTCTGTCCCGTGTGGCCGAAGTGGCGGCCTTGTGTGACATGTGTATGACAGCCGTTACGGGTGGAACCGGCGCTGCTGGGCAGGCGTTCTGTGGCCGAACCGGCCTGCTTGCACCGCCTGTCACCAGGGAGCAACCATGGGTCGTGCACGTGCATATGCCCGTGCATATGCATCGGATCAACGTTATGATCCGGGCAAGCTGAGTCCCACATCTAGCCACGCGGGGACTCGTAGAGTCCACGCACAACCGGGGGACGTTGTGACCGAGGCGTCCAGCGCGCACAGTGGGGCATACAACGGGATGCCCGCGTACCTGCTGCGCGAGGCGGTATGGATCAAGAGCAGCTACAGCAACGGGCAGGGCAATTGCGCCGAGTTCGCGCAGTTGCCGAGCGGCGAGGTCGCGGTCCGCAACTCGCGGTTCCCGGAGGGCCCCGCCCTGGTGTACACGCCGGAGGAGATCCGGGCCCTGCTGCTGGCCGCCAAGAACGGGGAGTTCGACCACCTGCTCGGCCAGCCCTGAGCGTCCGGCCCCCCGGTGCCCGGCCCCGGCGGACGGCCGGGGCCGGGGCGGCTCAGGTGAGGCGGAAGACCGCCCAGACCACCTTGCCGTGCCGTCCGCCGGCCAGCCGGCGCCAGCCCCAGCCGTCGCTGAAGCACTCCACCAGATACAGGCCCCGCCCGGACTCGGCCGCGGCGTCCGCCTCGGCCGGCCGCGGAGGTGTGTCGCCCGGATCGCGCACCGCGCAGACCAGCCGTCTGGCGGTGCGCAGCAGCTCCAGTTCGACCCCGCTCGCCTCGGCCGTGCCGCCCGCGCCGGGATGGCCGCCGGACGCGGCGGGTGCCGCCGGTACTGCCGGTACTGCCGGCACTGCTGCAGGGACTGCCGGGGCGGCGCCCGAGCCGTTCTGCGGCGGCACGGCGCCCACACCGTGCCGCAGCGCATTGGTCACCAGTTCCGACACGACCAGGCCGACCGCGTCCCACCGGTCGGGCAGTTTCCAGCCCTCCAGGGTGGTGCGGGCGAAATCCCGCGCGGTGCGCACCGATTCGAGCCGTCCCGGCAGGGGGAGTGTGGCGGCGCCGGCCAGGTACCGGGGATCGACCAGCGGAACCTGACGCCCTAACTGTTCGAGCACGGGCGCTCCCTCGATCCCCATGGCGCGGCACTCCTGCGTTCGCGTGGCGGTCACAGCACTGGGCTTCCCCCTGGTTACCCGCCGGAGGAGGCCCCGGCCCGCACCCGCCTCGTCCTTCGTGCGGTGCAGCCGGGTCCGGCGCGCCGCCCGTGCGGCGCGCAATGCTCATGCTTCCCAACGCCCCCGGCGAATGCAAGAGCAGATGCACGTGCATGCGCAAAATTCGATTCAGTGTAATCGTGCGGGCACACAACGAAGCTTGGAGATGGCAGACTTCGCGTGCGGACATAGTGGAGGGCCACGCACATGAGTACGCAGCAGCCGATTCGATCAAGCACCCGGAGCGGGGGCGATGCCGGCGGCGCCAGCAGCACCATGGTCCGGCGTATCCTGCTCGGCGCCCAGCTTCGACGGCTGCGCGAGGCCCGTGGTGTATCCCGCGAAGAAGCCGGATACGCCATCCGTGCCTCCGAGTCGAAGATCAGCCGAATGGAGCTGGGCCGGGTGAGCTTCAAACAACGCGACGTCGCCGATCTGCTCACGTTGTACGGCGTCACGGACGAGACGGAACGTGAGCCGCTGCTCGGCCTCGCCCGTTCCTCCAGCCGGGCCGGCTGGTGGCACAGCTACAGCGATGTGCTCCCGGGCTGGTTCCAGACCTACGTGGGCCTGGAGGCCGCGGCGGAGTCCATCGGCACCTACGAGGTGCAGTTCGTGCCGGGTCTGCTCCAGTCGGAACGCTATGCCCACGCCGTGGTGACCAGCAATTTCCCCACCCTGCCCGCCGACGAGGTGGACCGCCGGGTGGCGCTGCGCATGCAGCGGCAGAAGCTTCTGGTGTCGGAGAACGCTCCCCGGCTGCACTGCGTGCTGGACGAGGCCGCGCTGCGCCGTCCCTACGGCGGCCGGGAGATCATGACCGAGCAGCTCGGTCTGCTGGCCGAGTTCGCCGAGCACCCCAATGTCACACTTCAGGTGATTCCGTTCGCCTCCGGCGGCCATATCGCGGTCAGCGGGGCATTCGTGGTGCTCTCCTTCGCCGAGGAAGAGATCTCGGACGTGGTCTATCTGGAGCAGCTCACCGGCGCGCTGTATCTGGACAAGAGCGATGAAGTGGAGGAATACCGGAAGGTTCTGCTCGGCCTGGCCGAAGCCGCGCTGCCTCCGGGGGAAACTCCCGGCCTGCTGCGGGAGATTGCGCAACATCTGTAGGATCGGCGCTTGATGACGCGGTGTCACTCAGAGCACCGCGGCAACCCCTACAGGGAATGGGGGAGTCGAGATGTCTCCATACGCAGAGTTGTTCCAGCGTTACGCCCAGCAGTACATCGCCGGAACATGGCGGCCGGGGAGCGGCGAATGGGACGTCATCGACCTCAATCCCCACAACGGTGAGAAGCTCTGCTCCATCACCGTCGCCACCGCCGTGGAGGTGGACGAGGCCTACCGGGCCGCGGAACGCGCGCAGCGCGACTGGGCGGAGCTGAACCCCTACCGCCGCCGCCAGGTGTTCGAGCGGATGATCGCCCTCATGGACGAGCACGAGGCCGACATCACCGAGGCGATGATCGCCGAGCTGGGCGCCACCCGGCCCCGCGCCGCCTACGAGCTGGCGCTGTCCAAGGAGTTCCTCCAGGAGGCCATGCAGCTGCCCACCCGGGTGGAGGGCCGCATCCTGCCGTCCGCGGTCAGCGGCAAGGAGAACTACATCAACCGCGCGCCGGTCGGCACCGTCTGCGTGATCGCGCCGTACACCTTCCCGCTGCTGATGGGACTGAAGACGATCGCGCCGGCGCTGGCGCTGGGCAACGCGGTGGTGCTCAAGCCGCACCAGTCGACCCCCGTCTGCGGCGGCGCCCTGATCGCCGCCCTGCTGGCGGAGGCCGGGCTGCCGCGCGGCCTGTTCAACGTCGTCATCACCGACATAGCCGAGGTCGGGGACGCGCTGATCGAGCACCCGGTGCCCCGGGTGATCTGCTTCACCGGCTCGGACGCCACCGGCCGGCACATCGCCTCGGTGGCCGGCTCCCGCTTCAAGCGGGTGATCATGGAGATGGGCGGCAACAGCGCGCTGCTGGTGCTGGACGACGCGGATGTCGACTACGCGGTCGAGGCGGCGGTTTTCAGCCGATTCTTCGACCAGGGCCAGGTGTGCATGGCCGCCAACCGGATCGTGGTGGACCGGCGGGTGCTGGAGGAGTTCACCGCCAAGTTCGTGGCCCGCGCCAAGTCCCTCAGGGTGGGTGACCCGGCCGACCCGGAGACCCACATCGGCCCGCTGATGAACGCCCGGTACGCCGAGACCCTGACCCGGCAGGTGCAGGAGGCGGTGGCGGACGGCGCCACCCTGCTGCTCGGCGGGGAGACCAGGGGCAGCCTGGTGCCGCCGACCGTGCTCACCGATGTGCCGCCGCACTCACCCCTCACCCGGCAGGAGATCTTCGGCCCGGTGGTGCTGGTCATCCCGGCGGACGGCGACGAGGACGCGGTGCGGATCGCCAACGACTCGCCCTACGGGCTCTCCGGCGCGGTGCACACCGCGGACGTGCAGCGCGGGCTGCGGGTGGCGGCGCAGATCGAGAGCGGCATCGTGCATGTCAACGACACCACGGTGGTGGACGAGCCGATCGTGCCCTTCGGCGGTCAGAAGTGCTCGGGCCTGGGGCGGCTGAACGGGGACGCGGTGGTGGAGGCCTTCACCACCACCAAGTGGATCTCCGTCCAGCACGGCCGCACCCGCTTCCTCTTCTGAGCCCGGGGCCCCGCTCCCGCGGGCCCGCCCCTCCCGGCGCGGCGCGCGCGTTCAGGCCCCGCCGCCGTCCCCGGGCTCCGGTGCGAGGGTGAGCTGCCGCTCGCCCTCCCCGGCGAAGACGTAGGCGCCCCGCTCCAGCCGCTCGACCAGCCCCCGGGTCCAGGCGGCACGGGACTCCGCGGTGTGCGTCCACAGCCGCATCACCTCGCCGATGTGCCCCCACTCGTCGAGGTCGCCGGACTCCGGCGTCCAGTGCCGCTCGACCTCCTCCCGCCAGCCGTCCAGTGCCGCCACCCGCTCCTTGAGCAGCGTGATCACCTCCTGCCGGGGCAGGTCCACGATCAGCCCGACGGCGGCGGTCAGCACGTCGGTCTTCTCGTCGTGCGCGCGCAGCGCCTCCCGCAGCAGCGACAGATACGCCTGCTCGCCCGCCTCGGTCAGCTCGTACTCGGTGCGCGGCGGGCCGCCGGCCGTGCTCGGCGCGGTCCCGTGCGCCAGCAGCAGGCCCTGCCGGGCGAGCTGCTTGAGCGCGTGATAGATGGAGCCGGGCTTGGCCGTGGACCACTCGTGCGCGCCCCACAGCTCCAGATCGGCACGCACCTGGTAGCCGTGCGCACGCCCGCGCTGGCGCACCGCACCCAGGACCAGCAGCCGCATCACCGACATCCGCGCCTCGTCCTCTCGCTCGCGAACCGTTCTCACCCTACCCACCCCCACTCGTCAAACTTGACCAGTCTCTCCTCCTGCCCTACCCTCAGGGGCCGCTAGTCAAATTTGACTAGTCTCCGCGTCTCCTGCCCCGCTGGAGGTCCGCCCGCATGCCCGCACCCGAACTCACCCGGGACGACACCCACCAGGACCCGCCCGCCGTCGCGGCCACCGGCCTGCGCAAGACCTACGGCTCCACCGCCGCGCTGGACGGCCTGGACCTGACCGTGCGCGCCGGCACCGTGCACGCCCTGCTCGGCCCCAACGGCGCCGGCAAGACCACCGCCGTCCGCATCATGACCACCCTGCTGCGTCCCGACGCCGGACGGGCGCTGATCGCCGGGCACGACGCGGTGCGCGACCCCGACGAGGTCCGCTACCGGATCGGCCTGCTCGGCCAGCACGCGGCCCTGGACGAGGAACTCTCCGGCCGTCAGAACCTCGAACTCTTCGGCCGCCTCTACCACCTGGGCGGGCGCGGCGCCGCCCGCCGGGCCGCCGAACTGCTGGAGCGCTTCGGCCTGGCGGAAACCGGCGCCAAGCCCGTCAAGCAGTACAGCGGCGGCATGCGCCGCCGCCTGGACCTGGCGGCCTCACTGATCATGCGGCCCCAGGTGCTGTTCCTGGACGAGCCCACCACCGGACTCGACCCGCGCGCCCGCCTGGAGGTCTGGCAGGCGGTCCGCTCGCTCAGCGAGGGCGGCACCACCGTGCTGCTCACCACCCAGTACCTGGAGGAGGCCGACCAGCTGGCCGGGACGATCACCATCGTCGACCACGGCCGGGCCATCGCCGAGGGCACCGCCGACCAGCTCAAGGCCCTGGCCGGGGTACCCCGGCTGGATGTGGTGGTGCGCGACCCGCGCCGGCTGGCCGAGGCCGCCCGGCTGCTCGGCCCCGACGCCGTCACCGACAGCGCCCGCCGCCTGGCCAGCGCCTCCGCGGGCCGGGGCGACGGCGCCGCCGCCCTGACCCGCGCGGTGGCGGAGCTGGCCGCATCCGGCATCGAGATCGAGGACGTCGCCCTGCGCCGCCCCACCCTCGACGAAGTCTTCCTCCACCTCACCGGCCCCGCCCACTCCGCCGGCCCCGCCGGCCACGCCGAAGCCGCCGCCTGACCCGACGCCCGGAAAGGCCACCGCATGACCAGCGCCCCCTCGACCGGCCCCTCGACCGCCCTCCCCGCCACGGGGCTGCTCGCCGTCCGCGTGCCGCGCACCCCCGGCGCCCGCCTGCGCCGCGCGCTCACCGACTCCGCCACCATGACCCGGCGCGGCCTCGCCCACTGGTCCCGGCAGCCCGGCGCCCTGCTGGCCCTGCTGCTCTTCCCGGTGATGATGCTGGTGATGTTCGCCTACTTCCTCGGCGGCGGCATCGCCGTCGAGGGCGGCGGCGACTACAAGGAGTACCTGCTGCCGGGACTGCTGACGCTCACCATGGCCTTCGGCCTGGAGGCCACCATGGTCGCCCTCACCCAGGACATCAACCGGGGGGTGCTGGACCGGTTCCGGTCCATGCCCATCGCCCCGTCCTCGATCCTGGTCGGCCGCAGCGTGATCGACCTGCTCGCCTCCCTGGCCGGACTGCTGGTCATGGCCCTGACCGGCCTGGCCATCGGCTGGCGCTGGCACAACGGCGCGGCCGCCGCCCTGGCCGCCCTCGGCCTGCTCCTCCTGCTGCGCTTCGCGCTGCTCTGGGCCGGCATCCACCTCGGCCTGGTCGCCGGGAAACCGGAACTCGTCCAGGCCGTCCAGATCCTGGTCTGGCCGGTGGCCTTCCTCTCCAGCGCCTTCACCTCACCGGACACCATGCCCGGCTGGATGGGGGCGCTCGCCGAATGGAACCCGCTCTCGGCGACCGCCGGCGCCACCCGCGAACTCTTCGGCAACCCCCGGTGGGGCGGCGGCTCCTGGGCCACCGACCACCACACCCTCCTCGCCGTGGCCTGGCCCCTCGCCCTCCTCGCCGTCTTCGTCCCGCTCGCCCTCCGCCGCTACGTCCGCCTCTCCCGCTGAATCCCGGGGTTGCACCTCACGTGGCGTGAGGGGGCACGGTGGGAGGCATGAGCTACTCCGTGGGTCAGGTGGCCTCCCTCGCCGGGGTCACGGTGCGCACGCTGCACCACTACGACGAGATCGGGCTGCTGGTGCCCGGCGGGCGCTCGCACGCCGGGCACCGCCGTTACGACGACGCCGACCTGGACCGCCTCCAGCAGATCCTCTTCTACCGGGAACTGGGCTTCCCGCTGGAGGACATCGGCCGGCTGGTGGCCGATCCGGACACCGATCCCACCGAGCTGCTCCGGCGGCAGCACCGGCTGCTGACCGAACGCATCGAGCGGCTGGCCAGGATGGCCGCCGCCGTGGAACACGCCCTGGAGGCACGGAAAATGGGAATCCAGCTCACCCCGGAGGAACGGTTCGAGGTGTTCGGCCGCGAGCAGGACTGGGAGGCGCTCGACCGGGAGGCCGAGCAGCGCTGGGGCGGCACCGAGGCGTGGGCCGAGTCGCAGCGCCGCTCCGCCCGCTACGGCAAGGCCGACTGGGAGCGGATCAAGGCCGAGTCCGGCGACATCGAGAAGCGGCTGGCGGAGGCGCTGGCCGACGGCGCCCCGGCGGACTCGGAGACCGCCATGGACCTGGCCGAGGAGCACCGCGGCCACATCGGCCGCCACTTCTACGAGTGCGGCCACGACGTCCACACCTGCCTGGCCGGCATGTATGTCGCCGATCAGCGCTTCACCGCCTATTACGAGAAGATCCGCCCGGGCCTGGCCCGGTACCTGCACGACGCCATCCACGCCAACGCGCGGCGGCACGCCTGAGGCGCGGCGGGCGGCGGCGCGTCGCTCAGTTCACCCGGGCGTGACGGCCGCCGCCGCGCGGGGTGCGGTCCCGGTCCGACGGGCCCGGCACCGGGGCGGCGGCGGTCCGCCGCTCCCGCCGCCGGGCGGCGACCAGGGTGGCGGCCACCAGGGCGAAGCCCACGGCGAACAGCGCCAGGGTCAGCGCAATGCCCTCGTCCGGCGCGTACAGCCGCCGGTCGTGCTCGTCGCCCTGCCAGGGCCACAGTGCCCGCAGCGATCCGGCCATCAGGCCGGTGAGGATCACCAGGGTGAGGTGGTGGTGGTTCTCCAGCAGCCAGCGCAGCAGCTTGACGAAGACCGCCAGACCGAACAGCGCGCCCAGCGCGAACAGGCCCACATAGCCGAGGTCCCGCTCGTTGACCGCGTCGATGGTCGGCTCGTACATGCCGAGCGCCAGCAGCAGGAACGAACCGGACAGACCCGGCAGGATCAGCGCGCAGATCGCCACCGCGCCGGAGCCGACGATGGCCAGCGGATTGTCCGCCGCCCCGCCGAGCGACAGCGAGGTGAGCCAGAACGCCGCCGCGCCCACCGTCAGCGCCAGCAGGTAGTCCGGCACCGACCAGCGCCGCCCGGAGCCGGTGAACGGAATCCACAGCGAGGCCAGCACCAGGCCGAAGAAGACCGCGTACGCGTACTGGCGGTGGTCGCCGACCAGCGGGGCCAGCAGCTTGGCGCTGGCCAGCAGCCCGGCCACCATGCCGGTCATCAGCGGGAGCAGCATCCGCCAGTCGGCCTGGCGGCCCTCCTCCAGCGAGCGGTGCAGACCGCGCCCGGTGGGCACGTCGGTGAGCGCCCGCCGGACGGCGCCGGTGATGTGGCCCGCTCCGCCGATCAGCCGCTCGTAGACGCCGACGATCAGGGCGATGGTGCCCCCGCTGATGCCCGGCAGGGCCTCGGCGATGCCGATCAGGGAACCCCGGAAGGCATGGAACAGGCGGCTGTCGGAAGTCTTTGCCATGGCGCGTCTACCTATGTCGGGTCGGGCGGGGATCAGGCCGGGCCGGGGCGCCTGAACTGCGCGCGGCGAGGATCATCCTATGCTCAGCCGACGGGTTCTCCGGCGGATTCGGCCCCAGGGGCCGGTACCGGAAGGGCCATGCAGGCAGGGAACGGCGAGGATGCGACCGAAGTGACCGGCGACCAGCACAGCGACGGACAGGACGGGCGGGACGGAGCGGACGAACGGCCCCGCCCGGAGGGCGCCGACGGACGGCGCGGCCCCGGGGAGCGGGGCGCCCGGAACCGGCGGACCGGCCGTGACCGGAGTGCCGCGCGGCGCGGCCGCCGGCGCG
>NZ_WTLH01000068.1 GCF_011421595.1 Streptomyces sp. YIM 98790 | reverse complement strand
CCCGGCCGGCCGGCCGCCCGCGGCCGGCCCCCCTCGCCCGCCTGGACGAGGCCGCGCAGGCCGCCGGACGCGGCCTCGCGCTCGCCGCCCTCGGCATCGTCGGCTCGGTGGTGCTGTTCAGCCTGACGCTCGTCTCGATCGGCCTGATCCCGGTGGGCATCGGGCTGTACACCACTCCCTGGCTGGTGGACCTGGTCCGCGCCCACGCCGAGTTCCGGCGCCGGCTCGCCCGGCGGTGGTGCGGCATCACCATCCGCTCCAGCTACCGGCCCGAGCCGCCCCCGGTCCGGCGCGGCCTGGTGGCCCACCCGGTGCGCACCGCCGACCTGCTGCGCGACCCGGCCACCTGGCGCGATCTGGAATGGCTCGCCCTGGACTTCACGGTCGGCTTCACCCTGGCGGTGCTGCCGCCCGCCCTGCTGGCCGAAGGGGTCTTCGGGGTGCTGCTGGCCCTGGGCCTGTGGCAGTTGATCACCGAGGCCACCGGCGGGGAGTACTGGTACGCCTTCATCCCGGTCGGCGACCAGGGCACCGCCGTGCTGGCCGGGCTGCTCGGCCTGGTCTGGCTCGGGGTGGTGGCCCGCTTCGGCCCCGCGCTGGTCCGGGTGCACTTCACCGCCACCCGGATGCTGCTGGGCATCTCGGTCAAGCAGGCGCTGACCCGGCGCGTGGAGCGGCTGACCGAGACCAGGCACGACGCCCTGGACACCTCCGCCGCCGAACTTCGCCGCATCGAGCGGGACCTGCACGACGGCGCACAGGCCCGGCTGGTGGCCATGGGCATGAACCTGGGCGCGGTGGAGGCACTGATCGCCCGCGACCCGGAGCAGGCCCGCAGACTGGTGGCCGAGCTGCGGGAGAACTCCGCCGAGACCCTCAGCGAGCTGCGCGACCTGGTGCGCGGCATCCACCCGCCGGTGCTGGCCGAGCGCGGACTGGGCGACGCCGTCCGGGCGCTGGCACTGCGGATGCCGATGCCGGTGGAGACGGACGTGGAGCTGCCGCGGCGGTTCGAGGCGCCGGTGGAGTCGGCGGCCTACTTCGCGGTCAGCGAGGCGCTGACCAACGCCGCCAAGCACTCCGGCGCCCAGCGGGTCTGGCTGGAGGCCGGCTACCGGGCGGAGGACCGCATGCTGCGGATCACCGTCACCGACGACGGCCGGGGCGGTGCCGACGCCGGGGGCGGCAGCGGGCTGGCCGGGATCGAACGGCGGCTGGGCGCCTTCGACGGCATCCTCGCGGTCAGCAGCCCGGCGGGCGGCCCGACCGTGGTCACCATGGAAATCCCCTGCACCCCGCTGCGCTAGGCGAACTCGGCCGGGAGATTGGTGACATGCCTGCGCGCAGTCTCCGGGCCCGGCGGCGACGTGCGCGACCGGACGGTCCGGCATCGGTGCACCGGGACGCAGCCCGCCGTCAGGGGACAGCGGGGCACTGCGGTGTGCCACGAGCGGCTCCTAGCGCCACGGATCGAGGGCGTGCTTGCCGCGGGTCGCGCCCGCTTCGAGATCCAGCAGCACTCGCGGGCCGTCGGCCAGGGGATGGATGTGAGGGCTGCCCGGCGGGCAGACGCCGTCGGCGATCAGCACCCGGAGTTCGGCCAGCAGGCCGTCATAGAGGGACGGGGCTGCCGCCGCCAGCGCCCCGATGTGCAGGCCCTTGACCTGCACCTGGTGCCTGAAGATCAGCTCATGCGTGGTCAGGCCGGCATCGCCGGAGGCGGCGCCGAAGACGATCACTCGTCCCAGGAAGGGCTTGGTGACCGCCAGGCTGACGGGGAACGTGGCTCGCCCCACCGACTCCAGAACCAGGTCGACGCCACCGGTCAACCGGGTGATCTCCGCGGCCAGATCGGGGCGGGCGCGGTCCAGGACCTCGTCGGCGCCGAGCGCTGTGACGGTGTCGTGCTTGGCCCGGGATGCGGTGGCGATCACCCGCGCACCATAGTGACGTGCGAGGCGGACGGCGGCCTGTCCCACACCTCCGGCCGCGGCGTGGACGAGCACCGTCTCGCCGGCTTCGACCTCGCCCAACGATGTCAGCGCCGCCAGCGCGGTCGCCCAGTTCAGCACCAGGCCGAGGGCCTCGGCGTCCGTCCAGCCGGACGGGACCGGAAGCGCCTGCGCGGCGGGCATCGTCATGTACTGCGCGAAGGCTCCGGACCCGGCCCCGACCACGTGGCTGCCGGCCGGAAGGGCATCGGCAACGTCCTCTCCGGCCGCCACGATCTCGCCGGCGGCTTCGAACCCCGCCGGGTAGGGGGCCTGCGGCCCGCCTCCGTAGGTACCCCGGGACTGCATGACGTCCGCGAAATTGATTCCGGCGGCGCCGACGCGGACCAGATACTCGTCCGGCCCCGGGGCGGGGCGGCGGCGGCCGGCCGTCAGGCGCAAGTCCTTCGGGCCGCGGTCCGAGTGCTGGACCAGGGCCCGCATCGTGGGCTCAGTGCTGTGCTGCTGCTCGCTGATCGCCATGCCCGGGAACGTAGCGGCCTCACACCCGCGTCAAGGTCAAGCGGCCGTCACTGACCGAGGTGACGCGCCCCGCGCAGATAGGCATCGAGTGCCGACTGCTGTGCGCTCAGCTCGGCGATACGTGCGGCGAGCCGGTCGCGGTAGCGCTGCACCTCCTGCACGAACTCCGCGCACAGCGGCCCCGAGCCGGCGCCGCCGCCGTCCGTGAGGCGGGGCAGGATCTCCTTGATCAACCGGACGGGAAGCCCGGACTTGAGCAGCGAGCGGATGACCAGGACCCGGTCGATGGTCGACTGGCAGTAGTCGCGGTAACCGTTGCCGGTCCGACCGGGGACGATCAGGCCTTCGTCCTCGTAGTACCGCAACGACCGCGCACTCGCGCCGCTGACGCTGGATGCTTCGCCGATCCTCATGCCTGACAGCAACGCCGGGGAACGCCGCAGGCTTCCAGGCGGCAGCAGCCTCCCGTCCCGCACCGGCAGGGCGCCGCGCCGGGCCGGCCGCGCCGAGCCCGGCCGGGGCCGGCGGTGAGGCACGACCCGCGGAGCGTGCCGCGCACACAGTGCGCCCTGCTTCCGGCTGTTTTCCCGGGGCTCATGTCCCGGACCTTCCCGGGTCTGCCGTGCGCCGCTCCAACTCCCCTACGCTGTCGCCGCCTTGTCCCCCCACCAGGAAGGCGGCGGCACATGCGTACCAGGCATTCCCCACACCGGCGGCGGACGCCGGCGATCCGCGGCGCGGCGGCGCTGCTCGCCGTGGCCGCGGCGCTGCTCCCGCCCTCGGCCGCCACGGCGACGGCCGCGGGAACCGGCACCCTGCCGTATCCGGACACCACCGGCGTCGGCGTGCACAACGCCTACGAGAAGTCCGCCTACCCCTACTTGGCCGATGCCCTGGACTCCGGCGCGGCCATGCTCGAACTCGACGTCTGGACCAACGGGTTCGGGCGCGGATGGCGGGTCAGCCACAACAACCCGCTGGGCAACGACAACAACTGCGAGAACGTCTCCTCGGCCGCGGAGTTCCGCAGCCTGCCGCGCAACCGGGACCTGGGCGGCTGCCTGGCCGACCTGCGGGCCTGGCACCGGGCCGACCCGGGCCACCGCCCGGTACTGCTGAAGATCGAGATGAAGGACGGCTTCGCCGCCAACCGGGGCCGCGGCCCGGCCGACCTGGACGCGCTGCTGGAGAGCCACCTGGGCGACGCCCTGTTCCGGCCGGCCGATCTGGCCGCCGGGCACCCCACCCTGGACGCCGCCGCGCGGGCCGGTGCCTGGCCCTCCCGCGACGCGCTCGCCGGAAAATTCCTGGTCCACCTGATACCCGGCACGGTCGAGGAGGCCAATCCCTTCGACTCACTGTGGACCGACACCGAGTACGCCCGCCATCTGCGGGACCTGGCCGCGGCCGGGAACCTGTCCCGGGCGACCGCCTTCCCGGCCGTGCACGGCGCGGCGGCCGGCGACCCCCGTACCCGCTACTCCGACGCCTCGCTGCGCCCCTGGTTCGTGGTCTTCGACGGCGACGCGGCGGACTACGCGTCCGGGGCGGCCGACACCTCCTGGTATGCGGAGCGCGGCTATCTGCTGGTGATGACCTCGGCGCACGCGGTGCCCCCGGCCATCGACAGCCGGAATCCGGCCGAGGCGGAGGCGCTGGCCCGGGTCGCCGAGCTGGCCGCCCGGCACGCCAGCGTGGTCAGCTCCGACTGGGCCGCGATGGGCACGGTGCTCGGCACCGTGCTGCCGCGCGGCTAGCCGTACCGGGCACGGCCGGCGCGGCGGGTGCCGTTCCCCGGCAGGCCGCCGCGCCCGGCCTGCCGGGGAGCGGGCGGGGGAGCGCCGCCGACCGGGGCAACTCGGCGTCCCCGCCGTCCCGTAGGCTGACGCCATGCGTGTGGTGCTGGCCGAGGACCTCTTCCTGCTCCGGGACGGACTGGTCCGGCTGCTGGAGGCGCACGGATTCGAGATCGCCGCGGCGGTGGAGAGCGGCCCGGAGCTGGCCGGGGCGCTGGCCCGCCTCCGGCCGGACGTGGCCGTGGTCGACGTCCGCCTCCCGCCGTCCTTCACCGACGAGGGCCTCCAGGTCGCGCTGAGCGCCCGCCGGGACCGGCCCGGCCTGCCGGTGCTGGTGCTCTCGCAGCACGTGGAACAGCTCTACGCCCGGGAGCTGCTGGCCGACGGCAGCGNAACAGCTCTACGCCCGGGAGCTGCTGGCCGACGGCAGCGGCGGGGTGGGCTATCTGCTCAAGGACCGGGTCTTCGACGCCGAGCAGTTCGTGGACGCGGTGCGGCGGGTGGCGGGCGGCGGCACGGCCATGGACCCGCAGGTGATCCAGCAGCTTCTGGCCCGGCACGGCGGCGGCTCGCCGCTGGAGCGGCTCACCCCGCGCGAGCTGGAGGTGCTGGAGCTGATGGCCCAGGGCCGCAGCAACGCGGCGATCGCGGCCCGCCTGGTGGTGACGGAACGGGCCATCGCCAAGCACACCTCCAACATCTTCACCAAGCTGGGGCTGCCGCCGTCCGACGACGACAACCGCCGGGTCCTGGCCGTGCTCGCCTACCTCGAACAGCGCTGAGGTGCCCGGCGGGCCGCTCCGGCACCCGCCCGCCCGGGAGCGCGGGCGGGGAGGTGAGGGGCGCACGGGCCGACGCGCGCGCCGTTGGTGGTAACTGCGGGCGGGGTTGTCTCGTTCTGGCAGGCGTGCGCACAGATGTCCCCTCTCCACAGGCAACCACCCCGCGTTCCACCGGGCGGCCGGCAGTGGCCGCCGCCGTCGGCGTCGAGCAGGCCGAGGCGGCGATCGCCGAGCACTACCCCCGCCTGGTGCGGCTCGGCTATCTCGTGCTGCCGCCCGCCCTCGGGCGGCATCGCAGGGTCCTCACCGCACACGGGCTCGCCCAGCGTGCCCTGCCGCCCGGCCGGCGGGGCCGCCGGGCCGGTTCCGTGCCCGTGCAGCGGGGTGCCGGGCGGCCGGCCACCGATCCCGGCTACGTCTACGTCCGGCAGCGGGTGCTGCGCGGCGCACTGGCCGCGGGCCGGCCGGTGCGGATCACCGGCCGCGGTCCCGGCCGGCTGCGCAAGCCGCCCCCGCTGCTGCCGCAGGTCTGGGGCCTGCGGGTGTTCCCGCCCTCCGGCGGCAGCGACGAGCTGACGATGGAGCGGGCGCTGTCGGCCGCCTCCGCGCAGACCCGCGCGGCCTGGGCGCTGATCCATCTGGAGGAGATGCCGGAGCCGGCCGTCCGCGAGCTGCTGGCCGCCGTCGGGCTCACCGAGAGCGAGGCCCGGGCCGCCGTGCAGGCGGCCCAGCGGCTGCCCGCGGGGAGCGTGCCCGACCCCTGCTCGCTGCGCGCCCGCCCGGCCGACCTGCTGCGCCGCCGCCAGTTCACCCGGGGCGGCCTGGTGGCGGGCGCCGTGGCGCTCGCCCTGGTCACCGGCATGGCGCTGGCCCGTCCGGACGGCGGGGGCGCCGGCCGGTCCGCGGTCGAGCTGGCCGCCGACCCGGCCCTGCTCACCCGCGGCGAGCCCGCCGCCTGGCGGGACGCCGCCCGGCTGGACTTCTCGGTCTGGCCCGCGCGCGGCCCGGCGGTGAAGGACACCGAGCTGCTCGGCCGGGCGCTGGACACCTGGGCCGAGCCGGGCGGCAACGTGCAGGTCTCCGCCACCCCGGGCACCCACACCGGCCCGCCCGCCGGCTCCCCCCAGCTCCTCTACGCGGGCGAGCAGGAGGGCGTCTCCCTGGTGATGCTGCACGACGGTCACCGCCTGGTGCGCTACGCCGAGGCGGGGGACGCGGCGGCGCTGGACTTCGCCCGCACGGACGGGGCGGACGCCGCCGGGGCCGCCGCCGTGGTGCTGCACCGCGGCGAGGGCACCGTCCAGTACCTGCTGGCCCCCTGGGTGACCGCGGCCGGGGTGCGGGATCTGACCGCGCCGGACGCCGCCGCCGAGCCCCTTGAGACCGACGAGGACGGCGTCACCGCGCCGCTGGCCACCCCCGCCGGGCGCCCGGAGTGCACGGACTTCCCGGTGCTGGAGCTGCTGCCCGATCCGGCCGCCCACGGCGGTGGCGCGCCCGCCGGGGAGCTGCCGTTCGTCCTGGCCGATCTGGGCGAGCTGACTCCGGCGCTGCTGACCTTCGGCGCGCCGCACACCGGCCCGGGGCAGCCGCTGCCGGAGGACGGCCGGGAGGTCTGGGCCCGGACGGCCTGCCTGCTCCCGTCCGTGGCGGGCGGCGGGGTGCGCACGGTGAATTCGTGGGAGTTCGCCCGGCAGCCGCTGCCGCAGGGCGGCGGCACGGCGAGCTGGGTGTGCACCCGGGCGGAGACCTGGCGGGGCGCGGGTTCCCGGGCGATGACGCAGTTCCAGGCACCGCCGGGCGGTGAGGTGGCGGCCGGTTCCCCGGGCGCGGTCACCGCCAGTGCCGAGTCCACCGCGGCGTGCGGTCCGCGTGCCCCGGAAGTGCTGGGCGGAGTCCTGTGGCGGTCGCCGGAGAGCACGTGGTTCGTGCTCGCCGCGGGCAGCGAGGGGGTCACCGCCATCCGCGCCGAGGGGGAGGTCACCGGCGAGACCGGTCCCGCCCGCGGCGACGGCGGCGGCGGCGAGGGTGGTGCGGGCCAGGCCCCGGAGGCCGGGCGGATGCTGGTGCTCCCGGCACGCGAGGGGGTCTCCGTGGAGCTGACCGCCGAACTGGCCGACGGTTCGACCCTGGGGGTGCTCACGTAGGCGGTCCCTCCCCGTCCGGCGGGGAAGGCCCCACAGCGGCACCCGGCACCCGGTGCCCCGCGGCGGCCCCGCAGGCCCTTTTCCGACCATTTTTCCTCCTCCCCCCACCCGATGGCCCGGCATCGCGAGAGGTGCCGGGCCATCGGCCCGCTCGCCGTGCCGCGTGCGGCACGGCTGCCTACCCTGGAGGTATGCCGCGGCCGAACGAGGAAGTCGAGGCCCTGTTCCAGGAGTACGCCGATCTGATCTCCCTCACGACCGGCGACGCCCACCGGGCGCGCGCCTACGAGAAGGCGGCGCGGTCGATCGGCGGCTACGACAGCGACGTGTCCACGCTCGATGCCAAGGAGCTGCGGTCCATCCCCCATGTGGGCAGCTCGATCGCCGACAAGATCACCGAGTATCTGCACACCGGCCGGGTCTCCGCCGTGGAGGAGGCCCGCACCAAGGTGCCCGCCGGGGTGCGGCAGCTCACCGCCATCCCCATGCTGGGCCCCAAGCGCGCCAAGGTGCTCTACGAGAAGCTGCACGTCTCGTCCGTGCCCGAGCTGGTGGAGGCGGTCCACGCCGGGCGGCTGCGCGATCTGCGCGGCTTCGGCGCCAGGTCGGAGGAGAAGATCCTGCACGGCGTGGAGCTGATGCAGGCGGCCGGGGACCGGGTGCTGCTGCCCGTGGCGGGTGATCTGGCCGAGGCGATCATCTCCGCGCTCTCCGAGGTGTCCGGCTGTGTGCGGTGCGCCGCCGCCGGTTCGCTGCGGCGGATGCGGGAGACCGTGGGGGATGTGGACATCCTGGTGGCGGCCCGCAGGTCCGAGCCGTTCATGGCCGCGTTCACCTCACTGCCGCAGGCCGCGGAAGTGGTGGCGGAGGGCCCCACCAAGTCGGCGATCCGCACCCGGAGCGGGCTGCGGGTGGACCTGCGGGTGGTGCACCCGGACGCCTGGGGTGCCGCGCTGCTCTACTTCACCGGCTCCAAGGCGCACAACATCAAGGTGCGCCGGATCGCCCAGCGGCACGGGCTGAAGCTCTCGGAGTACGGGCTGTTCGACGCGGAGACCGACCGACGGATCGTCTCCCGGACCGAGGAGAAGGTCTACGAGCGGCTGGGTCTGCCGTGGATTCCGCCGCCGCTGCGCGAGGACCGCGGGGAGATCGAGGCCGCGCAGGAGGGCACGCTGCCCGAGGTGCTCACCCGCAAGGAGCTCCGCGGCGACCTGCACACCCACACCGACCTGACCGACGGCCTGGCCACCCTGGAGGAGATGGCCGGGGCCGCCGCCCGGGAGCAGCACTACAGCTACTACGCGGTCACCGACCACGCGCCCGCGATGGCCATGCAGCGGATGACGGACGAGAAGATCCTCCGGCAGCGGGAGCAGGTGCGGCGGCTCGGCGGCTCCTCCCGGCGCACGCCCCGGCTGCTGCACGGCACCGAGCTGAACATCGGCCCGGACGGCGACGTGGACTGGCCGGACGAGTTCCTGGCCGGGTTCGACCTGTGCGTGGCCTCGGTGCACTCGCACTTCACCCAGGACCGGGATGCCATGACCCGGCGGATCGTCCGGGCCTGCGAGAACCCGCACATCCATGTGCTGGGGCATCTGACCACCCGGCTGATCGGCAAGCGGCCGGGCATCGACGCCGATCTGGACGCGATCTTCGCGGCCTGCGCCCGGACCGGGACCGCACTGGAGGTGAACTCGCAGCCGGACCGGCTGGACGTCTCCGACGAGCTGATCCTGCGGGCCCGCAGACACGGGGTGACGTTCGCGGTCAACAGCGACGCGCACTCGGTGCGGGCGCTGGACGGCATCCGGTACGGGGTGGGCACCGCACAGCGCGGCTGGCTGACCGCCGACGACGTGGTCAACACCTGGACCTGGCAGCGGCTGCACCGCTTTGTGCGGGACAAGCGGCGCCGCGGACGTCCGGCCGGCTGACGGGGCGGCGGGCACGGCGGGCATCGGCGGGCACGGCGGCCGGGCGCCTCCGGGTTTCCGGGCCGCCGGTGCGGAAACCCGGAGGCACCCGGCCGGAACCGGCCCGGAACCGACAGTGACAGTGGAGGTGAGGGACCGTGCCCGCACGCGAGGAGCTGCCGTCCACGCTGCGACGCTCGCCCAAGGACGCGCAGGAGACCTGGAGCAAGGCCCATGACTCCGCCGTGGAGACCTACGGCGAGGGCGAGCGGTCCCACCGGACGGCCTATGCGGCGCTGAAGCACAAGTACGAGAAGGTCGGCGACCACTGGGAGCGCAAGGAGGGCGGCCGGAAGGGGCCGTCCGATCCGAGGGCCTCGACCCCGCGCGGCCGGGGCGGGCGCACCGGCGAGGGCGTGGACGAGAACGCGTCCAAGAAGCACCTGTACGACGTGGCGCAGAGGCTGGACGTCCCGGGGCGCTCGAAGATGGACAAGGGTGAGCTGCTGGACGCGATCCGGAAGGCCAACCGCTCCCGCACCCGCACGTCCCGGAGCTGACCGGACGGGCGGCCCGTGACCCGGGGTCCGCGCGGGCCCCGGGTCACGGGCCGCAGATGTTGACCCAGAAGTTGACGATTGTTCGCCTGCGAGGGCTGTCGGCCCGCGGACGGGCTGCGGCACGGTACTACCGGCAAGTAGCAGCCCGTCCCCCACACCCTCGGGAGCAGCCATGCAGCGCCGTGCTTTTCTCCGTGCGACCTCGGCAGGAGCCGGGGCCGTCGCCCTCTGCGGGGCCCTCTGGCAGGGCGCCGCGGCCCGCGCCGCGACCGCGTCCGGAACCGCCGGTGCCGCCGCCGGTGCCGCAGCCGGAACCCAGGCCGCGGCCGGACCGTACGGTCCGCTGCTGCCGGCGAACGACCTGGGGGCGGCGCTGCCGCGGGGCTTCTCGCTGCGGGTGGTGGCCCGCTCCAGCCACTGGGTGCGCGGCACGCTCTGGCACCCGGCGCCGGACGGCGGGGCCTGCTTCCCGGACGGCGACGGCTGGATCTATGTCTCCAACTCCGAGGTGCCGCTGATCGGCGGCGCCTCGGCGCTGCGCTTCCGGCCGGACGGCAGCATCGACCGGGCGTACCGGATACTCAGCGGCACCACCCTGAACTGCGCGGGCGGGGCCACGCCCTGGCGGACCTGGCTGTCCTGCGAGGAGACCTTCCGGGGCCGGGTCTTCGAGACGGACCCGTACGGCGAGCGCCGGGCCGTGGCGCATCCGGCGATGGGCCGGTTCAAGCACGAGGCGGCGGCCTGCGACCCGGACCGGCGGGTGGTCTACATGACCGAGGACGAGGACGACGGCTGCTTCTACCGGTACACCCCGGAGAGCTGGGGCGACCTGGCGCGCGGGCGGCTGGAGGTGCTGTGCGCGGCACCGGGCGGCGGGGTGGAGTGGCAGCGGGTGCCCGATCCGTCGGGCCCTGTCTTCGGCCGCCAGACCCGCCATCAGGTGTCCGCGGCGCTGCACTTCGACGGCGGCGAGGGCTGCCACTACCACGCGGGCGTGTGCTACTTCACCACCAAGGGCGACAACCGGGTGTGGGCCTATGACGCGGAGGCGAACGCGCTGGGCATCGCCTATGACTCGTCGGGCACGCTGGACGGGGTCGACAACATCACCGGCTCGGCGGGCGGCGATCTGTATGTGGCCGAGGACGGCGGCAACATGGAGATCAATGTGATCACCCCGGAGGGGGTGGTGGCACCGGTGGTGCGGCTCGACGGCCAGGGAGACTCCGAGATCACCGGCCCGGCCTTCTCCCCCGACGGCACCCGTCTCTACTTCTCCTCCCAGCGCGGCACCTCGGGCGACCGGGCCGGTCTGGGCGGCATCACCTACGAGATGACCGGCCCCTTCCGCCGCTGACGCCTCCGGCCGGCCGCCGCCGCTGCCGTCCGCACGGGCGCAGGGCGGCGGTCAGCCGGCGGGGGCGGCGGTGCAGGGCCGGCCGCCGCAGACGTCGATCACTTCACCGGTGGAGAGGAAGACGTACTGCTGGAGCCGGGCCTCCGGGGAGTTGCGCGGGTCGCTGTGCGGGTCGCGGCCCGTGGTGGGCGGGGTGTTGGTGAGCGGCTGGTAGGGACTGCCGCTGTCCCACACCACCATGGCGGAACCGGTGTACGGGTAGTCGATGGCCGGGATGCCCCAGTAGGGCTCGGTGTCCGGATTGCGGCCCTCGGCGGCCGCGGGGGTGTGCAGGCGGGCGCCGATGGTGCGGGCCTGCACCTCGGCGGCGGTCGGGGACACCTGGTGGTCGCCGAAGGCCACATGCATCAGCACCTGGTGGGCCGGGGTGCCGGGCAGCGGGTCGTCGGTCATGTGGTGGGCGTAGCCGGCCGCCTCGCCGCGGTCCCAGAGCATCTGCATCAGCGCGTAGCCGAGCTGCCGGTCCAGCGGGTCCGGGTAGGCGGCCCGGTAGGCGGGGGCGAACTGCAGGAAGGCGGAGCTGCGGTCCAGCAGGGTGGAGTAGTTCATGCCGGGGACGCCGAGCACGCCGCGCGGGATGTCGGTGGCCACGGCCATCAGCGCGCCCCCGATGATGCCGCCCTGGCTGTTGCCGATGTAGCCGAGGGCGGCGTCCGGGTCGATGACGGACGCCCCGGAGTCCGAGGCGAAGGCGGGGTCGGCGGGCAGGCCGTCCGGGTGGATCATGGCCCGGCCGAGCCAGAGGGCGTTGAGCATGCCCTGCTGGGAGCGGTCGGCGATGGTGTGGAAGCGGCTGAGGTCGCCGAGCGCGGAGAGCACGTTGGGGATGTCGTCCTGGGCCATGCCGGACCAGCGGGTGGCGCAGAGCACCACATTGTGCTCGGCGGCCATGGCCCTGACGTTGGCGGCGCCGACCTCGGTCTCCCGGCCGAGCAGGCCGTGCCCGTAGAGGGAGGGCAGGGCGGGGGTGCCGAGCGCGGAGCGCGGGATCTCGCACTGGAACGGCGTGGTCTGCGTGTTGCCGTCCGCCCGGTCGGGCAGCCCGTCGCCGGTGCCGCGGCCCCGGGCGCGGCCGTCGTCGTAGTGGAAGGCGGAGCCGGGCGGGCCGCCGGGCCGGTCGAGGTAGCTGGGCACGGTCAGCAGGCCGCGCACCCGGCGGGCGATCGGGTCCTCCGGGGGGTTCTCGGTGACCTCGGTGACCCGGAACCCGGGTGCGCGGTCGCCGAGCGCGGCGAAGGCGTCGTCGCGGATGTGCAGCATCCGCTCGCTCAGCCCGCGTTCGCCGGCCACGGTGAAGTCCCAGGCCAGGTAGAGGTTGGCGGTGGAGACGCGGTGCCGGCGCAGGTCCTTGAGGACGCCGTGCCGCTGCTGCTTCTGGCGGGCGGCCAGCGGGTGGGACCTCTTCAGCTTCGGCCCGAGGATGGTGCGGTAGGCGTCGGTGGGCCGCAGGGTGCGGCCGTCGGCGTCCTTCAGGTCGCGCAGGACGACGGCGTAGCGATGGCCTTCGGTGAGGTTGCGGGCCGGGCGGATGATCAGTGCCTGCCGTGCGGGATCGCCGGCCTGCGCGTCCAGTTCGGCCCAGTACGGCCAGCGTTCGCCGGTGACGGTGTCCAGCAGCACGATGGGCGCGTCCGGGGCGAGGGAGGCACCGATGTCGGTGAGCGGCGCGGCGCCGGTGCGGGCCAGGTCGATGCCGGGGACGCGGGCCAGCACCATGGAGCCGGGCGAGAAGCCGTCGTTGCGGTTCCACTCGGCGGGGTCGATGCCGGTGCCGTGGGCGTTGACGGGCATGGCGTCCGGGTCGAACCGCACCCGCCGCCCGGTGTCGGTGGTGCGGTCCGGGACGGTGTACCAGTCGCTGGGGAAGGGCAGCAGGCAGGCGGCCGGGTCGATGGGGTCGCAGCCGGGTGCGGCGGGCGGCCGGGGTGCGTCCTGCGGCCGGCCGTGGGCGGTGGCGGTGCCGGGGGCGAGCAGCCCGAGGGTGAGGACCGTGACCGCCGCCAGTGCCGTGGTGAGCCGTGTCAGCCGGGCCCGCTGCCGTCGCCGCATGGAGCCGCCTCCCCGCCGTCGTCGTTGACCCGGTCACCCTCCCGGGGCGCGCGACGCGGCGTCAAGAGCCGTGCTGCTCCGCGGTGCGGAAAAGCGGGTCAAGGGGGACCGGTGAGTAACTTCCGCGAAGATCTATGCGCGTAACCCGCACAGGTATTTATGTCATGTCCATCGCCAATTCGGGAACCAGCCAGGCTGACGCACACAACGGAAGGGACCCTCGCACGCGGCGCACCGTGGTGCCGCCGCCGACAGGGCGCGGGCGGTCCCGGTCCGTCCGTCCCGCAACCGACCTGGAGGAACGTTGAACCGCAGACCGTCCGCCAGAACCTCCCGCCGCGGCTTCCTGGGCGCGGCGGCGGCAGCAGTCGGGGGCCTGGCTGCCGCACCCGTCGTGATCTGTTCCGGCCCGGCCCATGCCGCCACCGGTGCCCCGGCCCCGGCCGCGGCACGGGAGCTTCCCGTGGTCACCCGGCCGGACCACCCCGCCGCCGTCTACGCCGCGGGCGCGGACCGCTCCGCGCATGCCGAACCGCTCAACGCCAGCGTGGACTGCGGGCTGCCGGGGAGGGGTGTCTGACATGGCGACCTTCGTCACCCGCGCGCAGTGGGGTGCCCGCGCGCCGCGCAGCCGCTCCACCGACATCACCCCGCAGTACGGCGGGGTGACCGTCCACCACGTGGACGCGGTGCGCGTGGCCCGCAGCCGTCACAGCGACTGCGCCGGCCAGGTGCGCGGCATCCAGAACTACCACATGGACAGCAACGGCTGGGCGGACATCGCCTACAGCCACCTCACCTGCGTGCACGGCTACGTCTTCGAGGGGCGCGGCGAGGGCTACCGCACCGCGGCCAACGGCACCACCTCGGGCAACCAGAACTGGTACGCGGTGTGCGGCCTGACCGGCGGCACCTCGGGCAACTACGACACCATCACCAGCGGGCTGATCGACGCCTTCCACCTGGCGATCACCCGGCTGCGCGAGCGCGGCGGCGCGGCGGCGGCCGTCAACGGCCACCGCGACCACAAGTCCACGGCCTGCCCCGGGAATCTGTACGCCCTGGTGCAGGACGGCACGCTGATTCCCGGGGGCGGCGGCGGCACCGCCCCGCCCTGGCCGGGCGTGTACTTCACCTATCCGCCGGTGACCTCGCACTCCAGCGTGGCCACCTGGCAGGAACGGATGCGGTACCGGGGCTGGACGATCACCGTGGACGGGCACTACGGGCAGCAGTCCAAGGACGTCTGCACGGCCTTCCAGCGCGAGAAGGGTTTGACGGTGGACGGTGTCGTCGGCCCGGTCACCTGGAACGCCGCCTGGACCGCGCCCATCACCTGACCGCCCGGACGCCACCGCGCCGCCGGTCCCGCCCTCCGCACCGGGCGGGGCCGGCGGCACCTGCCCGTGCGGCGGCGCAGGGGTGTGCCCCCGGCGCCGCGGGGCGCCGGGGGCACGCTGGGGGCGGGACAGCCGTGGCCGGGCTTCAGGGCGACGCGGTGAACACGGCGACCGTGCGGCCCGGGACGGTGAAGGTCCCCGTGCCGTCCGCGTAGGCGGCCTCCTTGACGGCCGGGTCGGACCCGTCCGCCTGCACCGGGTGGAGGACGAGGTCCTCGCCCGCCAGCTCCGGAACGGTCTGCGACTGGGCACCGGGGGTGGCGTTGAAGACGACCACCAGGTCACCCGCGCGCATGGTGATCACGCCCGGGGTCTCGGCGGGGGTGCCGGAGAGCGGGAAGGAGACCTGCTCCTGCACCTCCTCCAGGGTGGTCAGACGGAAGGCGTCCTCGGTGCTGCGGATCGTCAGCAGGTCCTGGTAGGCCCGTGCGGTGTGGTCGGTCTCGGCGCAGCCGGGCCGCGCGGCCGGGTTGGTGAGAAGCGGGGCGGCAAAGGGCCACTTGTCCTCGTTGTCCCAGGCCGGAGGCAGTCCGCGGCCGAAACCGTTGCCCGCCGAGCAGTCCCAGAAGATGGTGTTGTACCAGTCCCCGGAGTTGTAGGAGTTGCGGTCCAGGGACTTGGAGCGCAGCAGGTCGGAGCCTGCCTGCCCGAAGGCCGGGCCCTGCGAGAGCAGGGCGGTGGCCATGGCCAGCACCTGCATCCGGGAGCGGTCGGCGGCGGACGTGGCGGCCGGGAGCTTGAAGGCCAGCGCGTCGAAGAGGGTCTCGTTGTCGTGGGCGTCGACGTAGGCGACGGCCTCCCCGGGCGCGTCCGCGTAGCCGGCCGGTGAGCCGTTGTAGGAGACGTCCGAACCGGTGACGGTGGACCCGTCCGAGGCGGTGAAGGTGTAGTCCGCCAGGTTCCCGGTGAGCCCGACCTTGATCAGGTCCTGGTAGGTGAGCAGCCGGGAGAGCTGCTCGTCCGGGGACCCGTTGGCCGCGGAGGCGTTCGGGTCGGTGTACAGACCCGAGGCGAAGCCCTGCACACCGGGGTCGGCGTCGAAGGGGCCGCCGCCGCGCACCGCGTCCCGGGCCCGGTCGGAGAAGGTGCCGATGCCGGTGCCGGCCATGTTGAGCTGGGTGGCCTGCTCGAACCGGGCGTCGTCGGCGGCCTCGCCGAAGTTCCAGCCCTCGCCGTAGACGATGACGGACTTCCCGTCCACGCCGTCCTTCTCCGGGGTGAGGGAGTCGAGCGCGGCGCGGACGTCCAGCATGTTCTGCTTCGGGTGATGCCCCATCAGGTCGAAGCGGAAGCCGTCCACCTTGTAGTGCCTGGCCCACAGCACCACCGAATCGACCACGAGCTTGCCCATCATGACGTTCTCCGGGGCGGTGTTGGCGCAGCAGGTGGAGGTGGCCACGCTGCCGTCCTCCAGCAGCCGGTGGTAGTAGCCGGGCACGATCCGGTCCAGGACCGACTTCTCGTCCTGCCCGGCCGCCGGGGTGTGGTTGTACACCACGTCCAGCACCACCCGCAGGCCGGAGGCGTTGAGGCCCTGCACCATCTGGCGGAACTCCAGGGTGCGCCGCGTGCCGTCCGGGTCGGAGGCGTAGGAGCCCTCCGGGACGTTGTAGTGCAGCGGGTCGTAGCCCCAGTTGTAGGCGTCCTGGTCGCGGACCGCGCCGATGCAGTCCTGCTGCTCCGCCGAGTCGGCCGGCAGGGCGGCCAGGTCGCAGTCGGGAACGGCCTGGTCCGCGGCGCGTTCGGGAATGGAGGCGATGTCGTAGGTGGGCAGGAGGTGGACGTAGGAGGTGCCCGCCCGGGCCAGGTCGCTCAGGTGGCGCATGCCGTCCGAGTCGTGCTCGGTGAAGGCCAGGTAGCGGCCCTGGTGGTCGGCGGTCGGGTCACCGATGGAGAAGTCCCGGACGTGCAGTTCCTGGATGGTGGCGTCGGCGAGCGGAACGGCCTCCGGCTTGGCCAGGTCCCGCCAGCCGGCCGGGGCGAGCGCGGGGTCGTCGAGATCGACGATCAGGCTGTACTCGGAATCGGCGGTCAGGGCCGTGGAGTACGGGTCGGTGACCTCGTTGGTGACCACGGCCTGGGCGTCGGGCGCCCAGACGGTCACGTGGTAGCGGTACGGCTTGCCGTACCACTTCTTCTTGCCCTTGACCGACCACACGCCGGAGGCGTCGTCGCGGGTCATGCCGGTGAGCCTGCCGTCGACCTCGACGGCGACGTGCTGTGCGGTGGGCGCCCAGAGCGACAGCACGGGCGCGGTGGCCCGGTACGTGCCCTTCTCCTTGTCCTTGTTCTTGTTCTTGTCCTTGTCCTTGTGCTTGCCGTTGCCCTTCGGCTTCTTCCTGTCGGGGAAGGTGGGGCCGAGATCGGCGTCCACGGCCTCCCCGGCGTAGAGGTCGTCCAGCACGCCGGCGATCTGCACGCCGGTGGCCCGGGTCAGGGCCCCGTTGGCGGCACGCTGGGTGGCCAGCAGCTGGCTGCGCAGCGCGTCCTCGATCCGGTCGGCGTCCCGCGGGTCGACCGCGTAGGCGGGCAGCCCGGCCAGATGCGGGTGGGCGGCGCGCTGGTCGTCGGTGAGCGTGGTGGGCTTCAGCCGGATCCAGTACCCCTCGTCGGTGAGCGCGCCGTTCTCCACGGCGATCGAGCCCTCGGGGTGGTAGACGAGCTGGGCGCTGCCGCCGCCGGGGATCTCGGCCGGCCAGACCACGGTCCCGGCGTCGATCCACTGCGCGTGCGCGGACTCCGGGTCGAGCACGGCGGCGGCACCGCTGCCGGGCAGCAGGTACGTCTCCTCACCGGCCAGCATCCAGACCTCCCTGCCGTGGGAGGCGAAGGAGAGCGACTGGTCGGCGGGCAGGTCCTTCTGGTCGCCCTTGTGCACGATGTAGCTGAGGGAGGTGGCGCCCTCGGCGAGCGGGACCTCGAAGACCGCGCCGTAGGCGTCGAAGCGGGCCGGCGGCAGCGGCTCGGACCAGCTGGTCTCCTGCTGGGCGCCGGTCCACACGTGCAGGCCCCAGCCGTCGTAGTCACCGTCGGGCCGCCGGTAGTGCAGGACCGCGGTGGATTCGTCCTGCGGCGGGTAGACGCCTTCGGGCGGCTCGGTCAGGGCCTCGGCCCTGCCGCTCTCCACCCATACCTCGCCGGTGGCGGAGAGGTCGACGGAGCGGTCGGCCTCCACGTCCTTGGTGCCGTCGCCGTCGACGATCAGGTAGCCGAGGGAGGAGGCGCCGGGGGCCAGACGCACCCAGGCGAAGGCTCCGTAGGCGTCGCGGCCGGTGAACGGGCGGCCGTGCGGCCACTGGGTGAACTGCTCGCTCTCGTGCAGGTCGCCCCAGGCCCAGAGGGACCAGTCGTCGTAGTCGCCGTCCGGCCGGTGGTAGTGGATGACGGCCCAGTCGCGGGAGACCGCCTGCGGCGGCTCCTCCGGCGGGGCCTCGCCGGCCGTGGTGCCGGCCAGGTCGGATGCGGTGGCCCCGGTGGAGTCCACGGCGACCGCCTTGTAGCGCAGCGTGGTGCCGGCCGGGGTGCCCGCCGGGACGGTGTGGCCGACCCGGTACGGGGCCTGGTCGTCGGAGCCGAGGACCTGCCATTCGGCGTCGCCGGTCTGGGCGGCGAAGACCACCCGGGTGCGGGCGTCGCCGCCGCTGACCCCGGCGGTGATCTCGACGGTGCCGTGGGCGCCGGCCCCGGGTGCGGTGAGCTCGACGGACGGGCCGGTCTGCGGGCCGGGCAGCGGGGCGTCGGCGCGCAGCACCACGGTGGACAGGGCGGGGACGGTCAGCTCGACGGTGCCGTCGGCGGCGACGGTCAGCGCCTCGGTGTCGCCGTAGAGCGGCTGGTAGGCGGTGCCGGCCGGGGCGCCGACCGGGACGGTGACGGTGCGCGGCCCGTCGGCGTTGCTGGCAGCCACCAGGTACTCGGTGCCGTCCTCGCCGGTGCGGGTGTGGGCGTAGACGCCGGCGCCCTCGTCGGCGTGGCGCTGGATCTGGGTGCCGTTGCGCAGCGCCGGGTGCTCCCTGGTGAGCGCGGAGAGGCCGGCGATGGCCCGGTAGAGCGGGTGGCCGGGATCGTAGGCGTCCCGGTCGTGGCCGTCCTCGGTGCCGATGCGGTCGTCGTCCAGGTACACCGGGGTCTGCGAGGCGAACAGGGTGGCGCGGGCGGCCTTGTCCCCGCCGGAGCCCGTGAAGCCCTGTTCGTCGCCGTAGTAGACGACGGGGTTGCCGCGGGAGAGGAACATCAGCTCGTTGGCCAGGGTGGCACGGCGCAGCAGTTCGGCGTCGTCGGCGCCGGGGTTGTCCTGGGCGAGGAAGCCGCCGATGCGGCCCATGTCGTGATTGCCGAGGAAGGTGACGGACTGGTACGCGTTGGCGTGTCCGGCGGTGTAGCGGTAGTCCTGCTCGAAGAGGCGGGCCAGGTTCTGCGCCGGGCCGCCCTGGGAGACGAAGGAACGGGCGGCCTCCTGGAAACCGAAGTCCAACGTGGCGTCCAGACCGCCCTCGGTGACGTAGGGGGCCATGACGGCGGGGTCGGAGGAGTAGACCTCGCCGAACATGAAGAAGTCGTCGTTGCCCTGCTCGGCGGCGTACTCGTTCATGGCCCGGGACCACTGGGTCCAGAACTCCATGTTGACGTGCTTGACGGTGTCGATGCGGAAGCCGTCGATGCCGAAGTCGCCGACCCAGGTCTGGTAGATCTCGGCCATGCCTTCGACGACTTCGGGGCGTTCGGTGAACAGGTCGTCCAGGCCGTAGAAGTCGCCGTACTGGGCGTTCTCGCCGGCGAAGGTGGAGTCGCCGCGGTTGTGGTAGAGGGTGGGGTCGTTCAGCCAGGCGGGCACCTTGACGTCCTGCTCGGCCTCGGCGACCGCCGGGGTGTAGGGGAAGGAGTCGCGGTCCAGCTCGGGGAAGCCGGCCGCGCCGGCCGCGTCCGCGTGGTCGCGGTCGTCGAAGGGGCGGCCGTCGGCGCTCAGATAGGGGAAGGCGCCCTTGCTCAGGTACTCGTAGGCGTCCTCCTCGTGGTAGGTGACGTCGGCGGTGTGGTTGGTGATGACGTCGAAGAAGACCTTGATGCCGCGGTCATGGGCGGCGTCGACCAGCTCGGCCAGTTCCTCGTTGGTGCCGAAGTGCGGGTCGACCCGGGTGAAGTCGGTGATCCAGTAGCCGTGGTAGCCGGCCGAGGCGTTCTCGCCCTCGCCCTGCACCGGCTTGTTCCTGAAGATCGGGGCCATCCAGATGGCGGTGGTGCCCAGGCCCTCGATGTAGTCGAGGTTGTCGATCAGTCCGCGCAGGTCGCCACCGTGGTAGAAGCCCTCGTCGGTGGGGTCGTGGCCGTGGTCCAGCCGTCCGCCGGCGATGCCCGCGGTGTCGTTGGCCGGATCGCCGTTGGCGAAACGGTCCGGCAGGACGAAGTAGAACTGCTCGCCGGTGAGCGGCTGCCGGGCCGGTTCGGCGGCCAGTTCGGCGTCCGAGGGCGGTGGCGGCGGGGCGGCGGCGGCCGGGGCGGCCACCGCGTAGACCAGTGTGGAGAGGGTTCCGGCGGCTGCGAGGGCCGCCAGACCTCTGCGCGTACGACGGGATCGCAGCACGCGAGGGCTCCTTACGGGAAGGGGTGCGGATGGTGGTGCGGGGGGGGGTGTGGTGCGCGGGCCGCCCGGCCGGCGGGGGGCTGGCGACCGGGCGGCCCTCGGTCCCGGCGGCGGCCGGCCCGGACGGTGTCCGGGCACCGGGCTGCGGTGGCGCCGCCGCCGGTTGCTCACTCGTCTACGAGCGCCAGGTGTCGTTGAGGGTGAGCGTTCCGCCGGCGGGCACGGTGGCGGTCCGGTTGCCACCGGTCTCCCAGGTCACCCCGGACTGGCCGTCCCGCTTGCGGAGGTACTTGTACTCGAAGGAGGTTCCGGCGGGCAGCCGGAGGTCCAGCCGCCAGACGGGGTAGGTGTCGGCGCTGAGGCGGAGCGCGTTGTCCGTGTTCCAGCCGCCGAGGGCGGGGATGCTGCCGACGACGTAGATGTTCTCGCCCCACGTGGTGGAGGCGTCGACGCCGAACGCCACCGTGCCCTGCTCCTCTCCCCCGCCGGTCGAACCGCCGCTGGAACCGCCGGTGGAGCCGGAGCCGCTGCAGGTGCGGGCGCCGGCGTGCAGGGCGAGCGCGGTGTGCGCGCCGAGGGTGGCGGTGAACTGGCCGGAGCCGTTGACGGTGACGGTGTTGCCGCTCTGCACGTCGCAGTAGTCGCCGGACGGCAGCGAGGTCTGGAAGGTGCGGGTGAGCGGGCCGTTCTCGTGGTTGATGACGACATGGCCGCGGCTGCCGCGCCCGAAGGCGATGGCGTCGTTGCCGTTGTCCCACCAGTTGGTGACGGCCTGGCCGCGGGTGGCGTTGCGGAAGCCGACCATGGAGGAGATCTCCGGCCAGGCGTGCTGGCACTTCCAGCCGTCGGTGTAGCAGGCGGTCACCCTGCCGTTGCCGGGCGGCCCGGCGTCGTGGTCGGTGAACTCGTAGCCGGAGTGGACGTCCGGGCTGCCGTAGGGCCAGGCCAGCATGAAGACGTTGGCCAGGGTGTAGGAGGCGCCGTTCTTGTAGCTGAGGGTGGAGCCGTTGCGCTCGGTGTCGTGGTTGTCGACGAAGACGGCGGCCTGGCCGCTGGGCAGGTAGCCCCAGGACTCGCCGAAGGTCTTCAGGTGGGCGAGGTTCTCGTTGAGGAAGATCCGCTTGAGGTCGAAGGCGTGGCGGAATTCCTGCACATCACCCGCGCCGGTGTACTCGCCGGGCTGGACGGCCTCCCCGGCGCCGAAGATCACTTCCTGCTTCCAGTAGACGTTGCCGCCGTTGACCCGGTCCTTGATCTGCCGCAGATGGTCGGCGGGGATGTGCTTGGCGGCGTCCACCCGGAAGCCGGCCACGCCCATGCCGAGCAGCCGGTTCATGTAGCCGGCGAGGGTCTGCTGGACGTAGCCGCTGCCGGTGTCGAGGTCGGCCAGGCCGACCAGTTCGCAGTTCTGCACCCGCCAGCGGTCGTTGACGTAGTCGCTGCCGTTGATGTTGCTGCGGCAGCCGTTGAAGTCCGGGTCGCTGTAAACCGGGTAGCCGTACTTCGTGTACGAGGTGCCGCCGGTTCCGGTGCCGGAGCCGGCGGACATGTGGTTGACGACCGCGTCCACGATCACCTTGACCCCGGCGTTGTTGCAGGCGGTGACCATGGAGCGGAACTGCTGCTCGGTGCCGAGGCGGCCGGCGATGGAGTAGCTGACCGGCTGGTACTGGGTCCACCAGGCCGGGCCCTGCACGTGTTCCTGCGGGGGCGAGACCTGGACGAAGCCGTAGCCCGCCTCCCCCAGCCGGGGGCATTCGCGGGCGATGGAGTCGAAGTTCCAGGAGAACAGGACGGCGGTCACGTCCTTCTCCCCCGGCGGGGTGGCCCGGGCGGCCGGGGGCGCGGCCAGTGTCACCGCCGCGGCGGCGGCCGCGACGGCACCGGCCAGGGCCGTGCGTATGCGTCTCCTGACGCCGGTTCGGGGCATGGGGGTCTCCTCATGGTGGGGGGTGCCCGCCCCGGCGTGTCCCTCGCCGGGGCAGTCCTGGCAGCCACGTGGGGACGCGCCACGCCCATGAGGCTGAAGTGAGGCGCCCCGCCTCGCGCTCGGGCGGCGACGCCTTCTTGCTGCAAGTTCATTGAACCTTGTGGCAACTCTTTGCAAAGGAGACCGTAAAGCTCCCCCGCAACCCGGTCAAGGGGTCGCGCAAGGCCCCTGAAACCTTGCCGCCGCTCACCGCGACAGGACCGCAAGGGGTTACGCAAGAACTTGCCGACTGCTAGCTTCACCCCCACCCCGGTCGGCCGGGGGCCGGTTCTCCGTGCACAACCCCGACCCGGCCCCACGCGCCCGGCCGGCCGGGGCCGACCGGGCCCGGACAACGGAACGCCCCGGGCGGCACGGCGCGCCGTGCCGCCCGGGGCTGCGGCGGGTGTCAGCGGACGATGGTCTGGATCTCCTCGACGCTGATCTCCACGGTGTCCTCGAAGACCCCGTCGGGCAGGGTCTGGGTCTGGCCGCTGACGTTGTCGGTCCAGCTCACCTCCCACACCAGGGTGGCGCTCAGCTCGAACGGCTCGCCGTCGGCGGTGGTGGACCTCAGATACGTCACCCCGCACGGCGGCGGGTCCTCGGCGCCCGGCGTGTAGGGCTCGCCGATGGAGCCGTCCGCGCGGACCTCGCAGACGCCGCCGGGCATGTGGGTCTCGGCGTCCTCGGTGCCGGGCTCGATGCGCAGCGCGGCCGGCGTGGCGGTGGTGGTCACCTGGTAGGGCGTGCCGGGCAGCGTGGCCACGGCCGACACCGGCTGGAAGGTGGCCTGGTCCAGCCAGATCCAGGTGGGGAGATTGACCTTCTGCACACCCTCCGGATTGATCTCGATGTCGGTGTGCGGGATGGGGATCCGGTCGTAGGCGTACTCCGCCATGATGCGCGGATTGACCGCGCGCTCGTCCCCCGGGTCCTCGCCGTCGGGATTGTCGTAGACGAGATCGAAGACGGTGCCCACCAGGCCGCCGACGATCGGCAGCCCCCGGAGGGCGTCGACGAGCGCCTTCAGCTCCTGGGGTGTGTAGGCCGGTTCGTACCAGCAGGCGGGCGGCTCCCAGTCGGGGTCCGCGGAGGTGAGATCGCCGTCCGCGCCCGGCACGGGCTCCCCGTCGATCTCGACCTGGATGCCGATCTCCGCCGTCAGATACTCGCCCTCGCTGTCGCCCTGGGTGCCCGGGCCCCGGTCCCCGCCGCCGAACCGGCCGCCGTCGTCGCTGTCCGCCCGGGCACCGGCCGGGGACCCCGCCATCACGGCTCCCGCCAGTAACGCGCCCAGAACTCTCCTGCTCATTCGCGGCATACCGCCGCCCCCCTTTCCGACGTCACATGAACGTTCTGCCAGACACCCAGCCCGTTGCGCTCCACCCGCTCCTGGAGGAGCACGAAATCGGCGTCGGACGGCTCCCGTTCGGTGACCTCACCCGTGTCCCGGTTCTTGTCGTATGCCCGGGACTCGTCCATGCAATAGGTCAGGAGCGCCTTGCCGCCGTCGCCGCCCTCGTCGAACTCCACCTGCCAGTCGTAGAAACGGGCGGTGCCGGACCAGGTGCTGCCGCGGTCGATGGCGTTGGCGACATAGCTCAGATCGGAGACATACCCGTCGCGGGCGGAGTAGAAGGCCAGTGCCTCGTGTTCGGGGTCGGCCAGGTCGATGGCGAGGTCGATGGCGTTGCGGCGGTGCTGGGCGTCGGTGATGACGGCCAGCTCGGCCGGCTCCTCGGTCCCCGCCGGTTCGAAGACGTTGTTCATGTAGTCGGGCAGGGTGACCTCCGGACGGTCGATGTCGTCCCGCGGCACCTCACTCCCGGCGGACTCCTCCCCCTCCGGCTCCGGCTCCGGGCCCGGGTCCGCGGACTCCTGCGGAGTGCTCCGGCCCTCCCCCGCGATCCTGTCGTCGCCGGTGTCGTCGCCGCCGCACCCGCTCAGCAGAAGCGTGCCCGCGCCCACCAGCGCCACAGCGGACAGAACAGCGCGCGATCGCCTCATCAAGCTCTCCTCGATGCCGTTGCTCAGTGCCCGGGGAGCGCGCCGGGCGCCGCTGTCTCCACAGCCCCGCACCCCTCCCCGGCTCCGGTACCAGGTGCCAACTCTCGCACCCCTCCACCCCTGGGAGAAGCAGCCCACCGCCCGCTCCACGGCCGCTCCCGGGGTCTCCCGGCCCGCTGCACGGCTGACGGAGCGGCAGACGCCGGATCGCCCTGGCGGCGATCCGGCATTCCCTGCCCGCTCACGCGCAGGGGGCTGGCCGGGCTCCTGCTGCCGGCCCTGGAGGATCTCTGCGGCCGGGGCGCTTCCGCGCTCGACCGGGTGGACGACGGCCGGCCCCGCCGGGCGGACCGGCGGGGCCGTGGGGTGGTACGGGTCAGCGGGTCGGGGTCGGGGTCAGGGGAGGCTGATGCCGTGGTTGTTCAGGGCCTCCACGACCGGCTGGTAGAAGGTGGTGCCGCCGGTGCGGCAGTTGCCGGAGCCGCCGGAGGTGAGGCCGATGGCCCGGTTGCCGGACCACAGCGGGCCGCCGCTGTCGCCGGGCTCGGCGCAGACGTTGGTGCGGATCAGGCCGCTGACGATGTCGCCGTTGCCGTAGTTCACGGTGTAGTTCAGGCCGGTGACGCTGCCGGAGTGGCAGCCGGTGGTGCTGCCGTCACGCCGCACGGACATGCCGACGGTCGCGTTGGAGGCACCCGTGATGCTGATCACCTGGCCGTTGCAGTTCACCGAACTCGGGTTCGAGGAGCTCCCGCTGAGGCGGATGTAGCCGTAGTCGTTCCCCGGGAAGCTGGAGTACGCCGTCGGGCCGAGGTAGCTGGTCAGCGCGGAGTTGCTGTACCAGCCGGGGTAACCGTCGGTGCAGTGCCCGGCGGTCAGCGCGTAGGCGCCGCCCTGGACGTTGAAGCCGAGCGAGCAGCGCCAGCCACCGCTGGCGTAGATGGCGTCGCCGCCGTAGAGCAGCCGGGTGATCTTGCCCTCGATCCGCTCCACCTTCAGGGCCGCGGCACCGGCCCCGGCCTCCTTCTGGATGCGGGCGAGTTCCGACTTCGACACCGTGCTGTCGGCGAGCACCGTGACGGTGTCGGTCGCCGGGTCGACCGCCCAGGCGGTGCCGCTGACGTCGGCGGACGCAACGGCCCGCTCCGCGGCCTTGAGCTGGGCGGCGCCGGACTCCGCGGCGGGCTTGGCCGCGGCCGAGCCCGGCAGAGTCAGAGCGAGAGCGGCGGCAAGACCGGCGCCGACCGCCAGCAGGCGGCCGAACGACGCCATGTGCCGTCCGCTGGTGGCGGACTTGCTGGTGCGCTTGATCCTCACACGTCCTCCTGGCAAGGGGGGAATGAGCGGGTTGCGCTCACGAACGGATTCAGGGAAGGGCGCAGTCGAGGAGCGATCGTTTTTGCGTGCTCCTGACAAAAATTGAGTATTGGTGACACACCGGTGAGTAACAAGGGCAACTTCCGGTCGCCGCTTGCGAGTCTGCGCCGACCGCCCGTTCGGACGGTGGAGCAGCGAGGAAACCCGCCCGTAACCCGCTCCCTGCCCGTCCTCTCCCGGTACGGGACCGCCGCACCCGCACCCACGGATGTCCGGAACCCGACTCACCCCGGCCCGCCCGGGGAGGCCGGCGCCTTCACCCGCCGGCCCCGCCGGCCGCCGGCCGCCGGCGGCCGGGAGCCGGGAGCCGGGAGCCGGGCCGGAGGCGCCCGAGGGGTCAGCGGGGTGGCGGTGCGGCGGCGGTGGAGCCGCGGACCACGAGCTCGGGCTGGAAGACGAACTCGGTGTGGTGGACGAGGTTGCCGCTGATCTCCTCCAGCAGGGAGGAGACGGCGGCGCTGGCCATGGCGCGGACCGGCTGGCGCAGCGTGGTCAGCGGCGGGTCGGTGAAGGCGAACAGGTCGGAGTCGTCGTAGCCGACCACCGAGACGTCCCCGGGAACCCGCAGCCCGCGCTGGCGGGCGGCCCGGATGGCGCCCAGCGCCATCATGTCGCTGCCGCAGACGATGCCGGTGCAGCCGGCGTCCAGCAGGGCGCTGGCCGCGGCCTGGCCGCCCTCCACGCTGAACAGGGTGTGCTGGATCAGCCCTTCGGCCATGGCCTGCCGCTGGGTGCGGGCGGTCTCGGCCAGGAAGCCGGTCAGCTTGCGCTGCACCGGGACGAAGCGGCCGGGCCCCACGGCGAGGCCGATGGTGCGATGGCCCAGATCGCGCAGATGCCGCACCGCGATCCGGGTGGCAGCGGCATCGTCCGGGGACACGAAGGGTGCCCGGATCCGGCCGTTGTAGCCGTTGATGCAGACGAAGGGCACGCCGCGCCCGGCCAGCCGGGCGTAGCGCGCCGGGTCGGCGGTGGTGTCGGCGTGCAGCCCGGACATGAAGACGATGCCGGTGACCCCGCGTTCGACGAGCTGCTCGACGAGTTCGTCCTCGGTGGCGCCGCCCGGTGACTGGGTGCACAGCACCGGCGTGTAGCCGTGGCCGGACAGCACCTCCTCGATGACCTGGGCGAAGGCCGGGAAGATCGGGTTGGTGAGCTCGGGTATGACCAGGCCGATCAGTCCCGCGCTGCGCTGCCGCAGCCGCACCGGGCGCTCGTAGCCCAGCACGTCCAGGGCCGCCAGCACCTTCTGCCGGGTGGCGGCGGCCACGCCCGCCTTGCCGTTCAGCACCCGGCTGACCGTGGCCTCGCTGACCTCGGCCTGCTGGGCGATGTCCGCGAGACGCGACGGCCCGCCGGTACGGACCGGGCTCTTCGGGGGGTGCAGGTCGGGCGGCGTCGGCCACGGGCGGGCCGTCCCCGGCTCGGTCATGCCGACCACCAGGCGGTGGTGTCGGCGGGGAGGGGGGAGCCGCCCGGCCAGGCCGGGTCGCTGGACAGCAGGAGGGAACCGGGGTCGGCCAGCTCACCGGCCAGGGGCACCGGGGCGGTGGTGGTGTTGGCCGCGCAGACGACGGTGCGGCCGTCGGCGGCGCGGCGGCGGAAGGCCAGCACGCCCTCGGGCACGTTCTCCAGCCACTCCACCGCGTCGCCGGCGCCGAGCGCCGGATGCTCGCGGCGCACGGCCAGCGCGGAGCGGTAGAGCTCCAGGGTGGAGGACGGGTCGCCGGTCTGCTCCTCCACGGAGAGGTCGCCCCAGACGGCGGGCTGGGGCAGCCAGCTTCCGCCCTCGCCGAAGCCGAAGGAGGGGGTCTCCCGGGTCCACGGGATGGGCACCCGGCAGCCGTCGCGCAGCCCGTCCTGGCCGTTGTCCCGGAAGAACGAAGGGTCCTGGCGGACCTCGTCGGGCAGGTCGGTGACCTCGGGCAGGCCGAGCTCCTCGCCCTGGTAGAGGTAGGCGGAGCCGGGCAGCGCCAGCATCAGCAGGGTGGCGGCGCGGGCCCGGGCCAGGCCGCCGCCCAGCCGGGTGCGGTGCCGCACCACGTCGTGGTTGGACAGCACCCAGGTGGAGGGGGCGCCGACCGGCCGCATGGAGTCCAGGGAGAGGTCGATCACCGAGCGGAGCCCGGCGGCGTCCCACTCGGTGTTCAGGTAGTGGAAGTTGAACGCCTGGTGGAGCTCGTCGCCGCGCACGTACAGGGCGGTGCGGTCGGGGCTGGGGGTCCACGCCTCCGCCACGCCGATCCGGGCGCCGGGGTACTCGTCCAGGATCTTGCGCCACTCGCGGTAGATCTCGTGCACGCCGTCCTGGTCGAAGAACGGCAGCTGCTGGGTGCCGAGCAGCTTCAGCTGGCCGGCCCGGCCCATGTCCGGCAGGCCGGGGGCCTTGACCATGCCGTGGGCGACGTCGATGCGGAAACCGTCCACACCCATGTCCAGCCAGAAGCGCAGGACGGACCGGAACTCGTCCTGGACGGCCCGGTTCTCCCAGTTCAGGTCGGGCTGTTCGGGGGCGAACAGGTGCAGGTACCACTCGCCGGGGGTGCCGTCCGGGTTCCGGGTGCGGGTCCAGGCGGGGCCGCCGAAGATGGACTCCCAGTCGTTGGGCGGCTCCGAGCCGTCCGCCCCGCGGCCGGGCCGGAAGTGGTAGCGGTCGCGCAGCGGCGAGCCGGGGCCCTCGCGCAGCGCGCGCACGAACCAGTCGTGCCGGTCCGAGGAGTGGTTGGGCACCAGGTCGACGATGATGCGCAGGCCGAGGTCGTGGGCGTCGCGGATCAGCGCGTCGGCGTCCGCCAGCTCGCCGAACATCGGGTCGATGGCCCGGTAGTCCGCCACGTCGTAGCCGGCGTCGGCCTGCGGGGAGGCGTAGAACGGGCTGAGCCAGACGGCGTCCACGCCGAGCTGCGCGAGGTAGGGCAGCCTGGCGCGGATGCCGGGCAGGTCGCCCATGCCGTCGCCGTTCCCGTCCGCGAAGGACCGCGGGTAGACCTGGTAGATGACGGCGTCGTGCCACCAGCCCGGCTGGTCACCGGTCGCGGACGGAGCCTGCGCGGGCTCGCTGTCCGGCTGGGTGCGGTCGGCGAGGTGCTGGGTCATATCAGTCCCTGAGGTGCGGTGGTGGACTCTGACGGAGCGTGGGGGAAGCGGGGATGCGGGGGAAGCGGGGAGCGGGGGGGCACACGGCTGGGGGCGGCCGCGGGCCGCGACCGCCCCCGCCGCGCAGGTCATGCCTTGGTGGCACCCGCGGTGAGGCCGGCCTGGAGATGTCTCTGGGCATAGCCGAAGACCAGCGTGGCGGGCACCGCGATCAGCACCGCGGCGGCGGTCATGTAGTGCCAGTCCTGGGTGTGCTGGTTGACGAAGGTCTGCAGGCCGCCCGCGAGGGTGAGGTTGTCCTCGCCGGTCATGAAGGCCGTGGCGTAGGCGACCTCGGCCCAGCCGGTGACGAAGCTGTAGAAGGCGGTCACCGCGATGCCCGGCTTGGCCAGCGGCAGGATCAGCCGCCAGAAGGTGCCGAACGGGTTGAGGCCGTCCACCCTGCCGGACTCGTCGATGGAGACCGGGATGGTGTCGAAGAAGCCCTTCATCATCCAGGCGCAGAACGGCACCGCGATGGTCAGGTACGTGACGACCAGGCCGACCGGCTGATTGAGCAGGCCGTAGCGGGACATCAGGTTGTACAGCGGCACGATCAGCACCGCCATCGGGAACATCTGGGTGACCAGCAGGGTCCACATCAGCGGGCGCATGCCGGGAAACCGGAAGCGGCTGAGCGCGTAGCCGGTGGTGGAGGCGATGAACACGCCGAGCACGGTGGTCAGCGTGACGATCAGGACCGAGTTGCCGAACCAGGTGAGGAACGTGGTGCCGCCGAGCACGTGGCTGTAGTTGTCGGTGGTGAAGTCGGCGATCAGGGAGAGCGAGAAGGTCTCGCTGCGCGGCTTGAACGACGTCACCAGCAGCCAGAACGGCGGGAACAGTGCCACGAAGGCGGCCAGCAGCAGGGTCAGGTGCAGGCCGACGGAGGACAGCGGGCCGCGCTCGCCGCGCCGGCGGGGGCGGCGCACCCGGCCGGCGGGCCCGGCCGGCGGGGCACCGGAGAGGGA
>NZ_WTLH01000067.1 GCF_011421595.1 Streptomyces sp. YIM 98790 | reverse complement strand
CACACCGGCGGGCACGGCCCTGGGCGGGCCCCGGCCCGGTGCCGGTCCGGGCGAGTGAGCCGCGTCCCATGGCGGTGCCGGCGCCCGCCGGCCGCCGCCGGGTCATGGCGGTGCCGCGTGCGGCCGCGCACGGCACCTCCTCCCGCTGTTCCCCCCTGTTCCCCGCTGTTCCCCACGGTGAGCAGGGCCGGGGAAACCGCGGTCCCGGCTTCGCCGGGGGCGGGTGACGCCCGGTCACCGCACGCCGGCCCGGCTCAGTCCGGGTCCGGCCTGAACCCCCGGTGCAGCGTCACGATCCCCCCGGACAGATTGCGCCAGGCCACCTTCGACCAGCCGGCCTCCTGCAGCCACCGGGCCAGGCCCGGCTGGTCCGGCCAGGCCCGGATGGACTCGGCGAGGTAGACGTACGCCTCCGGATTGCTGGACACCGCCCGCGCCACCGACGGCAGCGCCCGCATCAGGTACTCGGTGTAGGCGGTGCGCAGCGGCGCCCAGGTCGGGTGGCTGAACTCGCACACCACCAGGCGTCCGCCCGGCCGGGTGACCCGCAGCATCTCGCGCAGCGCCGCTTCCGGACGGTGCACATTGCGCAGCCCGAAGGAGATGGTGACCGCGTCGAAGACCCCGTCCCGGAACGGCAGCCGGGTGGCGTCCCCGGCGGTGAAGGGCAGCCACGGCACCCGGCGCTTGCCCTCGCGCAGCATGCCCTGGCTGAAGTCGCACGGCACGGTGAAGGCACCGGCCTCGGCGAACGGCAGCGAGGAGGTTCCGGTGCCCGCGGCCAGGTCCAGCACCCGCTGGCCCGGCCCGGCCGCGACCGCCGCGGCCACCGCCTTGCGCCAGCGCCGGTCCTGCCCGAGGGACAGCACGTCGTTGGTCAGGTCGTACTTGGCCGCCACCGCGTCGAACATCGCGGCGACCTCACTGGGCTGCTTGTCCATCCTGGCTCGGGTCACCCGCCCATTCTCCCCGGCCCCGCGGGCCCCGCCCGCCCCGGGGCGCCGTCCGCCGCGCCGCTTCGCCAACACCCGTGCGGCACACGGCTGATGTGCGGTGATGTACCGTGGCGCGCCGTGGGGATGACCAAGTCGGCGCGCACCGGCCGCGCCACCATGAGCGGCACCGTGATGGTCGTCGCGGCGGCCGCCCTCTTCGGCGGCGGGGCGCTGGCGATCCGCTCGGCACCGGACGAGGAGGCCGGCTCCGCCCCGTCGTCCCCCTCCGCCGCCGCGGAGGAGCCGGGGGACGGCGGCGGGCGGAGCGATACCGGGGCGGAGCCGGCCCTCCCCGGCGACGAACTCTCCGCCACCTCCCGCCCCCGGCCGGAGCCGGAGCGGATGGCGGTCCCGGAGGACGGCCCCGGCACCTTCCGCACCGCCGCGGGCGGCGGCGAGGCGGCCGGGCGGGGCACCGTCTACCGCTACCGGGTGCAGGTGGAGGACGGCATAGCCCTGGACCCCGACGAGACCGCCGCGGAGATCCAGGCCGTCCTGGCCCACCCGCGCGGCTGGACCAACGACGGCGTCAGCGGCTTCCGGCTCACCGGTGAGGGACCCGCCGACTTCACGGTGCGGATCGCCACCCCGGCCACCGTGGACGAGATCTGCGGCGAGTGGGGGCTGGACACCGGCGGCGAGGTCAACTGCCGGGTGGGCGATCTGGTGGTGGTCAATCTGCGCCGCTGGGTGGAGGGCTCGCCCAACTTCCCGGGCCCCATCGAGGAGTACCGGGCGCTGATCATCAATCACGAGGTGGGCCACCGGCTCGGCCACGGCCACGCCGGCTGCCCGGCCCCGGGCGCACTCGCGCCGGTGATGATGCAGCAGATCAAGGGCCTGGACGGCTGCCAGGCCAACGCCTGGCCGTACGACTCCACCGGCACCTACATCGAGGGCCCCTGGGTGCCCTAGCCGGGCCCGGAGCGGACACCGGAGCGGCCGGGCGGACCGGGCGGACCGGGCGGCTGCTCCGGTCCTGTGCGGGTCACCGCAGCGCTCCCCACCGCGACCTGGCGTTCGCCACCGCCACCTCGACGCTGAGCGATCCGGGGGCACCCAGCACGAGCACGTCCTCCGGGTCGATGTCCCGCTCCCGGCCGCCGTTCAGCGGGCGCGCCTGCCACCGCCCGTCGGCCTCGTCCACCACCTGGAGCAGCCGGCTGGTTCGCTTCTCCCGTACCACCACGCCCACCCTCAGGTCCGGCGTGCGTTCGCTCATGCCCGGGGCCTCCTCCGCGGGCACCGGGCCGGCCGAAGGCCCGCGACGGTCCCCGTCCGGGCCGCGGAACCGCTGTGCCGCGGCGGGGTTCCCTTCCTTCCGGTCATCCGAACGCCATGGTTCACATCAGCGCTCCTGTCACACGTTGCCAACGTCCCCGGACGCCTCCACCGCACGGGGTACGTTCTTCCGGAACCAGCTTCAATGATGTTTTCGGCAACCGGGGAGTTGACCTGTGTTGACTACGATGGAAGCGCCCAGTCAACACACCGAGGTTCACCATGAGTGACCAAGATTTCGCCTTTCTCGCCAGGCGGCTGCTGGCAGAGAACGGCTATTCGATGCGGGCCGCCGCGAAGGCCATGCATTACGATGTCGCATTCCTTTCCCGCGCGCTCAACGGGAAGCAACGGCCCTCCCGGAAACTGGCGAAAGCACTGGACGATCTCGTGGGCGCCCAAGGTGCGTTGCTCGGCTCCGTGCCCTCCGGGGACGAACACGAACGCGTCTCCCGCAGTGCGGCCGAACCCTCACGGATCGACCAGGAGACCGTGCGGGCGCTCGGCCGGGTCCTGTTGGCCTATCGTCATCTGGACGACACGGCCCGGCCGGAAACCCTCATTCCCGCCGTCATGGCACAGGCCAGGACAACAATGGCCATGCTCAAGGAGACCCGGGGCAGGCACTGGAATGCACTCGCCACCGTGGCATCGGAATACGTGCAGTTTGCAGGCTGGTTGAAGGCGCAGGTCCGGGAAGACGCGGAGGCCATTGCGCTGCTGGACCGGGCCCTGGAGATCGCCGACGACATCAACAACGGCACGCTGGCGGCCCAGGCACTCAACTTCCGCGGCTACCTCGCACGACAGCAGGGAGCACCCCAGGCCGTCGCGCGCTGGTTCAGCGCGGCGGCCTTCACACCCGGCGCCCATCCCGCACAGCGGCTGGGGGACATGCTGCAGGCGGCCGCCGGGATGGCCGCGATGAACGAGACCCAGGACGCACTGCACCTGCTGGGCAGGGCGGAGGCGCTCGTCGACCGGGCCGCGGCCGCACCGCTTCCGGAGAGCGCCTACTGGCTGACGCCCGCGTTCAACCGGCTCAACATGGGCCTGTGCGCGCTTGAGCTGGGCCGCTGCGACGAAGCCGTGGACCACTTCGAAACCGGCCTGGCCGGGCTCCCCCGGGAACAACAGGGTGCGGTCTGGACCGGGGAACACCGGGCGGCCCTGCAGCGGGCCAGGCAGGCGCGGTAGCTCTGTCCCGGGCCGGCGCCGGCGGCTCCGAACGCGCGCTTGACCTGGAGAGCACTCCAACTGCCAGGGTCGGTGGTGCGGGGCGACCCACACCATCGGAGGTTTCATCACCATGCAGCGTCGTCGTATCGGCGGACCGGACGGCATCGAGGTCAGCGCACTGTGCCTGGGCGCGCTCCAGCTCGGCACCTACACGGACGAGAAGACGTCCTTCGCCGTCCTGGACCGCTTCGTCGAAGCGGGCGGCAGTCTCATCGACACCGCCAACAACTACTGTTTCTGGGAGCCGGGCTGCACCGGGGACGAGAACGAGACCCTGATCGGCCGCTGGCTGGCCTCCCGCGGCACGCGCGACCAGGTGCAGATCGCCACCAAGGCGGGTGCCCGGCCGACCCGGCCCGGCGGCACCCTGGCCGACGCCGAAGGGCTCTCGGCCCCGGTCCTCCGCGAGGCCGTGCAGGGCAGCCTGCGCCGCCTGGGCACCGACCACGTGGACCTCTACTACGCCCACATCGAGGACCGGTCCGTCCCGGTCGAGGAGACCGTCGGCGCCCTGGACGAGCTCGTCAGGAACGGCACCACCCGCGTCCTCGGCGTGAGCAACCACGCCACCTGGCGCATCGAACAGGCACGGGCCGCCGCCCGCGCGGGCGGCCACACCCCGTACACCTGCGTGCAGCAGCGCTACTCCTACCTCCAGCCGCGCTTCGACATCCCGCTCCCCCAGGCCGGCCACACCCACGCCACCGGCGAGCTCCTCGACTACGTCGCCACCGAGCCCGACCTGACCCTGCTCGCCTACAGCACCCTGCTCTCCGGCGCCTACACCCGGGCCGACAAGGAGATCCCGGCCGCCTACGACCACCCGGGCACCCCGCCCCGGCTGGCCGCGCTGCGCGAGATCGCCGCCGAATGCGGGGCAACGGTCCATCAGGTCGTCCTGGCCTGGCTCACCGGACACACCCCGTCCGTCCTGCCCGTCGTCGGCGTCAGCACCGTCGAACAGCTCGACGAAGCCATCGAGGCCATGGATCTCACGCTCACCGAGGACCAGCGCACCCGCCTCACCACAGCGGCCTGACGCCTGGTCCGCCGGCCGGCACGGCCGGCCGCGGCGGGCAACGGCGACGGCCGGGGGCGGGACGGCGGGGCGGGACGGCGGGTGACGGGGAGAGCGTCAGCGCGCGTCGAGGAGCTTCAGCTCCGGGTGGGCGGTGCCGCCCTCGATGGCGGTGGACGACAGGTGGGAGACCACCCGGTCGTCCGCCGGGTCGTCGGCCGGGTCCTGGTGCACCAGCAGGTGCTCGTAGGTGGTGGAGCGCTGCGCCGGGACCCGGTCGGCCGCGCGGATCAGGTGCAGCAGCTCCAGCCGGTTGGACCGGTGCCTGGCGCCCGCCGAGGAGACCACGTTCTCCTCCAGCATCACCGAGCCCAGGTCGTCGGCGCCGTAGTGCAGCGAGAGCTGGCCGACCTCCTTGCCCGTGGTCAGCCAGGAGCCCTGGATATGGGCGACGTTGTGCAGATACAGCCGGGCGATGGCGATCATCCGCAGGTACTCGAAGATCGTGGCCTGGGTCCGGCCGCGCAGCTTGTTGTTCTGCGGCTGGTAGGTGTACGGGATGAAGGCGCGGAAGCCGCCGGTGCGGTCCTGCACGTCCCGGATCATCCGCAGGTGCTCGATCCGCTCCGCGTTGGTCTCGCCGGTGCCCATCAGCATGGTGGTGGTGGACTCCACCCCCAGCCCGTGCGCGATCTCCATGATCTCCAGCCAGCGCTCGCCGGACTCCTTCAGCGGCGCGATGGCCCGGCGCGGACGCTCCGGCAGCAGCTCGGCACCGGCTCCGGCGAAGGAGTCCAGCCCGGCCTCCTTCAGCCGGACGATCGCCTCCCGGGCGTCCACCCCGGAGACCCGGGCCATGTGCTCCACCTCGGAGGCGCCCAGCGAGTGGATGACCAGCTGCGGGAACTTCTCCTTGATGGCCCGGAAGTGCCGCTCGTAGTACTCCACGCCGTAGTCCGGGTGGTGGCCGCCCTGGAACATGATCTGGGTGCCGCCCAGCTCCACCGTCTCGGCGCAGCGGCGCAGGATGTCGTCCAGGTCCCGGGTCCACACGTCCTCGCTCCTGGGCGGGGCGTAGAAGGCGCAGAACTTGCACGCCGTGACGCAGGCGTTGGTGTAGTTGATGTTCCGTTCGATGATGTACGTGGCGATGTGCTCGGTGCCCGCGTAGCGGCGGCGGCGTGCGGCGTCGGCCGCCCGGCCCAGGGCGTGCAGCGGCGCCTCCCGGTACAGCCCGAGAGCCTCCTCATGGCTGATCCGCCCGCCGTCGGCGGCACGGTCGAGCGCGGACTGGAGCGCGGCGCTGAGGGCCATGGGTGCGTCCCTTCGGCGGGTGGGCGTGAGGTGCGTCGCACCGGGCCCGGTCGGGCGGCGGCGGACCGCTCCAGCCTACGCGCCCCTACCCCCGGCGGGTGAGCTGGCCCTGGTGGGTGGCGTCGGGGTGCAGGGACTCGAAGTGGACCGTGCCGTCCTGCTGCGGGACGAACACCATCTGGAACTCCCCGGAGGCGCAGGCGCCCTGCACCGCGTCGGAGGCGTCCGGGTCGGCCTCGGCGGTGAAGGTGATGCGGTCCTCGGCGACGCTCTCCAGGGTCATCCGGTCCGTGCAGGTGGAGATCTCCAGCATGTCGGTGTGCTCGGCGGTGCCGAGGGCGTCGCCGATCACGCCGGGCTCCAGGGTGATCACCACGCTGCCGCCCGGCAGGCCGCCGAGAATCTCCACGGCGCCGGTCCAGGTCCCGACGAACTCCCCGGGCAGCTCGCCCTTCCGCGGCTGCGGGCTCTCGCTCTCCCGCTCCCCGTCGTCGGCCGGGCTGCCGGTGGGGCTGCCGGTGGGGGTGGGCAGGGGGTCGTCACCGGTGGTGTCCCGCCACTCGACGGGCAGGCCCGTCAGATAGGAGCCGAGGCCGATCGCGGCGACCAGTGCGGCGGCGCCCGCGGCGAGCGCCCAGCGCCGCCCGCCGCCTCCGGGGCGCGGCCGGTCGCCGGCCGGGGGCGCGGCGGGCCCGTAGCCCGGGGACATGGCACCGGCGGCGTAGGGAGAGGNCCAGCGCCGCCCGCCGCCTCCGGGGCGCGGCCGGTCGCCGGCCGGGGGCGCGGCGGGCCCGTAGCCCGGGGACATGGCACCGGCGGCGTAGGGAGAGGGCGAGGGGGCGGGGGAGGAGGGGGGCCCGGCAGCGGCGCCGCCGGGGCGGCCGCCGCCGTGCGGGCCCGCGGCGGGCGGCTGCGGGTAGCCGTATCCGGAGGTGGGGGGGCCGAAGACGCCGCGCGGCGGGACGGTGGCGGAGTGGCCGCCCGAGGCGCCCTCCGTGGTCCGCTCCGGCTCCGGCGGCACGGCGGGCGGGGCCTGCGGTGCCTGCCGCGTTTCCGTGCGCCCGGGTCCGGGGCCCGGGCCGGGTCCGGGCGCGGCCGGTTCCTGGAGCACGGACGGGACGGCACCGTCCGCGGCCACCTCCAGATCGAGCAGTTCCACGGCCAGCCTGCTGAGTCCCTCCACCACCGCCGGCGGCAGCCAGCCGTCCGCCACCAGCCCGGCGACCCCCTGCGGCCCGGCCAGTTCGGCCACGATCCCGGCCGGGGACGGCCGCACGGCCTCCTCCTTGGCCAGGCAGCGGCCGATCAGGCCGGCGAGTTCCTCCGGCACGCCCTCCAGGTCCGGCTCGCCGTGCACCACGCGGTACACCAACTGGGCGGTGTTGTCCCCCGGGAAGGCGCGGCGGCCGGTGGCGGCGAAGGCCAGCACCGCGCCGAGCTGGAAGACGTCCGAGGGGGCGCCCACCTGCCGCCCGACGACCTGCTCCGGGGACATGTAGCCGGGCGATCCCACCGACATCCCGGTGGCGGTGAGTTCGGCGGTGGAGTCGCCGTCCATGGCCCGGGCGATGCCGAAGTCGATCAGCCGCGGCCCGTCCAGGGTGAGCAGCACATTGGACGGCTTGATGTCGCGGTGCACCAGGCCCAGGGCGTGCACCGCGGCCAGCGCCTCGGCCAGTCCGGCGCCGAGGGCGCGCAGCGAGCGGACCGGCAGCGGGCCCTGGCGGGCGACGGTGCGGTGCAGGTCGGGGCCGGCCACATAGCCGGTGGCCACCCAGGGGAGTTCGGCCCCGGGGTCGGCGTCCAGCACCGGCGCGGTCCACTCGCCGCCGACCCGCCGGGCGGCGGCGACCTCGCGGGCGAAGCGGGCCCGGAACTGCTCGTCCACGGCGAAGTGCGGGTGCACCACCTTCACCGCGACGGTACGGCCGCCCTCGTTGCGTCCGAGGTACACGCGGCCCATGCCGCCGCTCCCCAGCCGGCGCAGCAGCCGGCAGGGGCCGATCTGTCTCGGGTCGTCCGCGGCGAGCGGCTCCATGTCTCCGGCGTCCTTCCCCCGCAGGTGCTGGCTCGTGCGGCTGATGCTGGTGGGTGTGCGTCGCCCTGCCTCCGTCACCCTACGGGCAGGGACCCGTGCCGCCGCCGCCCGGTTCCCGGTGCGCGGGACGTCTCAGGGTGCGGACGGCAGGAGTTCGACGCGCGGCACCTCGGCGGTGTCGCCCCCGCCACCGGCCCCGGCGTTCTCACCGGTACCGCCGTGGGCCGTGATGCCGGCGCGGCGGGCGAACTCGGCGATGCCGGCCAGTTGCCGCTCGCCCAGCCGGAAGTCCAGGGTGGTGAAGTAACGTTCCAGCACCCCGGCCTCGAACGCCTCCCAGCGGGCCGCCTGTTCCGCCACCTTGGCCACCTCGGCCAGCGACAGGTCCCGGGATTCCAGGAACGCCCGGTGCACCTCCCGCACGGTGTCCGGGTACCGGGCCAGATAGTCGCGGCGCACCGCCCAGACCGCGAAGACGAACGGCAGCCCCGTCCACTCCCGCCACATCAGCCCCAGGTCGTGCACGGCCAGCCCCAGCCGGGGCGCATCGTGCAGCGAGGCGCGCAGCGCCGGATCACCGATCAGCACCGCGGCCTCGGCCTCCCGCATCATCTCGCCCAGGTCCGGCGGGCAGGTGTAGTACCGCGGGGAGACCCCGTACCGCTCGGCGAGCAGCAGCCGGGCCAGGCGCACGGAGGTGCGGGAGGTGGAGCCCAGCGCCACGCGCGCCCCGTCCAGACCGGCCAGCGGCACCTGGGAGACGATCACGCAGGACATCACCGGCCCGTCACAGCCCACCGCGATGTCGGGCAGCGCGACCAGCCGGTCGCTGTGCCGCAGGAACTCGACCAGGGTGACCGGCCCGATGTCCAGGTCCCCCCTGACCAGCTGATCGCTGAGCCGTTCCGGGGTGTCCTTGGTCAGCTCCAGGTCCAGCAGGCTGCCGGTGCGCGCCAGACCCCAGTAGAGGGGCAGGCAGTTCAGGAACTGGATGTGCCCGACCCGGGGCCGTGAGGGTGTTTCCGATCGCACCCTTGTGAGGGTACGCCCCGGTTCCCGCCGCCCCGCCCGCCACCCCGGGACACCGGTGGACGCCATGGGACGCGCGGGGCGCGTGGGATGCCGCCCCGGGACCGGACGCCGTGGTAGGGTCGCACCAAGTTGCAGACCGGTTTCCCTTGCAGTACGAGCCTGCGGATCAGCGAACCGCAGGCTTTCGTCGTTTCCAGGGCTGTTCCGAAGGCTCTGGAGCAGGGCGACCCATTAATAGGCCCAGGGAGGGCTTATGGCCACCGGAACCGTCAAGTGGTTCAACGCCGAGAAGGGCTACGGCTTCATCGCCCAGCACGGCGGCGGCCCCGACGTTTTCGTTCACTACACCGCGATCAACGCCAACGGCTTCCGCTCGCTGGAGCAGGACCAGGAGGTGTCTTTCGACATCACCCAGGGTCCGAAGGGGCCGCAGGCGGAAAACGTCTCGGTCAACTGAGCCTGACCGGCAGGCGGAGACGATCCGCCGAGCCGTGATCACGCCGTTTTCCGGACACCTTCGCCCGATTTCCCGCATTACTCCGTTTCTCCGAATCACCTGATTCCCACTTCCCGAGTGCCCGGACTTCCGGGTTCCTCGGATGCCTCCGCTCCGTACCGCTCCGGCCGGAACGAAGGCCACGCCCTCGCCCGCCAGGCGAGGGCTTCCGCTTGTCCGGCCCCCGGAGCACCGCCGGGTCACCGGATGTCGTGATCCGGGTGCTTCCGGTCGTAGTCCCGCCGGGCCTCGGCGATGGCGTCCCGGTGGGCCAGGGACCAGTCGGCGAGTGCCTTGACCAGGTGGGTCAGGCTCGCGCCGGTTTCGGTGAGCCGGTAGTCGACCTGGGCCGGAACCGTGGCGTACACCGTGCGCAGGACGAGCCCGTCGCGCTCCAGCCGCCGCACCGTGAGCGTCAGCATGCGCTGGGAGATGCCGTCGATCGCGCGCTGCAGCTCGCGGAAGCGCCGCGGGCCGCCGGCGAGCTCGACGATGACCAGGACCGACCACTTGTCGCCGACCCGGTCCAGCACGTCCCGGATGCCGCAGTCGGGGTGGTCCCTCCCCCCGCAGGGGCTGAGGTCCGCCGGACCGGGGGTGGCTCCGGTGTGCGGGGTTACTCCGGTGTGCGTGGGTGACATCGAACTGCCTTCTTGTGAGCCGTTGGGAGGCGGGCCAGGATCCGACCGTAGTCACCGAAGAGAACCACGAAGGAGACCGCGCTCCCATGATCCTGGTGACCGGCGCCGGCGGAAACCTCGGCGCCCGCACTCTCGCGGCGCTGCGCGACCGCGGCGCCCACGCGACCGGCGGCAGCCGCACCCCGGACGGAGGAATGCGGCACCTCGATTTCGACGATCCCGCCGGCATCGATCTGACCGGTGTCTCGACCCTCGTGCTCGTCTCCGCCGGCTACGCCGAGGACGATCAGGTGATCCGCCGCCACACCGCCGTGCTCGACGCCGCCGCCCGCGACGGTGTCCGGCACCTCGTCTACACGAGCCTGACCGGCGCCGGCGACCACCTCGGCTTCGCGCTGGCGCACCGGGCGACCGAACGGCTTGTCAGGGACCGCGGCCCGGCGTGGACGATCCTGCGGAACGGCCTGTACGCCGAGCTCTTCGGGGCCCTGCTGCTGTGGGACGGCGACGCCGTGGAGTCCCCGTTCGGCGAGGGCGCGCTCTCCGCCGTGGTCCGTGCCGACCTGGCCGACGCGGCGGCGGCCGTCGCGTCGGAGCCCGAACGGCACGCCGGACGGGTCTACGACCTGGTGGGCACTCCGGTCACGGCGCCCGCCGTGGCCGGGCGGCTGGGCGTGGCGCACCGCACCATCGGACTGGGCGAGTACCGGCGCAGGATGCTCGACGCGCCCGGACTGCTGCCCTTCCAGCCTCCGATGCTGTGCTCCATCGCCACCGGTGTCCGGCACGGCTTCCTGGACAACACCGGTACGGACCTGCGGGACCTGCTCGGCCGCCCCGGGCGCGACCCGCTGGCCGCCGCCGTCGCCGCGGCCGCCGCCGCCCGCCCCGTTCCCCGCTGACCCCCGCTCAACCCGCTCAACCGCTCAACCGCCGTGCCGCGGCGGCACGGCGGCACGGCGGCCGGTCGCCGCGGGGCGCTAGGTTCCGGCGAGGTGTTCCTCGGAGCGGTACATGGCCTCCACCTCGCCGGCGAAGTCCCGCAGGATCGCCGAGCGGCGCAGCTTCAGCGACGGCGTCAGATGGCCCGCCTGCTGGGTGAAGTCGCGAGTCAGCACGGTGAATCCGCGGATCGACTCGGCCGTGGAGACCTGGCTGTTGGCCTCGTTCACCGCCCGCTCGATGTGCCGCAGCAGCTCGGGCGAGCGCACCACCTGCTCCAGCGGATCGTGCCGCCGCCCGGTGGCCAGCCGCCAGTGCGCCAGCCCGTCCGGGTCCAGGGTGATCAGCGCGGTGAGATACGGCCGGTTGTCGCCGACCACCAGGCACTGACTGATCAGCGGATGCGCCCGCAGCCAGTCCTCCAGCGGTGCCGGGGCCACGTTCTTGCCGCCGGAGGTGATGATCAGCTCCTTCTTGCGGCCGGTGAGGGTGAGATAGCCCTCCTCGTCCAGCTCGCCCAGGTCACCGGTGGCCAGCCAGCCGTCCTGGCCCGCCCCGGGCAGCACCCGGCCGTTCCCCCGGTCCCAGTAGCCGGCGAAGAGCGTGTCGCCGCGGACCAGCACCTCGCCGTCGCCCGCGATCCGCACCGCCGTGCCGGGCAGCGGCCACCCCACCGTGCCCAGCCGGGGCCGCTGCGGCGGGGTCACGGTGACCGCGGCCGTGGTCTCGGTCATGCCGTAGCCCTCGTAGACCGAGATGCCCGCGCCCTCGTAGAACGCGGCCAGCCGCCGCCCCAGCGGCGAGCCGCCGCAGATCACATGGCGCACCTTGCCGCCCAGCGCCGCCCGGATGCGCCGGAACACCAGCGGGTCGTAGACCGCCCGCACCGCGCGCAGGCGCAGGCCCGGCCGGGGCAGCCGGGCGGCATCCAGCCGGCGCGGGACCGCCGCGTGCCAGGCGGCCTCCTGGGCGGCGCCGAAGCGGCGGGCCACCCGGGCCGCCCGGTCGAAGGAGGCGGCCCGGCCCATGGACTCGGCCGTGGCCCGCGCGGTGTTGAACACCTTCTCCAGCACATGCGGGATGGCGACCAGGAAGGTGGGACCGAAGCCCGCGAGGTCGGCCAGCAGTTCGTCGGTCTGGATGCTCGGCGCGTGCCCGAGCCGCACCCGGGCCCGCAGGCAGGCGACCGCGGTCATCCGGCCCAGCACATGGGCCAGCGGCAGGAACAGCAGGGTGCCGGCCGGCTCCTTGCTGAGCGAGCGGAACAGCGGATAGAGCAGCTCGATGGCGTTGTCCACCTCGGCGAAGAAATTGCCGTGGGTGACCACACAGCCCCTGGGCATGCCGGTGGTGCCGGAGGTGTAGATCAGGGTCGCGGCGTGGTACGGCGCCAGCAGCGCCCGCCGCTCGGTGACCAGCGCGTCCGGCAGGGTCCGCCCGGCGCTGCTGATCTGCCCCACCGCCCCGCGCTCGCTGCCCGAGATGGCGTTGAGCTGCCACAGGTGCTCCAGACCGGGCAGTTCGCCACGCACCGAGGAGACCGCGCGGGCCTCGGTCACCCCCTCCACCACGCAGGCGCGGGCGCCGCAGTCGCGCAGAATCCACGCGATCTGGCGGGGCGAGGAGGTCGGGTACACGGGGACGGTGACCAGGCCGGCGGCCCAGGCGGCGAAGTCCAGCAGGGTCCACTCGTAGCGGGTGCGGGAGATGATGGCCAGCCGGTCGCCGGGCTCCAGGCCGTGTGCGATCAGCCCGCGTGCCACGTCCAGCACCTCCTCGGCGAACCGGGCGCAGGTGACGTCCTGCCAGACGCCCTCGTGGTCCTTGCGGCCGAGCGCCACCGCGTGCGGGTCCTGCCGGGCGTTGACGAAGGGGATGTCGCCGAGGCTGCCGCTGGTCACGGGCGGGGCGAGCGCGGGCATGGCCGCCTCCAGCACCCGGCCGGTGCGGTGGTCCCGGGTCAGCTCCGGGCGGACGAGCGGGGGAAGCGGTACGGGGCTGCGGTACGGCGGGGACATGGGGTTCCCTCCGGGCGTCGGACGGCGGCTCTTTAACTCGTCAGTAGACTTACCCATCCGTAGGTTGCCCGGATTCCGGCCATATGAACAGCCCGGCGGCACCGTCTTGCCGCGGCCTTTACCGGTCTCTCACGGCACCGCGCGAAGTGGCGGCGATTTTTGCCCCGACCTCCTTGACGCGAAAAATACTTACGTCATCCTCGGCGCATGACGACCACCACTGCTTCCGCCGGCTCCGCGGACCGCGCGGACCCCGCCCGCTCCCGGCACCGCCGTCCCCGCAGCTCCGGCAGTCCCGGCAGTCCCGGCAGTTCCGGCAGGCCCCGCAGGACGCGCGCCTGGTTCACCGTGCCGGCCGCGGCCGGACTGGCCCTCGTCCTCTCCCTCTCCTCACCCGCCGGAGCCGATGCCGAACGCCCCGGCTGGGCCGGCACCATCGACCTGGCACTCGCCGATCCCCGGCTGCACGGCGCCCAGTCGAGCGTGGTGGTCGCCGACGCCGCCACCGGCGAGGTGCTCTACGAACGCAACGGCGAGAACCGGCTGATGCCCGCCTCCAACTCCAAGCTCCCCACCTCGGTCGCGGCGCTGGACATCCTCGGCCCCGGCTACACGTACCCGACCGACGTCCTGGCCACCGGCCGGATCAGCCACGGCAGGCTCCGCGGCGACCTCTATCTGCGCGGCACCGGCGACCCCACCCTGCTCCACGAGGACTACGCCGGTCTCGCCCGGCAACTGGCCGACGCCGGAGTGCGGACGGTCACCGGTGATCTGGTCGCCGACGACACCCGGTTCGACGACGAGCACTTCCACTGGGGCTGGAACGTCGACGACGAGCAGTACTACTACGGCGCCCCGGTCTCCGCGCTGACCGTGGCGCCCGACACGGACTACGACGCGGGCACGGTGATCGTCACCGTCACCCCCGGCGAGCAGCCCGGCGACCGCCCCGAGGTCTCCGTCTGGCCCGACTCCGGCTTCCTGACCGTCCGCAACACCGCCGCCACCGTGGCCGGTTCCTCGGCCACCCCGTCCATCACCCGGGTGCACGGCCAGGACGTCCTGGTGGTGGACGGCTCCATCGGCGCCGACCGTTCCCCGGTGCGGGTCTGGCGGGCGGTGCACGATCCCACCGGGCACGCCGCCGCGGTCTTCGCCACGGCGCTGGCCGAGCACGGCATCACGGTGCGCGGCGGCACCCGCCTCGGCGAGGCGGCACCGGCCGGTGCCCGGGTGCTGGCCTCGCACGAATCCATGACCGTCGGCGAACTGATGAACCCGTTCATGAAGCTCTCCAACAACGGCCACGCCGAAGTGCTGATCAAGACCATCGGCTGGGAGACCTCCGGCGAGGGAAGCTGGTCGGCGGGCATCGCCGCCGCCCGGACGTCGGTCGCGGGCTTCGGCATGGACCCGGACACCTATGTTCTGGCCGACGGCTCCGGGCTGACCCGGCGCAACTGGATTCCCTCGGCCGAACTGGCCGATCTGCTGATCGCCGTGCGCGACGAGGAGTGGTTTCCCGGCTGGTACGCGCAGCTCCCGGTGGCCTGCGAGCCCGGCCGCCTGACCGGCGGCACCCTGCGCTCCCGGATGTGCGGCACCCCGGCCGAGAAGAACGCCCACGCCAAGACCGGCACGCTCACCGGGGCCACCGCGCTCTCCGGCTACGTCACCGACGCCGACGGCCGTGAGCTGGTCTTCTCCGTGGTGCTCAACTACTACCTGGGGGCCGCGCCCAAGGACATCGAGGACCGGATCGTCACCGCCCTGGCCGCCCACGGCGCCGCCGGCACGGACGGCACGGACGGCGCCGAACCGGCCGCGGAGCAGCCGCGCTCCACCGCCACCGCTCCGGCGGAGCCGGGCGCGCAGCAGCCGCGGCCGGGTACCGAGCACGACGCGGCCGACGCCAAACCGGCCGACCCGACCCTCCGCTGACCATCCCCGTCCGGGCGGCCGGTGGCCGGGGCCGGCGTTCCCGCCATTCGGCCGCCCGATACCCAGTTTTCATGTCCACGTCCTTGCCAACGCCTTCTCTACGCGCGTAGCTTCAACCGATGCTCCCGTGGCACCCGAAGGAGAAGCAGACCGTGCCGCACAAGACCCCGCCCAGCCCGCGGAGTTCCGGACGCCCCCGGCAGTCCCGGCGACTCCGCCTCGGCCTCGTCACCTCCGGCGTCGCCGCCTCCCTGGTCCTCACCCCGCTCCCGCTCGCACTCGCCGCCCCCTCCGCCGACGTCATGCTCGGCGAGGTCTACGGGGGCGGCGGCAACTCCGGTGCCACCCTGACCCGCGACTTCATCGAACTGGCCAACGCCGGCGGCTCGGCCGTGCCGCTGGACGGCTGGAGCGTGCAGTACCTGCCCGGCTCCCCCAGCTCCGCTTCGCGGTGGCAGGTCACCGCGCTGGACGGCTCCATAGCCCCCGGCGGCCGGTACCTGGTCTCCGAGAACGCGGGCAGCGGCGGCACCGTCGAGCTCCCCGCCCCGGACGCCGCCGGCTCCATCTCCATGTCCGCCACCAGCGGCACCGTCGCCCTGGTCAGCTCCACCGAGGCGCTGACCTGCCGCACCGCGGCCGACTGCGCCGCCGACGACCGGATCGTGGACCTGGTCGGCTACGGCAGCGCGGTGGTCCGGGAGGGCGGCGGCCCGGCCGCCGGAGCGGGCAACACCTCCTCGGTGGCGCGCCCGGGCACCCCGCCGGCCGACACCGACGACAACGCGGCCGACTTCACCTCCGGCACCCCCACCCCCGTCAACTCCGCGGGCCAGACCCCCGGCGACGGCGGCGGGGAGGAGCCGCCCACCGAGCCCGGCGACACCCGCATCCGCGACATCCAGGGCGCCACCCGGATCTCCCCGCTGTCCGGCGGCACCGTGACCGCCGTGCCCGGCGTGGTCACCGCGGTGTCCGCCGCCGGCTCCCGCGGCTTCTGGATGCAGGACCCGGAACCGGACGCCGACCCGGCCACCAGCGAGGGCGTGTTCGTCTACACCGGCTCCGAGGCGCCCGCGGTCTCGGCCGGTGACGGGGTCCTGGTGAGCGGCCGGGTCACCGAATACTTCCCGGCCTCGGGCACCCAGTCCCTCACCGAGATCACCCGCCCCGAGGTCACCGTGGTCTCCTCCGGCAACGCCCTGCCCGAGCCGGTGACCCTGGACGCCGCGACCGTGCCCGGCCTGTACGCGCCGGACGCCGCGGGCGGCCCCACCGACGACCTCAAGCTGGAGCCCGGCAGCTACGCCCTCGATCTCTACGAGTCGCTGGAGGGCATGCTGGTCTCCTTCAGCGATGTGCGGACCGTCAGCCGCACCACCGACTACGACGAGCTGTGGATCACCGTCAAGCCCGAGGAGAACCCCTCGGCCCGCGGCGGCACCCGCTACGGCTCCTACGACTCGCCCAACACCGGGCGGCTGAAGGTGATGTCGCTGGCCGGTGAGCTGCCGACCGTCGACGTGGGCGACACCCTGGCCGGCACCACCACCGGCGCCATGGACTACAGCCGGTACGGCGGCTACACCGTGCAGGCCACCGCGCTGGGCGAGAGGACCCCGGGCGGCCTGGCCAAGGAGACCACCCGCGCCCAGACCAAGAAGGAACTGGCCGTCGCCACCTACAACGTGGAGAACCTCTCCGCCGCCGACAGCGACGAGAAGTTCGCCGAGCTGGCCGCCGGCATCGTGCAGCACCTCGCCTCGCCGGACATCGTGGCCCTGGAGGAGATCCAGGACAACACCGGCCCCGCCGGTGACGGCACGGTGGCCGCCGACCAGACGATGGCCCGGTTCACCGCCGCCATCGAGGCCGCCGGCGGCCCGTCCTACGAGTGGCGCTCCATCGACCCGGTGGACGGCGCCGACGGCGGCCAGCCCGGCGGCAACATCCGGCTGGTCTTCCTCTTCAACCCGGAGCGGGTCTCCTTCACCGACCGTCCCGGCGGGGACGCCACCACCGCGGTCGAGGCCGTGCAGACCGAGGACGGGGCCCGGCTCTCCGTCTCACCGGGCCGTATCAGCCCGGAGAGCACCGCCTGGGAGAACAGCCGCAAGCCGCTGGCCGGCGAGTTCGTCTTCCGCGGCAAGACCTACTTCGTGATCGCCAACCACTTCGCGTCCAAGGGCGGCGACCAGCCGCTGCACGGCCGCAACCAGCCGCCGGCCCGCACCTCCGAGACGCAGCGCCACCAGCAGGCCGCCGAGGTGAACGCCTTCGTCAAGGACCTGCTGGCCGCCGACCCCAAGGCCCGGGTGATCGCGCTGGGCGACTTCAACGACTTCGAGTTCTCCGCCACCATGGACCTGCTCACCGACGGCGGAGTGCTGGAGAACCTGCTGTTCACGCTGCCCGCGGAGGAGCGCTACACCTACGTCTTCGACGGCAACTCGCAGACCCTGGACCACATCCTGGTCAGCCCGGCCATCGGCGGCACCGACTACGACGTGGTGCACATCAACGCCGAGTTCGCCGACCAGGCCAGCGACCACGACCCGCAGGTCGTCCGGATCGACACCAAGGGCCACGGCAAGGGCCACGGCAAGGGCGACGGCGGGCCGGACCGGCCGCGGCACCCGCTGCACGCCCTGGCCGCCTGGCTCCACCACCTGCTCACCCTGCTCCGCCGCTGAGCCGAGGCCCGGCCGGACCGGGCCCGGCAGCACACCGCGAGGCCCCCGGCAGCCGTCCCGTCGACGGCTGCCGGGGGCCTCGCCCGTGTGGTGCGGTGCTCAGCCGGCGGCGCGGCGGGCGGCCTCGTCGGCCTCGTCCTCCATGGACTGGTTGGCGCGCAGATTCCGCCGGGCGCGCTGGTAGCCGTCGGCGATCTGCTCGGACATGGCGTCCCGCTGGCCGCGCAGCAGGATGAAGCTGAGCGGCGCGGAGATCACCAGCGCCAGCAGCGGAATCCACAGCGCGTTGGAGCTGCCCACCCCGGACGGCACCACGCCGGCGAGGGCGAGCAGATGGACGACGACCAGGCAGCCGAGGAAGACGCCCAGCCGCATCAGCGTGTAGCGCAGCGTCGGGTTCTTGACGGTGATCACGGCGGCGGCTCCTTGCGGTCCTGGGAGGGGCGGCGCTTTCCCGTGGCGTCTCGTCGCGCCCCGCCCTCCAGTGAAGCATGCCGCCTTCCCGGCTTTTCGGGCACCCCTGTCAGGAGAAGGGCAGCCACATGATGACGTCGTCGCGCAGGTCGCCGTCGGCGACCCTGATGGCGTCCGGCACGCGGCCGACCTCCTTGTAGCCGCAGGACTCGTAGAAGCGCTCCAGGCCCATGCCGCCGCGCGCGGTCAGCCGTATGCCCCGGATGCCGTCGATGGAGCGGGCCGCCGTCTCGGCCGCCTTCATCAGTTCCCGGCCGGTGCCCCGGCCCTGGCGGGAGGGGTGCACCATCACGCGGTAGAGCCACAGCCAGTGCCGCATCAGGTCGTGGGTGTTGAGCACCAGGAAGGCCAGCGCGGCCGGGCGGTCGTTCTCGTCGAAGCCGACCAGCGGGGTGGTGGTGCCCTGTGCCATGCCGCGCAGGTGCGCGGCGAGCAGCCCGCGCACGTCCTCGGTGGTCACCGGGGGGACCAGGCCGACGGCCCCGCCCGCGTTGGTGACGTCCGCCCACAGGCGCAGCAGCGCCTCCTCCAGCGCCGGGGTGATCTCGGGCCCCAGCACATACCGCATACCCATGCAGAGAACTGTACGATTACTCATCTCCGGGCCGCCACCGCTTTCCGCCCACCGGACAGCACGGCCGGCGGGCGGCCCCGGATCAGAGCCGCATCGGCTGCGGCGTCTCGCGGCGCGCCGGCTCCGGACCGTCGTACTCGCGCACCACCTCGTAGCGGGTGTTGCGCTCCACCGGGCGGAAGCCCGCGTCCCGGATGAGCTCCAGCAGATCGTCCCTGGTGAGCTTGTCCGGGGTGCCGAAGTTGTCCGCGTCGTGGGTGATCTTGTACTCGACGACCGAGCCGTCCATGTCGTCCGCGCCGTGCTGGAGGGCGAGCTGCGCGGTCTGCACCCCGTGCATCACCCAGAAGACCTTCACGTGCGGCACGTTGTCGAACAGCAGCCGGGAGACCGCGAAGGTCTTCAGCGCCTCCGCCCCGGTGGCCATGGTGGTCCGGGCCTGGAGCCGGTTGCGGATCTTGCCGTCCTTCATGTCCACGAAGTCGTGCTGGTAGCGCAGCGGGATGAAGACCTGGAAACCGCCGGTCTCGTCCTGGAGCCCGCGCAGCCGCAGCACATGATCGACCCGGTGGCGGGGCTCCTCGATGTGCCCGTAGAGCATGGTGCACGGCGTCTTCAGGCCCTTGGCGTGGGCCAGACGGTGGATGCGGGACCAGTCCTCCCAGTGGGTGCGGTGGTCCACGATGTGCTGCCGCACCTCCCAGTCGAAGATCTCGGCGCCGCCGCCGGTCAGCGACTCCAGCCCGGCGTCGATCAGCTCGTCCAGGATCTCGTCGGCCGGCAGCCCCGAGATGGTCTCGAAGTGGTGGATCTCGGTGGCGGTGAACGCCTTCAGCTGGACGTGCGGCAGCGCCTCCTTCAGCGCGCGCAGCGACCGGGGGTAGTAGCGCCAGGGCAGGGTGGGGTGCAGGCCGTTGACGATGTGCAGCTCGGTGAGGTTCTCCCCCTCCATGGACTTCGCCAGCCGCACCGCCTCCTCGATGCGCATGGTGTACGCGTCCTTCTCGCCCGGCTTGCGCTGGAACGAGCAGTAGGCGCACGAGGCCGTGCACACATTGGTCATGTTGAGGTGGCGGTTGACGTTGAAGTAGACGACATCGCCGTTCTTCCGGGTGCGCACCTCGTGCGCCAGGCCGCCCAGCCACGCCAGGTCGTCGCACTCGTAGAGGGCGATCCCGTCCTCGCGGGTCAGCCGCTCACCGGCACGGACCTTCTCCTCCAGCTCGCGCCTGAGCCCGGTGTCCATGCGTCGCGCCTCCTTCGTTCGGTGCTCCCGCCGAGCCTACGTTGCTCAGCGTCCCGGGAGTTCGGGGAGGTCCCCGACCCGGTTCTCCCATTTGGTGGACAGCACGATGGTGGTGCGGGTCCGGGAGACGCCCTTGGTGCCGGAGAGCCGGCGGATGATCTTCTCCAGCCCGTCCACGTCCGCCGCCCGCACCTTGAGCATGTAGGAGTCGTCGCCGGCGATGAACCAGCAGTCCTCGATCTCGTGCAGCTCCTTGAGCCGCTCGGCCAGCTCCTGGTGGTCGGTGGCGTCGGAGAGCTGGAGCCCGACCAGCGCGGTGACCCCGAGGCCCAGCGCGGCGGCGTCCACGGTCGCCCGGTAGCCGGTGATCACCCCGGCCGCCTCCAGACGGTTGATGCGGTCGGTGACGCTGGGCCCGGACAGGCCCACCAGCCGGCCCAGCTCCGCGTAGGACGCCCGTCCGTTCTCGCGGAGCGCCTGGATGAGCTGCCTGTCCACCGCGTCCATGGTCGCCAAGCCTTCCACCGTTCCCTCAAGGCCCTGCGGTGCGGGCCGTCCCGCCGCGCGGCGCCCCGGTTCCCGGGCCGGGCCTGGAAACACGGTGCCGCACGCTGCCGTACCAGAAGAATCTAAGGCATACGGGCCCCGCGGCTTACGACTGGCTGGCCCTTCCACCGGTTTCGTCGGTCCGGGCCCCGCCCAGGGCGCCCGCCCAGCGGCGGTAGAGCCGGTGCGGGACCCCGGCCGCGTCCAGCACCCGGCCGGCCACGAAATCCACCAGGTCCTGGATGTGGCCGGCGCCGGCGTAGAAGGCGGGCGAGGCGGGCAGCACCACCGCCCCGGCCTCGTCCAGGGCCACCAGGTGGCGCAGCGTCTGCCCGTTCAGCGGGGTCTCCCGGACCGCCACCACCAGCGGGCGGCGCTCCTTGAGCGTCACGCTCGCGGCGCGCTGCAGCAGGTCCTTGGACAGGCCCAGCGCCACCCCCGCCACGCACGCCGTGGAGGCCGGCACGATCAGCATGCCCTTGGCCGGATACGACCCGGACGAGGGACCCGCCGCCAGGTCGCCCGCCGGCCAGTGGCGCACCCCGGAGATGTCGGGGGCGAAGGTGCCGGGCGTGCCGTCCGCGCCGCGCGCCAGCCATTCCCGCAGGTCGCTTTCCCAGTGCGCGTCCCGGAAGGAGACGCCGGTCTCGTCCAGCAGGGTCAGCCGGGATGCCCGGCTGACCACCAGATCGACCGCCTCCCCGGCGTCCAGCAGTGCGCGCAGCACCGCCGCCGCATACGGGGTGCCCGACGCGCCCGACACCCCGACCAGCCAGGGCCTCCGCCCTCGTTCGCTCACACCGCCGAGCCTAGAACACGGCTCGCTAACGGATGGCTCACCGGTCGGTGACGCCCCGGCCGCGCGTGGCGTGTGCCATACGCCATGCTTACCAGGGTGGGGCAAGACTGGAACCGGGCACCCCTGTTCCCGCATCCGACGGACAGGGGCTCCGCCGGCCCCGCTCCGGGCGGCCCCGGCCGCGCGGCGGAACCGGCCGCACCCGGCGACGGCACGGACGGCACGGACGACGCAGACGACACGGACGGAACAGACAACAGCAGACGGACGGACACGGAACCGGCGGGCGGCAGACGGTGCCGCCGCCCGCCGCCGAGGGCCGGAACCGGCCGCGGCCAGGACCGGTACGGCCCCCCGGGCGTGTCCACGGACCGGGAGTGAAACGATCAGTACCCTCCGCAGGCGGACGACCGCCCTCGCCGGCGGCGCCGCGCTCGTCACCGCGCTGCTGGCGGCCACCGCCGGCTGCCAGGTCGTGGAGACGGCCCAGGCCGGCGCGCAGGCCGACGACGCCCTCGACCGGCTGATGTCCCGCGAGGCCGTCACGGTGGACGTCGCGTTCGGCGCCACCGTCGACGAGGTGTACGACTACCTCCGGCACTCCGCCGATGCCACCGGCGGCCCGGCCCCCACCCGGCGCGAGGCCGAGGTGCTGGCCTCCCTGGAGTTCACCGCCGTGGTCGGGGACCCGGACCAGGACAGCCGGATGCGCGACCTCCACGAGGGCGACCCGCTGGACATAGCGCTGTCGGTGGGCTTCGGCGGCAACGACGCCATCGGCCTGAAGCGGATCGGCGAGCAGACCTTCATCCGGATCGGCGCCGACACCGTGGTGCAGGACGCACTGCACGGCAAGCCGGAGGACGTGAGCCGGGCGATGCGGTTCATGCAGCACGCCGGGAGCCTGCCCGAGTCCCTGGAGAACGCCGCCCGGGCGCTCACCGGCGCCTGGGTGGTCGTGGACCCCTTCCGCTACCCGGAGTACGCCGAGGCCATAGAGGCGGGCATCACCGGGGCCGGCCAGGAGGCCGAGCAGGCGGCCGAGGAGACCGGCGGCCTCGGGCACGCCGGGAACGTGGCCAAGGCCCTCTCCGGGGCCGACCCGCTGCTCCGCCCCGAGGCGCAGTGGGACTTCGTGACCCGCCTGGACGACTCGGTGCGGACCGCCGGCACCCGGCTGCGCTCGCTGGGCAAGGAGGGCGGCACCGAGCGGATGGAACTGACCCTCCCGGCCGGGCGGGCCCAGGAGGCGCTGGGCCCGCTGGCCGGCCTGCTGCGCCAGCAGGCCGACCGGTTCGGCATGCCGCGCCTGGTGCAGGACCCGGCCGACCCGGACACCCCGGTGACCGCCGTGCTGACGCTGCGCAACGGTGTGCTGTCGGAGATCGGATTCGACCTCGCGCAGTTCGGCGGGCCGGACTTCCCGCCGCTGCCCCTGGAGATCGGGCTCAACAGCGGCTCCGCCATCTCGCTGGGACCGCCCCGGGAGAACGCCGAGATGCTCAACCCCGAGGACCTGACCGTGGCCCTGCTCTACCTGGCGCTGCGCGAGGAGCAGCGGGAGCAGGACCCGAACCGCGGCAACCTGCCCGGACCCGTCCAGCCCTGACACGCTGCCCGGAGCGCCGGCGGAACGGAGACACTGAAGAGACGGTTCGGCAGACAGTGCTCGGCGGACACCGCCCGGGAGAAACGGCACACCACTCGCGCAGACACCAGGGGGCGTCGGAGAATGTACGGCACACGCGCATCGCGCGGGCAGCGCGGACCACGAGGACCACGAGGACAGCGCGCGATCGCCGCCGCCGCCCTGATGGGCACCTGGCTGGTGGTGATGTGGGTGCTGGCACTGGCCGACGGCTCCCGTCCGGTCTGTCTGACCGGGCCGGTACCCGACGAGCCGCTGGTGTGCGAGTACGGCATCGAGCCGCGGGACACCGGCGAGCTGCTGGACATCTACCCGGCCGCCTTCCTGCACTTCGGCTACGACCACCTGATGGCCAACACGCTGCCGCTGCTGATCTTCGGATTCCTGGCGGCGCTGCGCGGCATCGGCCGGTTCCTGGCCGTCTGCCTGCTGATCATCACCGTCTCCGGGTTCGGGGTGTGGCTGACCGCCGCACCGGACTCCATCACCGCCGGCGCCTCCGGGGTGGTCTTCGGCCTCTTCGGCTATCTGCTGGTCCGCGGCTTCGTGGAGCGCAGTGCCATGGACATCACCGTGGGCATCGTGATCTTCCTGCTCTACGGCTCCCTGCTGTGGGGCGTGCTGCCCGTCGACAGCGGCGTCTCCTGGCAGGGCCACCTGTTCGGCCTGGCCGGCGGTGTCCTCGCCGCCTTCTGGTTCCGCCGCAACCCGCCCCCGCCGGCCGCCCCGCCGCGCGGCTACTCGCCCTACAACCGCCCGTTCTGACCGGCCCGGCACGTAGAGTCGGGCGCATGGAGATCGTGAATCCCGCGCTGCACGAGTACCTGGTCGCGCACGCGTCCCCGGGGGCGGACGAGGTGCTGCGCGATCTGGCCGAGGAGACCCATCGCAGCCTGCCGCCGGAGCTGTCCGGCATGCAGATCTCGCACGACGAGGGTGCGCTGCTGAGCCTGCTGGTGAAGCTGGCCGGCGCCCGGACCGCGGTGGAGGTGGGCACCTTCACCGGCTACTCGGCGCTGTGCATCGCCCGCGCGCTGCCCGCGGACGGCAGGCTCATCGCATGCGACGTGAGCGAGGAGTGGACCGCGGTGGCCCGCCGCTACTGGCAGCGGGCCGGGGTCGCCGACCGGATCGACCTGCGGATCGCCCCGGCGGTGGAGACCCTGCGGGCGCTGCCGCGCGAGGAGTTCGTCGACTTCGCCTTCATCGACGCCGACAAGACCGGCTACCCGGACTACTACGAGGAGCTGGTCACCCGGCTGCGGCCGGGCGGTGTCATCGCTCTGGACAACGTGCTGCGCGAGGGCCGGGTCGTGGATCCGGCCGCGCAGGATGCGGGCACCGTGGCGATGCGGCGGGTCAATGACACCGTGGCCGCGGACAAGCGGGTGGACTCGGTGATGCTCTCGGTCCGGGACGGCGTCACCGTGGTGCGCAAGCGCTAGCCCCGCGGCGACCCGGCACCGCCCGCACCGCCGCCGCCGTCCTCATCACGGCCCTCGTCGCGGTCCTCGTCGCGGTCCTCGTCACCGTCCGCACCGCCCCCGGCCTCCGGAAGGGTGCCGGGCTCGCGGTCGGTGAGGTCCTCGGCCCAGATCTGGGACAGCGGCTGCGGACCGACGTACTGCTGGCAGTTGCAGGTGCCCCGCTCGAAGCCCAGCGGGCGGTGCTGGGCGTCCCAGCCGGTCGGCACCCGCACGATCTCGTGGCAGTGCCCCTGCCGGTCGTGCTTGGCCAGATGGTGGCCGCAGCCGCAGACCGGCTCCGGCTGCGCCGAGGCCGCCTCCAGCCGCTCCAGCCGCCGCTCCTCGGCCCGCAGCAGTTCCATCTGCTGCTCGTGCCGCTGGCGCCGGCCGGCGCGCACCGCTTCGGCCAGCCACGCACCGCCGCCCCCGAACAGCACCACGATCGTCAGAACCCCGAACCACGCCCAGACGGCCATTGCCACCACAGCCACCTCCCTGCCGTGCGGCCTCTCCTTCCGACCCTACGCCCGGCCGCCACGGCACCGGAGTCCCCGGACTCGGCGCTCCGTCCCGCCCGGCGTTCTCCGTTCTGCGGCAGGGAGGTGTCCACGCCTGCGGCGCCGGCCAGAGCGGCCGCCCGCGCGGCACGGGGGTACGGCTCCGGACAGGCATGGTGATGCTCCCTCGCTCCTGGGTCGGACGATGCCGTCCGGGCAACCGCACGAGGGCGCTCGTCACGGCCGCCCGGCCAGGGTCCGGCTAGGCCGCGCTGGAGAGCGAGAGCTTGACGGCGAAGCCGAGGAACGCGCCGCCGGCCGCGGCCGAGGCCCCGGCCTGGAGCCGGCGCCGCCTGCGGAAGGCCGCGGCCAGCCGGGCACCGGTGAAGATGAGGAGCGAGAGGTAGGTGAGGCTGAACAGCTGCACCCACAGCGCCAGCGCCACGAAGGACAGCGCCGGGTACGGATACGCCGGGTCCACGAACTGCACGAAGAAGGAGACGAAGAACAGGATCGCCTTGGGGTTGAGCAGGCTGGCCACCAGCGCCCGCCGGTAGGGGCGCTCCCGTTCGGCCCCGCCGCCGGTCAGCGGCGAGGAGGCCGCCCGCCCGCCGTCCGCACCGACCGCCCCGGCGGCCCCGGCCGCCCCGGCGGTCTCCGCCCGGACGGCGTGGCGCCGCCGCCACAGCGCCCACGCCCCGCGCAGCATGCCGACCGCCAGCCAGGTCAGATAACCGGCGCCCAGCAGTTTGAGCACCGAGAAGGCCAGCGGGCTGGCCTGCAGCAGCGAGGCGACGCCGCCCGCCGACAGCGCCATCAGCACGGCGTCGCCGCAGAAGACACCGGCGGTGGCCTGGTAGCCGGCCCGCACTCCGCGCCGGGCCGCCACGGACAGCACATAGAGCGAGTTCGGCCCGGGCAGCAGGATGATCAGCGCCAGCCCGATCAGATAGGTCGAGAGATCGGTAATCCCCAGCATGCCGAGAAGCCTGCCACAGCTCCCGGTAAGCAGTGCAGGGCGTTGTGGCTCCTGGACAACGGTCCGCCCACCGTACTCGGCTGCCGCACCGGCCTGCCGTTTCCGCGTGCCGGGGCAGCCGCCCGTTACGGTGAGCGGACCACCCCATGCCGGTTCGTCGAAAGGCCGATCCCGTGGCGACTCCGTCCGAACCGCCGCCCCCCGGCGTGCCCGCTCCGGGCCTGGTGGCCGAGCTGCTGCGCGCCAGTCCGCCGATGATCCGCGAGCTGCCCACGTTCGATCCCGACCATGTGCCGCACCGGCCCGGGCCGCTGTTCGCCGAGTGGCTGGCCGTCGCCGTGGAGACCGGGGTGCTGGACCCGCACGCGGTGACACTCTCCACGGTGGAGGCGGACGGACAGCCGGACGCCCGGGTGCTGATCCTGCGCGGCGTGGACGAGGAACGTTGCGGCTGGGTCTTCGCCGCCGACGCGAACACCCCGAAGGGCCGCCAGCTCGCGGCCGTGCCGGCCGCCGCGCTCAGCGTCTACTGGCCGCTGCTGGGCAGGCAGGTACGGGTGCGGGGCACGGTCGAGCCGGCTCCGGCCGAGATGTCGGCCGCCGAGTTCCGCAGCCGCTCCCGGGCCACCCGGATCGCCGGCCTGGTCGGCGGCGAGAGCCGGCCGATGGGGTCGATGGCCGAGTACGACGCGGCCGTGACCGAGGCGGCCCGGCGGCTGGACGCCGACCCGGATCTCGTCGCCCCCGGCCACACGGTGTACACGCTGTGGGCGCGGGAGGTCGAATTCTGGCAGGGCCACCCCAGCCGGCGGCATGTGCGGCTGCTCTACAGCCGGCCCGATCCGGCCGGCGACGCCTGGAGCCGCACCCTTCTCTGGCCCTGAGCCTCTGGCCGCGAACTTCGCGGACCGGGGTCGCCGGCGTCGCGGGGGCGGTGTCCCGGGCCGGCCTGCCACGGCGGCACGGCGCTGCCTCGGCCATGACGCCGTAGACCTCCCCTTCCACGTCCTTCCGACACCCCGGCCCGCGCCTGCCGCCGCGCCGACGCGCGCCGGAACGGCAGCCCGTCCTAGCCTGGAAGGGCCATGACCCTGCTCGCCGGCACATCCGGATGGCAGTACGCCGACTGGCGCGGCGTGCTGTATCCGCCGGACATGCCGCAGCGGCTGTGGCTGCAGACCTACGCGGGCCGCTTCCCCACGGTGGAGTGCAACAACGCCTTCTACCGGCTGCCCACGCCGGAGACCTTCGCGGCCTGGCACGACCGCACCCCGCCGGGTTTCGTGATGTCCGTCAAGGCCAGCCGCTTTCTCACCCACATCAAGCGGCTGCGCGATCCGGAGGAGCCGGTCCGGCGCCTGCTGACCCACGCCGCCGCGCTGGGCACGCGGCTCGGCCCGGTGCTCCTCCAGCTCCCGCCCACGCTGCGCGCCGATCCGCCCGCCCTGGACCGCTGCCTTGCCTGTTTCCCGCCCGGCGTGCGGGTCGCCGTCGAGCCCCGCCACCCGTCCTGGTGGACACCGGCCGTCCGGGCCGTGCTGGAGCACCGGGGGGCCGCGCTGTGCTGGGCCGACATCCGGGCCCGCCCCGCGACCCCGCTGTGGCGCACGGCCGACTGGGGCTACGTCCGTTTCCACGAGGGCCGGGCCGATCCGTGGCCCCGCTACGGCCACCGGTCCCTGGCCACCTGGGCCACCCGCATCCGGGCGACCTGGCCGGGCTCGGGCGACGTGTACGTCTACTTCAACAACGACCCCGGGGGCGCGGCCGTCCGGAACGCGCTGACCTTCGCCCGCCTCAGCGGCGCACCGCTGCCAGCAGGGCGGCCAGCCTGGCCGCGTCCGTGACCAGGACGGGCAGCGGCAGCTCGCTCTCCCGCAGATAGAGACGCCCGTCGTCCGAAGCCACCTCTATGCACGACTGCGGTACGTCTCCGCTGCTGAAGCTCGACTTCTGCCAGGTCAACTCGGACACGGCTGTCGCCTCTCGATTCATGGAGAAACAGGTCCCGCTGGGCACACCCAGCACACGGGACACAACAACACGCCACCACTCCAGCTAAAACCAGACGCATTCCGGCCGAGATCGCTACCTCCGCGCTCACATCCGCTCACACGCAGTCCCACAGGCTGCCGCCGGGGCACTTCGGAGCACGCTCAGTGACCGACATCTCGTTCCGGGCGACCGAAGCGCGACGAGGCACGGAGCGCACCGCCCGGCGCCTGCGCAGATGCGCCGGGCGCACGTCGTTCCGCTGTTCGGACAATCGGGACAGCACCGGCTACGACCGCCAGCCGATGGCTATAACGTCGTGTGAGGAGGTAATAGACTCAGTGCGGTTGAGGGGGCGCTGATCATGAGCTACGGCGACGACTTCGGAGACACGGGCGCCCGCACCGTCCCCTCCCAGACCCGTACCCGCTTGCCGGAAGATCCCGGCACCGGTTCCCGCCGCGCTCCCGCCTCCCCCGGCCGCAGCCTGTTCACCATCATCGCCGTCTTCGTCATCCTCATCGCCGCGATCGTTTACGCGAACCTCGGCGGAGGTGACGACGGGTCGGGTGACGGGGCGGCGGATTCCGGCGGCAACCGGGCCCAGCCCACCGCGCCCACCGGCGAGGAGCCGGTGCGGTCCGGCGCCGGCGGCATTCCCACCGGCCACCCGCAGACCGAGCAGGGTGCGCAGAGCGCCGCCGCCAACTATGCCGTGGCCCTCGGCGGTGACGGCATGTTCGCCCCCGGCACCCGCCGCGCCATTGTGGCCACCGTCTACGAACCTTCCGTCGTCCCCAGCCTCAATGAAGAGCTCGACGCGGCATACTCGGAAGAGTCCCTGGCCCGGCTCGGCCTGGACGCCGAGGGCAATCCACCGGACGGCATGACGTTCGTGTCACGCACCCTGCCCGTCGGCACCTCCGTCCTCACGTTCACCGGAACCAGCGCCACGGTCGACGTCTGGTACACCGCGCTCATCGGCATGGCCGGTGAGAGCGCCCGGAACCCGGTGCGCACCACCTGGAAGACCTGGACCTTCGAACTGGTCTGGTCGGACGGTGACTGGAAGATCGTGGAAGACAGCCAGGCGGACGGCCCCGCGCCGATTCCGGGCGACAACCGCGCGTCCACCGCCGAGGAGATCGCGGAAGCCGTGCAGGAGTTCGGAGGGTTCACCTATGCGCGCTAGTCCCCGGTCGCGCCCGCTCGCCCGGCCGCTGCCGCCGTCCCCGGCCCGGCCGTTCGCCCGGCGCCTCGCCCGTCACCTCGCCCGTCACCTCGCCCGGCTCGGTGTGCTGCTGGCCGGTCTCCTCACCGCCGGACTGGCCTTCCCGCTGCGCGCCCTCGCCGACGAGCACCAGGAGAACGACGAAGGCGACACCGGCGGCAGCGGCGGCAGCGGCGAGGAGACCCCGGGGGATGCGGAGAACCCGGAGTGCGAGGGGCTGCACGGGCCCGCCTTCGACCTCTGCGCCGGCGAGGAGGGCGGCGGCATCACCACCCCCGGGCTGGACTCCTCCCTCGACCCGCTCCAGTCGCTGGCCCGCGGCTGCGCGGACGCCGCCGCCTGGATCGTGGACCAGCTCTCCGAGGCCGTGTCCACGACCACCGAGGTGGACTTCACCAACCCCGCCTTCCTGCGCCAGTACGCCGTGGTGTTCGCCGCCGCGACCGTGCTGACCCTCACCCTCTGGCTGCTGGCCGTGGTCAAGCGCGCCATCCGGGGCGTGCCGCTGACCACCGCCCTCACCGAGGCGGTCGGCTTCCTCTGGCTGACCGTGATGGCCTCCGCCTTCACCCCGCTCATCCTCTACATGGTGGTGGCCGCCACCGACGGCGTGACCGAGGCCATCGCCGCAGGCACCGGCAACAACTCCGACGCCTTCTTCGGACAGTTCTCCGCCGCGCTGGAGAGCGACCAGGACATCGGCGGCGGGCCCATCATGCTGATCGTGGTGGCGCTGGTGTCCATCCTGGCCGCGGGCGTGCTGTGGCTGGAGCTGGTGATCCGGGCCGCCCTGCTCTACGTGGGGGCGCTGCTCGGCACCGCGGTGTACGCCGGCCTGGTCGACAAGAATCTCTGGCAGCATGTGCGCCGCTGGGCCGGGATCATGATCGCGGTGATCCTGGTCAAGCCGGTGATCGTGATCGTGCTGGGTCTGGCCTCGGCGCTGTCCACCACGGAGGGCCCCTCCGCGTTCTCCGCGATCCTGTCCGGGCTGTCCATCATCCTGCTGGCCATCTTCGCCTCCGCCATGATCTACCGCTTCGTGCCCGGCTTCGGGGACGAGATCATCAACCACCGCGCCATGCGCCGGGACACCGCCAACCGGGCCGCCGGGGCGGCCATCGCCACGCCCGCCACGGTGCTGCGGCAGGGCATCGGCACGCACGGCGCCCGGGGCGGTGCTGCGGCCGGAGGCGCGGCGGCCGGTGCCGGTGCCGGTGCCGGAGGTGCGGGC
>NZ_WTLH01000066.1 GCF_011421595.1 Streptomyces sp. YIM 98790 | reverse complement strand
GTTCGTGGCGCTGCAGCGGCGGGACCGTCCGCAGGTGGAGACCGCGCTCGGTGCGCTGGCCCGGCTCCACACCCGCGGGCACACCGTGGACTGGGCGGCGTTGTTCACCGGCACCACCGCCACCGTCACCGACCTGCCCACCTACCCCTTCCAACACCAGAACTACTGGCTGCCGCAGGCGTCGTCGGGCGACGTCACCTCGGCGGGGCAGGCGGCCGCGAGCCACCCGATGCTGGACGCGGTGGTGCGCGTCGCCGGGGGCGACGACGTCGTGTTCACCGGCCGGCTGTCCGCGCGGACGCACCCCTGGCTCCTCGAACACGAACTGGGCGGCCGGGCGCTGGTGCCGGGCACCGCGCTGCTCGACATGGCGATCCGGGCCGGCGACGAGGCCGGCTGCCCCGGCGTGGCCGAGATGGTGGTCACCGCACCGCTGATCATCCCCGCAACGGGCGGGGTGCGCGTGCAGGTCGTGGTGAAGGAGCCGCAGGACACCGGGTACCGGCCGTTCGCGATCCACTCCTGCCCGGAAAGCGAGCAGGAATGGACCTGCCACGCCACCGGCCTGCTCGACCCCTCGGCCCCGGAGCCCCGCTTCGCACTGGGCGGCGCATGGCCGCCTCCCGGCGCCGAGCCCGTGACGACGGACGGGTTCTACGACGGGCTCGCGGAGCACGGCTACGTCTACGGCCCGGTGTTCCGCGGACTGCGGACCCTGTGGCGCCGCGACGGCGCCGCCGGCACCGAGTTCTTCGCCGAGGTCGCGCTCCCGGAACACACCGACACCAAGGGGTTCGGGATCCACCCCGCGCTGTTCGACGCCGCCATCCATCCGCGGGTCGTCGCCGCGATCACCGACGCGGGCGAGGACTTCACCCTGCAGCTGCCGTTCGCCTGGCAGGGGATCAGCCTCTACGCCACCGGGGCGCGTGCGCTGCGGGTCCGGGTGGCCGTCGACGGCGACACCGACGGCGAGACCTCCTGCCGGGTCGAACTCGCCGACGAGGCGGGACAGCCGGTCGCCGAGGTGCGGTCGGTGGAGGCACGCCCGGCGCCGGCCGGCGGCCCGGCCGCGGCGGACACGACAGCCGGCTCGCTGCTCGGCGTGGACTGGGTCCGGGCCGAGGCGGCCCCGGACGGGGCCGCCGGGCCGGCCGGGAACTGGGCCCTGCTCGGCACCCGCGGCCGGGAGATCGGCGAGGCGCTGGGGGCGGACCGCCACGAGACGCTGCCGGACGCGGCCGGGGCCGACGTGCTGGTCGCCGTCTTCGGCGGGCAGCCGGACGGCGAGGTCCTCGCGCCGGTGCACGAGACGGCCGCCGAGGCGCTGGAGCTGGTGCGGGAATGGCTGGCCGACGACCGGTTCCTGTCCGGCCGTCTGGTCGCGGTGACCCGCGGCGCGGTGGTGACCGGCGAGGACGCCGCCGCCCCCGATCTGGCGGGCNGGTTCCTGTCCGGCCGTCTGGTCGCGGTGACCCGCGGCGCGGTGGTGACCGGCGAGGACGCCGCCGCCCCCGATCTGGCGGGCGCCGCGGTGTGGGGCCTGCTGCGGTCGGCCCAGGCGGAGCACCCCGGCCGGATCGTGCTCGCGGACATCGACGACGACCCGGCCTCGCCCGCGGCCCTTGCCGCGGTGCTGGCGGCGGGCCACGACCAGGCCGCGGTGCGCGCCGGCACGGTCTTCGTGCCCCGGCTGGCCGGGGCGCGTCCGGCGGGTGTGGCCGGTGCGGAGCCGGAGCCGGGGGACGCGGTGCCGGTCCCGGCGCCGGAGGGCACCGTCCTGGTGACCGGCGGTACCGGCGCCCTGGGCGCACTGTTCGCCCGCCACCTGGTCACCGCCCACGNCCCCGGCTGGCCGGGGCGCGTCCGGCGGGTGTGGCCGGTGCGGAGCCGGAGCCGGGGGACGCGGTGCCGGTCCCGGCGCCGGAGGGCACCGTCCTGGTGACCGGCGGTACCGGCGCCCTGGGCGCACTGTTCGCCCGCCACCTGGTCACCGCCCACGGCGTGCGCCACCTGCTGCTGCTCAGCCGGCGCGGACCGCACGCCCCCGGAGCCGACACCCTGGCCGCCGAACTCACCGCCCTGGGCGCCACCGTCCGCATCGAGGCCTGCGACGCCGCCGACCGCACCGCACTGGCCGCCGTCCTGGACACCATCCCCCCACAGCACCCCCTGACCGGCGTCGTGCACACCGCAGGCGTCATCGACGACGGCATCCTCACCGCCCTCACCCCCGACCGCCTCACCTCCGTCCTGCGCCCCAAGGCCGACGCCGCATGGCACCTGCACACCCTCACCCGCCACCACCCCCTGACCATGTTCGTCCTCTTCTCCTCNTCGTGCACACCGCAGGCGTCATCGACGACGGCATCCTCACCGCCCTCACCCCCGACCGCCTCACCTCCGTCCTGCGCCCCAAGGCCGACGCCGCATGGCACCTGCACACCCTCACCCGCCACCACCCCCTGACCATGTTCGTCCTCTTCTCCTCACTCGCCGGCACGCTGGGCAACGCGGGACAGGCCAACTACTCGGCCGCCAACCAGTTCCTCGACGCACTCGCCCAGTACCGCCGGGCGAACGGCCTGCCGGCCGTCTCACTGGGCTGGGGGCTGTGGTCCGTGGAGGGCGGCATGCAGGCCGGGACCGCACCCGGCGGGTCCGGTCTGCCGCGTCACACGGGTCTGTTGCCCCTCTCCCCGCAGGACGGGACGGCGCTGTTCGACCGGGCCCTGGCGCTGGACCGGCCGGTGATCCTGCCGGCCCGGCTCGACCTGCGGACGCTGCGGTCCGGGCAGGCGCAGCTCCCGCCGATGCTGGGGAACCTGGCCGGCCGCCCGGCCCGCCGGGTGGTCCGGCACGGCACGGGCGACGGGCGGACCCTGGCCGGCCGGCTCGCCGCACTGCCCCGGCACGAGCGGTACGAGCAGGTCGCCGAGCTGGTGCGCACCGAGGTGTCCGCGGTGCTCCGGTTCGGCACGGGCGAACGGGTCAGCGAGAACACGCCGTTCCGGGATCTCNGGGCGAACGGGTCAGCGAGAACACGCCGTTCCGGGATCTCGGCTTCGACTCGCTGACCGCGGTCGAGCTGCGCAACCAGCTGTCCGCGGCCACCGGCCTGCGGCTGTCGCCCAGTCTGGTCTTCGACTATCCGACGGTCTCGGCGCTCGCCGAGCACCTGCTGTCCGAGCTGAGCGGCGACCTGGCGGCACCCGCCGCGGCCGCCGCCGCCCCGGCCCCGGCCACCGGCGGTGAGCACGACCCCGTCGTGATCGTCGGGATGGCGTGCCGCTTTCCCGGCGGGGCCGCCACGCCCGGGGATCTGTGGCGGCTGGTGGCCGACGAGGTGGACGCGATCTCCGGCCTCCCGGAGGACCGCGGCTGGGACATCGAGCGGCTCTGGGACCCCGACCCCGACAAGCCGGGCACCTTCTATCCGCGGGCCGGCGGGTTCATCGACGACGCCGCCGGGTTCGACGCCCGCTTCTTCGGCATCTCGCCGCGGGAGGCGCTGGCGATGGACCCGCAGCAGCGGCTGCTGCTGGAGACCTCCTGGGAAGCCCTGGAGAGCGGCGGGATCGACCCGCAGTCGCTGCGGGGCAGCAACACCGGCGTCTACACCGGGCTGACCGCGCAGGAGTACGGGGCGGGTGCCGGCACGGCCGAGGGGAGTGCCGAGGGGTATCTGCTGACCGGCTCCACGACCTCCTTCGGCTCGGGCCGGATCTCCTACGTCCTCGGGCTGGAAGGCCCCACCATGTCCATCGACACGGCGTGCTCGTCGGTGCTGGTCGCGGTGCATCTGGCCGCGAACGCGGTGCGCAGCGGCGAGTGCGGCCTCGCCCTCGCGGGCGGCGCGACGGTGATGGCGCAGCCCATCGGGTTCATCGAGTTCTCCCGGCAGCGCACGCTGGCCCCCGACGGCCGGTCCAAGGCGTTCGCCGAGTCCGCGGACGGCACCGGATGGTCCGAGGGCGTGGGCCTGTTCGTGCTGGAGCGGCTCTCCGACGCCCGGCGGAACGGGCACCCGGTGCTGGCGGTGATCCGGGGCAGCGCGGTGAACTCCGACGGCGCGTCCAACGGCATGACCGCGCCCAACGGCCCGTCGCAGCAGCGGGTGATCCGGCAGGCGCTGGCGAACGCCGGCCTCGCGCCGTCCGAGGTCGACCTGCTGGAGGCGCACGGCACCGGCACCCGGCTCGGCGACCCCATCGAAGCCGAGGCCCTGATGGCGACCTACGGCCGGGACCGGCCGGCGGACCGCCCGGCCTGGCTGGGATCCGTGAAATCGAACATCGGGCACACCCAGCACGCCGCCGGGGCCGGCGGCCTGATCAAGGCGATCATGGCCATGCGGCACGGCCTGATGCCCAAGACCCTGCACGTGGACAAGCCGACCTCCGCGGTGGACTGGTCCCCGGGCACGGTCCGGCTGCTGACCGAGGCCCGCCCGTGGCCGGAGCTCGACCGGCCGCGCCGCGCGGCGGTGTCCTCGTTCGGGATGAGCGGCACCAACGCGCACATCATCCTGGAACAGGCACCCGGGGAACCGGCCGGCACTCCGGCCGGCACCCCCGTCGAGTCGTCCCGGGCCGCCGCGTCCCGTGTGTCCCTGCCGGCGGTGCCGTGGGTGCTGTCCGCCAAGTCGCCGGAGGCGCTGCGCGCGCAGGCCGCCCGCCTGCTGTCCGTGGTCGGCTCCGACACCGCGCCGGACCCGCTCGACACCGGGTTCACGCTGGCCGGCCGGCCGGTGTTCGACCACCGCGCGGTGCTCGTCACCGCAGGCGGGGCGGAGGCACTGTCCGGGCTGCGGGCGATCGCCGGGGGCGACGCCCCCGCCGTCCGGGACGGCCGGACCGCGTTCCTGTTCACCGGCCGCTCCGCGGACGGACCGGAGAGCACCCTGTACGAGACCTGGCCGGTGTACGCCACGGCGTTCGACGAGACCCTGGCCGGGTTCGGCGGGCCCGGCGATCCGGGCCCGGACGCGACCGCGCTCGCCGCCGAGGTCGCGCTGTTCCGCCTGGCCGAGTCCTGGGGCGTGGTGTTCGGCTGCGTCGCCGGGAGCGGGACCGGCGAGATCGCCGCCGCGTACGTCGCCGGGGCCCTCTCGGCGGCCGACGCCGGCCGGCTGCTGACCGCCGGAGACGGCGCCGGGGTGACGTGCGCCGCACCACGGCTCCCGGTGGTGTCGCTGCGCACCGGCCGGCCGCTCGCCGCCGGCGACACCCTTCCGCCCGGCGCGTCCGGCGCGTCCGGCGCGTCAGGAGAGGCCCGGGGAGCCGGGGTGATCGCCGACGCCGGGCGGTGGATGGCCGAGCAGCGCGTGACCCGGTGCGCCGAGCCGGGCCCCGGGCGGGTGCTGGAGGGCTCGGTGCCGCTGCTCAGGGACGGCCTGCCGGCGGCCCGCGCCGTGCTCGACGGCGTCGCCGAACTGTTCGTCACCGGGGCGGCCGTCGACTGGGCGGCCGTGTTCGCCGGTACCGGGGCCGCCCGTACGGAGCTGCCCACCTACCCGTTCCAGCGCGAGAGGTACTGGCCGGCCCCGTCGGCCGGCACCGGCGGCCCCGAGCCCGGCTCCGCCGGGCACGCCCTGCTCGGCCCGGCCGTCGCGGTCGCCGGCCGGGACGAGCTGGTGTTCACCGGCCGCCTGTCGCTCACCACGCATCCCTGGCTGGCGGACCATGTCGTCGCCGGCGTGCCGGTGCTGCCCGGCGCGGCCCTGGTGGACCTGGCGATCCGGGCCGGCGACGCGGCCGGCTGCCCGCTGCTGGCGGAACTCGGCATCACCGAGCCGCTCGTGGTGCCCGGCCACGGCGGCGTGCAGATGCAGGTCGTCACCGGCGCGCCCGGCGAGGACGGGCGGCGCACGGTGGGCGTCTACACCCGGCCCGCCGCCGACGGCCCGGACACCGACGCCGCGCCGGGGGAGTGGACCTGCCACGCCACCGGCATGCTCGCCCCCGCCGCCGCCGTGCCGCAGGGCGAACCGGCCGCCTGGCCCCCGGCCGGCGCCCGGCCGGTGGACTGGGCCTACGAGGACCTCGCCGACGCGGGCCACCGCTACGGCCCCGTGTTCCAGGGCCTGGAGACCGTGCTGCGCCAGGGGGACGAGCTGTTCGCCGAGGTCCGCCTCCCCGACCGGGCGGCCGCCGACGCCGGCCGGTTCGGCATCCACCCGGCCCTGCTGGAGGCCGCCGTGCAGCCGCTGCTGACCGGCGGCCCCGGGGTCACGCCGGACGGCACGGCCCGGCTGCCGCTCGCCTGGGAGGGCGTTGCCCTGCACGCCACCGAGGCCACGGTCCTGCGCGTGCACCTGACCCCCGCCGGGCCGGACGCGTTCCGCCTCGAAGCGGCCGACGAGGCCGGGCTGCCGGTGCTGACGGCCGACGCGGTGCGGCTGGCCACGGCCCGCCTGTCCCCGGGGGACGGCGCGGCGCCCGCCTCACCGGCTGCCGCCTCGCTGTTCGCCCTGCACTGGACCCCGGTCGGGCCGGTGGCCGAGGAGGAGCCGGAGAGCCTGCTCGCCCTGCTCGGCGACGACCCCGGCGACCTGGCGGCAATGGCGCCGCTGCGGTTCGCGGACGTCAAGGAGGCGGCGGCGTCCTTCACCCCGTGGGACGTCCTGCTGCTCCAGCCGTCGCGGCCCGGCACCGCCGGGGACCAGGTGGCCGCGGTGCACCGGGCCGTGGAACAGGCACTCGACGCGGCCCAGACCTGGCTGGCCCAGGAGGACCTGCCGGACAACCGCCTGCTCGTGGTGACCAGGGGAGCCATGGCCGCCGGGGCGGAGGACGACGTCCGGGACCCGGCCGGTGCCGCGGTGTGGGGCCTGCTGCGGTCGGCCCAGGCGGAACATCCCGACCGGATCGTGCTGGTCGACCTGGACGACGACCCGGCCTCGGCCGAGCTGCTGTTCGTGGCCGCCCAGGCGGGCGAGCCGCAGCTCGCCCTCCGCGCCGGGCGCATGCTCGCACCGCGGCTCGTGCCCTCGCCCGCGAAGCCGGACCCGGCACCGCCGGCGCCCCCGGTCCCCGCGGCCGGCGGCACCGTGCTGGTCACCGGCGCCGGCGGACGGCTGGGTGCGCTGTTCGCCCGGCACCTGGTCACCGCGTACGGGGTGGAGCACCTGCTCCTGGCCCACCCGCCCGGCACGGACCCGCCCGCCGCCGGGCTCCGGGACGGGCTGGCCGCCATGGGGGCGACGGTCACCGTGGCGGCCTGCGACCTGGCCGACCGGGCGGCCGTGCGCGCGATGCTCGCGGACATCCCGGCCGCCCACCCGCTGACCGGTGTGGTGCACACCGAGAACGTCCTGGACGACGGGGTGTTCACCGCGCTGACCGCGGAGCGCGTCGCGGACGTGCTGCGGCCCAAGGCGGACGCGGCCTGGCACCTGCACGAGCTGACCGCGGACGCCCCGCCCGCGCTGTTCGTGCTGTTCTCCTCGGTGGTCGGCATGCTCGGCAGCCCCGGGCAGGCCAACTTCGCCTCGGCGAACGCCTGCCTGGACGCGCTGGCCGCGCACCGCCGGGCCGGGGGACTGCCCGCGGTGTCGGTCGCCTGGGGCCGGATGGTCGAGGGCGGGCAGCCCGGCCTGCGGGTGATCGCCGAGGAGGAGGCGTGCGAGCTGTTCGACGCCGCGCTCGCCACCGGACAGGCCGTGGTGGCGCCGGCGCCGCTCGACCTGCCCGCGCTGCGCCGCGGCGCCGCGCAGATCCCCCCGGTGCTCCGCGGCCTGGTGCCGCAGGGCGCGCGCCGGAAGGCGAGCGCCGGTCCGGCGGCCGACCGGTTCGCGGAGATGACCAGGACCGAGGCCGAGAGGTATCTGCGTGACCTGGTGCGTGCCGAGGCGGCGGCGGTGCTCGGCCACGCGGCGCCGGAGAACGTGCAGTGGGAGGTGTCCTTCCGGGATTCCGGATTCGACTCGCTCTCCGCCGTGCAGTTCCGCAACCGGCTGGCCGAGCAGACCGGGCTGTCCCTGCCCACCACGCTGGTGTTCGACCACGCCTCGCCCGGCGCGCTGGTGGACCATCTGCTCGAACGGCTCGGCCTCACCGACGGGGCCGGCCACCGCTCCGCCCTCGCCGAACTCGACAGGCTGGAGGCCAGCCTGATGGCCCTCCCGGCCGGCCCGGCGGAGGACGCCGGCTCCGCGGACACGGAGATCGCCGACCGGCTGGCCGCCCTCCTCTCCCGCTGGAACAAGGCCCGGGCCGCGGCGCGGCCCGGCGCGGCCGCCGGCACCGGCCCGGCCGACCTGGCCGATGCGACGGAGGACGAGGTCCTCGACTTCATCGACAGGGAACTGGGCCGCTCTTCCGCACACCCGAACCGCTGACCACCAGCCGACCACCAGGAGCCATGGTGAATGCACCGACCCGATACGCCGAAGCCCTACTGACCGGACTGCTCGGCACCTTCGGCCTGGACGTCGAGTACGTCCGGGCGGAGAAGAACACCCTGTACCACCTGGACGACGCCGGCAAGGAGGTGCCGGTGCTCGACCTCCTCGGCGGCTGGGGCTCGCTGATGCTCGGGCACAACCACCCGGAGATCGTGGCGCATGCCAAGGAGCTGCTGGACTCCGGCTGCCCGGTGCACTCCCAGCATTCCGCGCATCCGGTCGCCGACCGGGTCGGCGCGGTGCTGAACACCATCCTCGGCCGTGAGTTCCCCGGTGCCGAGCCGTACTCGGTCATCTTCGCCAACAGCGGCGCGGAGGCCGTCGAGGCGGCGGTCAAGCACTGCGAGCTGGACCGCGCGCTGCGGATGAAGAGCCTGTTCGAGGAGATCGAGTGGAACGCCGGCGTGGCGCTGACCGCGGTCCTCGACGGGTCGGCGGCGCTGCCGGACGACACCTCCCTGCTGCCCGGCGACATACCGGTGCCGGCCACCGCCGAGGATCTCCAGGCGCTGATCGGCGCGGTGGCCGCGCACAATCTCTCCCGGGCGGGGACCGGCCCGGTGTTCTTCGCGCTGGAGCGGGCGTTCCACGGAAAGCTGGTCGGCAGTACCCAGTTCACCTACAACCCGGTGTTCCGGGCGCCCTTCGAGTCACTGGGGCGGGCGGTGAAGTTCGTGCCGCCGAACGACGCGAAGGCCTTCGAGGACATCGTCGCCGAGCAGCGGGTCACCGTGCTGGACCTCCAGGTGGTGGACGGCAGGGTCACGCTCGTCGAGCGGGACTTCCCGGTGGTGGCCGGGCTGATCGTGGAGCCGATCCAGGGCGAGGGCGGCATCTACGGGCTGACCGGCGAGTTCGCCACCCGCATCCGGCAGATCTGCGACGAGGTCGGGTGCCCGGTCGTCATCGACGAGATCCAGACCGGCATGGGGCGCACCGGCGCGTTCTTCGCCAGCTCCCACATCGGGCTGCTCGGTGACTACTACCTGCTGGGCAAGTCGCTCGGCGGCGGCATCGGCAAGACCTCGGCCATGCTCGTCCGGCAGTCGCGCTACCGCCCGGAGTTCGAGCTGGTGCACAGCTCCACCTTTGCCAAGGACGGCTTCTCCACGGCCATCGCCCTGCGGACGCTGGAGCTCCTCGAGGCCGAGGACGGCGCCGCCTACGACCGCGCCGCGGAGCGCGGCGGACGCATCCTGGACATGCTGCGGGAACTGGCCGCCGAGTTCCCCGACGTGGTGGCCGACGTCCGCGGGCAGGGGCTGCTCATCGGGATCGAGTTCGCCGACCAGAGCAACGCCTCGTCCCCGGTCATCCGGGAGAAGGCGCGCGCCGGCCTGCTCGTCTTCCAGCTCGGCAGCTATCTGCATCTGGCCCACCGCATCCGCACCGGCCCGACCGCGAGCGTGCCGAACATGCTGCGGATCGAGCCGTCGATCTACATCACGGACGAGGAGATCGACCAGCTGCGGACCGGCCTCACCCAGGTCTGCACCATCCTGCGCAACCAGGACGCGCTGCCGCTGGTGCACCCGCTGACCGGCGGGCAGCAGCCGCCGCGCGCCGAGATCAGGAACTTCCGGCCGGAGGCGGACGACGCGGCGGCCGCGGCGGACGGGCAGGCCGGTCCCGCCACCCGGAAGGCCGGGCTGGTCAGCTACCCGCTCACCCCGGCCATGCTGCGGGAGTACGACCCCTCGCTCGCCGACCTGGACGACGACCGCCTGCTCGCCTACGCCCGGCGCTCCGAACTGCTGCGGGACCTGCCGGCGTTCGCGCCGGCCCGGTTCACGTCGCCGCAGGGCACCTCGGTGGACCTCACCGTCTACCCGCTGCTGGTGACCCCGCAGCAGCTGCGGGAGTACCAGGTCTCCGGGCAGACCATGCTGATCGGTCTGGACCTCGACCGCCGGGTGCGCCAGGCGAAGGCGGACGGCTGCGACACCGTCGGCCTCGGGTTCGGCCTCGGCGCGGTGAGCGGCCACGGCAGCGCGCTGCGGGTCCCCGGGATCACGGTGACCGCGGGTGGTGCGCTGGCGGCCGGTTCCGCGCTGGAGGCCGCCGAGGGTGCGGCGGCCGGGCGCTTCGGCGGTCTCGACGGGCTGACGGTCGCGGTCGTCGGCGGCGGCGGGCACATCGGGTCGGCCCTCGGCGCCCTGGCCGCCCGGCGGGCCGCCCGGATCGTCCTGGCGGGGAGCGGCCGGCCGGGTTCGGCGGAGCGGCTCCGGGCCGCGGAGCACCGGATCTATCAGGAGGCGTGGACCCGGATCGCGGCCGGCGGGGAGCTGACCGGCATCGCGGCGGCGCTGGCCGACGAGCCGCTCATCGCCGGGTGGCTGGCCGACGGGCGTTCCGGGGAGGAGCCGAGCGGCGCGGCCGTCGCCGCTTATCTCGCCGATGCCCATGACCGGAATCCGTACGTCACCGTGGCCGAAGATCTCTCTTCTCTGCGGGATGCGCACGTGGTGTTCTCCGCGCATTCGAGCCCGGTTCCCGTTCTTGACGACAAGCATCTCGCCGATGAGGCCATTGTTGTCGATCTGGCCTTTTTCGGCACCGGTTCCGAGTCGGCCGTGGCGGACTCCCGCAGCGGTCTACAGTACGTGCGGGGCGGTGTACTTACCGTGCAGAACCCTGGTATTGTGCCAGGCGTCGTCAGCGCCTCCGTGAATTCCGGTGAGTTGTTGGCCGGGGCGGCGGAAGTCATCACCCTCGCGTTGTCCGGCAGCGGTGCGCCGACGGGCAATGGCGCCATGACGTTCGAGCGGGTGCACGCCATTGCCGACCTTGCAAAGCAGCACGGATTCGGGGCGGTTTCCGCCTGACGTCTCCCGAGCGCCAGTCCGCCGGACCATCGGCCGATGGTCCGGCCTGATCAACAGAAGGTAAGTGGAATGTCAGAGTTAGCAGATACCGGGTCGAAGGCGACGGGGGGCGCACCCGACCCTCACTACGCCAACCGCTGGCTGATCCTGGCGGTGATCGGCGTCGCGCAGTTGACGATCTTCCTGGACACGACGATCGTCAACATCGCACTGCCGTCGGCACAGGCAGATCTCGGGTTCGCGGACGGGGACCGGCAGTGGGTCGTGGTGGCCTACGCGCTTGCCTTCGGCAGCCTGCTCCTGCTCGGCGGCAGGCTGGTGGACCTCATCGGCGCCAAGCGGTCGCTGATGGTCTCGATCGTCGGGTTCGGCATCACGTCGGTGCTGGGCGGCGCGGCCAACGGCTTCGCCATGCTGGTGACGGCGCGAGCGCTGCAGGGCGTGTTCGCCGCGCTCGTCGCGCCGGCGGCGCTGTCGTTTCTGCTGACCGTCTTCAAGGACCCCAAGGAACGGGTCAAGGCGTTCGGGATCTACGGCGCGCTGGGCAGCGGCGGGCTCACGCTCGGCCTGCTCCTCGGCGGCGCGCTGACGGACTGGCTGGACTGGCGCTGGTGCCTGTACGTCAACGTGATCTTCACGGCGGCCGTCTTCGTCGGTGCGCTGCTGACGATGCAGAACCGGCAGGCCGAACACCGTCCGGAGAAGCTGGACCTGCCCGGCACGGTGACGGCCTCGGTCGGCCTGTTCTGCCTGGCCTACGGTCTGTCCAACGCCGACGACGGCGAATGGGGCGGCGTGGACGTGTGGGGCTACCTCCTCGCGAGCGGGGTCCTGCTGATCGCGTTCGTGCTGTTCGAGCTCCGCTCGCGGAACCCGCTGCTGCCGATCCGGATCGTGCTGGACCGCAACCGGGGCAGCGCCTACCTGGCGATGTTCCTGCTGGGCATCGGGCTGTTCGTGCAGTTCCTGTTCCTCACCTACTACCTCCAGCTCATCCTGGAGTTCTCGGCGATCCAGAGCGGTCTGGCCTTCCTGCCGATGATCGTGGGGATCGCGATCGGCGCGACCACCATTCCGCCGGTGCTGGAGCCCAAGCTCGGGGCACGGATCCTGATCCCGGCCGGCCTCGTGGTGGCCGCGGTGGGATCGTTCTGGCTCAGCCGGCTCACCACCGAGAGTTCGTACGCCGGCGGCATCCTGGTGCCCGCCTTCATCGCCGGCGTCGGCTTCGGGCTGGTGGTCTCCCTCGGTGCCGCGGTCGCCACGGTCGGGGTCCAGCAGGAGGACGCCGGCGCGGCCTCGGCGCTGGTCAACACCGTGCAGCAGGTGGGCGGCTCGATCGGCACCGCGCTGCTCAGCACCCTGGCGATCACCGCGGCGGACCGGTTCATCGAGGGCAAGACGCCGACCCCGCAACTGGCCGCCGAGGCGTCCGTGGAGAGCTACACGACGGCGTTCTTCTGGGGCTCGGTGGTCTTCCTCGCCGGTGCCATCGTCTGCGGCCTGATGTTCGACCGCTTCGTGACGGTGCAGTCGGACCCGGAGGTCGGTGAACCGGCCGCCGTGCCGGGCGTCTGACCGGCAGCACGCCACCCGGACCCGGCCGCCGGCTGGTACTTGGTTCCCAGTACCAGCGTGGCGGCCGGGTTTTGGGTTCCCGGCGCTGGGATTCCCCCGCCGGGGTGGATTGACTGGGCCGCACAACGTGGTGCGGTGCCCTCCCCGTTCGGGGGCGGCCCGCGGCCCGCAATCGAAGGAGGACTTCGTGACAGCAGTGGCCGGTGAGCGGGTGGACGGGACGACCGGACCGGCGGTCGACGCGGCGGAACTGGTGACGCGTGCCCGCGAGCTCGCTCCGCTGATCCGCGAGCACGCGGTGAAGACCGAGCAGGACCGCAGGCTCGCCGAGGAGGTCGTGGTCGCGCTCCGGGAGGCGGGGCTGTTCCGGCTCACCACGCCGACCCGGTTCGGCGGCTACGACCTGCAGATGTCGGACCTTCTGGCGATCGTCGCGGAGGTCGGCAAGGGGTGCGGGTCGACCGGCTGGAACCTGTCCATCGACACCGCGTCGACCCGGTTCGCGCTGAACGCGATGCCGGAGACCGCGCTGTCGGACATGTTCGAGGGCAACCCCGACGCCTATGTGATCTCGACCGCCCACCTGACCACCACCAAGGCGTACCGGGCCGAGGGCGGATACCGGATCACCGGCACGTTCCCGTGGAGCTCGGGCTGCGAGATCGCGGACTGGGCCTACATCCCGGTGGTGCACATCCACGACGGCGACGAGCAGACCAATGACCTCGTGGGCGTCGTGGTGCCGATGAGCGAGCTCCGGATCGAGCGGACCTGGCACTCGGCCGGCCTGGCCGGTTCCGGCACCCACACCGTCGTGGCCGAGGACGTGTTCGTCCCGGAGCGCCGTGCCACCCTGTTCAGCCTCACGGACCTGGTGGGCGAGGACGAACGGGACAGCATGCTCATCCAGGGCAGCTCGCAGTCGCTGGCCGCGATCGTGGGGGCCGCGCAGGGCGCCCTGCAGGTGGCCAGGGAAGCCCTGGACAAGGGGCGGCCGATCACCTACGTCAACTACGCGGCGGCCGCCGAGGCTCCCTCGGTGCAGATGTGGTTCGCCGAGGCGACGCATCTGATCGAAACCGCCCACCTGCACCTGGTGGAGATCGGCAAGTCCCTGGACGGGATACCCGAGACCCAGCAGATGCCGTGGGCCGAGCGGGCGCGCATCCGCATGCACCAGCGGTCCGCCCAGGAGAAGTCCCGGGCGGGCGTGGAGAAACTGCTCGATGTCGTCGGAGGCAGTTCCTTCGCCCTGTCGAACCCGCTGCAGCGCCTCTGGCGGGACATTTCGGTGATGAGCCGGCACACCGCGCTGAACGCACCGATCATCCTCGAGGACTACAGCCGGGCGGTGCTTGACATTCACCCGTCGGTGACCCTGCTCTACTGAGGTCTTCGCGCAGAGGTCCCCGCCGAGGCGTTTCCGCGCTCCTTCCGCGCTTCTTCCGAGCTTCTTCCGCGTCGGGTTCCAAGGAGCACTCCGCGACCATTCCGCGGGCCATTCCGGGGGACGTTCCAGCGTCATTCCACCGGCCATTCCGGACGGCGTGGCCGCTCTTCTCCTCCACTTCGTGCGTCGGTATTGCTGGGCAGCCCGGGACAGTCCGGTCCATGGGCCGCCCGGCAATACCGATGCACTTTTTTCGCCGCGCCCGGCGCCGCCGGCCGCGATTGTTTCCGGCCACCAGATCCGGCGCCGGTTTTTGGGCCCATGAAACAAGCGTTCGGTCGTCGCACATTGTTGACTGTGGCCATGAGACGGATCGCCGTGGTCGGGTTGGCTTGTCGGTTACCTGGGGCCGGCGACGGCCGCGAGTTCTGGAGACTGCTGCGGGACGGGGCCGACGCCGTGCGCGAGGCCCCCGAGGACCGGTGGCGCGGCGCCGGGCTGCCGCACCGCCTGGGCGGCTTCCTCGACGGCATCGACCGCTTCGACGCGGGATTCTTCGGGGTCTCACCGCGCGAGGCGGCCGCGATGGACCCGCAGCAGCGGCTGATGCTGGAGCTGGCCTGGGAGGCGCTGGAGGACGCGCGGATCGTCCCCGCCGGACTCGGCCGGGACACCGGGGTGTTCGTGGGCGTCATGTGGGACGACTACGCGGCGCTGCAGGACCGGCTCGGCGCGGCCGGAATCGGCCGGCACACCATGACCGGAACCCGCCGCGGGATCATCGCCAACCGGGTCTCCCACCACCTCGGCCTGCGCGGCCCGAGCATGACCGTGGACACCGCGCAGTCCTCTTCCCTGGTGGCGGTGCAGCTGGCGTGCGAGAGCCTGCGCCGCGGTGAGTGCGCGACGGCGATCGCCGGGGGCGTGAATCTGAACATCCTGGCCGAACCGACGCTCGGCGCGGTGCGGTTCGGCGGCCTGTCACCGGACGGCCGGTGCTTCACCTTCGACGCGCGGGCCAACGGGTTCGTCCGCGGCGAGGGCGGCGGTGCCGTCGTCCTCAAGCCGCTGGCCGCCGCACTCGCCGACGGCGACGACATCTACTGCGTCCTGGACGGCGGCGCCGTGAACAACGACGGCGCGGGGGAGGGCGAGCACACCGGCCTCACCGTGCCGAGCCGCTCCGCGCAGGAGGAGGTCGTCCGGCAGGCGTACCGGCGGGCCGGCGTCGCCCGGCGCGACGTGCAGTACGTGGAACTGCACGGCAGCGGCACCAGGGTGGGCGACCCGATCGAGGCCGCGGCGCTCGGTGCCGCGCTGGGGCGCGGCCGGCGGCCGGACGCACCGCTGCCGGTGGGCTCGGTCAAGACCAACATCGGCCATCTGGAGGGTGCGGGCGGGATCGCCGGGCTGCTCAAGGTGGCGCTGAGCATCCGGCACCGGCTGCTGCCGCCGAGCCTGAACTTCGCCACCCCGCACCCGGACATCCCCCTCGACGACCTCGGGCTGCGGGTGCAGACCGAGCTGACGCCGTGGCCGGAACCGGACCGTCCGCTGGTGGCCGGGGTGAGTTCGTTCGGGATGGGCGGCACCAACTGTCACCTGGTGGTCAGCGAGCCCCCGCAGCCCGCCCCGGCGCCGGCCCCGCCGGCCGGCGGGCTCCCGGAGAGCGGCGCGCTGGTGTGGCCGGTCTCCGGCCGCACCGCGGAGGCGCTCCGCGCCCAGGCCGCCCGCCTGCTGGCCTTCGTGGACGAAGGGGACGCCTCCGCCGCCGACATCGGGCTGTCCCTGGCCACCACCCGCACCGCCTTCCGGCACCGTGCCGTCGTGGTCGGCGGCGACCGGGCGGAACTGCGGCGGCGGCTGGCCGGGCTGGCCGGCGGCGAGGCCGTGGCCGGCGTGGTCGAGGGACAGGCCACCGCGGACGGCAAGGTGGTGTTCGTCTTCCCCGGTCAGGGGGCGCAGTGGGCCGGCATGGCGGTCGGGCTGCTCGACCGCGTGCCGGAGTTCGCCGAGTCGGTCCGGGCCTGCGAGGAAGCCTTCGCACCCCATGTCGACTGGTCGCTGCGCGAGGTGCTGCGGGACGCGTCCGCGCTGGAGCGGGTGGACGTCGTGCAGCCCGCGCTGTTCGCGGTGATGGTGTCGCTGGCGAGGCTGTGGCGGTCCTGCGGGGTCGAGCCGGCCGCGGTGGTGGGCCATTCCCAGGGCGAGATCGCCGCCGCCTGCGTGGCGGGCGCGCTCTCGCTGGAGGACGCCGCGCGGGTGGTGACGCTGCGCAGCCAGGCCCTGTCGGCGCTGTCCGGCCGCGGCGGGATGGTGTCGGTGCTCCGGCCGGCCGGTGAAGTGCGCGGCCGGCTGGCCGAGTTCGGCGGCGCGGTGTCGCTCGCGGCGGCGAACGGCCCGTCGTCCGTGGTGCTCTCCGGCGACCCCGGCGCGCTCGACGAGCTGGTCGCGCGGTGGAGCGCGGAAGGCGTCGAGACACGGCGGATCGCGGTCGACTACGCCTCCCATTCGTCCCATGTGGAACAGATCCGGGAGCGGCTGCACCGCGTGCTGGACGGAATCCGGCCCATGCCCTCCTCGGTGCCGTTCTACTCCACGGTGACCGGCGGCCCGCTCGACACCGCCGGGCTGGACGCCGCGTACTGGTACCGGAACCTCCGGCAGACCGTGGAGCTGGAACAGGCGACCACGGCGCTGCTGCGGGACGGGCACACGGTGTTCGTCGAGTGCAGCCCGCACCCGGTGCTCCTGCCGGCACTGCGGGACACCGTGGAGCAGGCCGGCCCGGCATCCGGTGTGGTCACCGGCTCGCTGCGCCGGGGTGAGGGCGGGCCGGAACGGTTCCTGGCGTCGCTCGCCGAGCTGCACGTGCGCGGTGTCGGGGTGGACTGGTCCCGGGTGTTCGCCCTGCGCGGCGCCCGCACGGTGAGCCTGCCCGGCTACGCTTTCCAGCGCGAGCGCCACTGGCTCACCGGGACGACCGCCGTGCCGGCCGCCGCCCCCGCCGGGCAAGCCCCGGCGGGACTCCCGGCCGAGTCCCCGGCCGAGTCCCCTGCCGAGTCACCGGCCGAGCCCCTGGCGGCGCCCGCGGCGGCGGACGCCCCCGCCGCGGGCGCCGCGGTGCCGCCCTCCGGCCCGGGGATGCTGCGGCTGGTGCGGTCCACCCTCGCGGTGGTGCTCGGCCACCCGGACGGCGACGCGGTCGACCCCGGCACGACCTTCAAGGAACTCGGGGTCGACTCCCTGTCCGCCGTGGAACTCCGGGACCGGCTGAGCGCCGCGACCGGACTCGCCCTGCCGGCCGGGGTGCTGTACCGCCACCCGACCCCGGCCCGGCTCGCCGGCCATCTGCGGGAGCTGGCGTCGGGCGGCCGGAAGTCCGCCGGACCCGCCGCCGGGACGGCGGCCGACGAGCCCGTCGCGATCGTCGGGATGGCCTGCCGGCTCCCCGGCGGCGTCGCCTCGCCGGAGGATCTGTGGCGGCTGGTGATGGACGGGACCGACGCGATCGCGGAGTTCCCGGCCAACCGCGGCTGGGACCTGGAGTCGCTGCACGGCCCCGACCCGGACCGGGCGGGCACGTCCAGCACCCGGTACGGCGGCTTCCTGTACGACGCCGACCAGTTCGACCCCGAGTTCTTCGGCATCTCGCCGCGGGAGGCGCTGGCGATGGACCCGCAGCAGCGGCTGCTGCTGGAGACGTCCTGGGAGGCGCTGGAACGGGCCGGGCTCGACCCCGCGGGGCGGCGCGGCGCACCCGTGGGGGTCTTCGTCGGTGCCATGGCCCAGGAATACGGCCCCCGGCTGCACGCCGCGCACGCCGAGTCCGACGGCTACCGGCTGACCGGCAGCACGATCAGCGTCGCGTCCGGCCGGATCGCCTACACGCTCGGGCTCCGGGGCCCCGCGGTCACCGTGGACACCGCGTGCTCCTCGTCGCTGGTGGCGCTGCACCTCGCGGCGCGGTCGCTGCGGGACGGGGAGTGTGCGCTGGCGCTGGCCGGCGGCGTCGCCGTGATGTCCACCCCCGGGATGTTCGTGGAGTTCAGCCGGCAGCGCGGGCTGGCCGCGGACGGCCGGTGCAAGGCGTTCTCCGCCGCCGCGGACGGCACCGGGTGGGCCGAGGGCGCGGGAATCGTGGTGCTCGAACGGCTGTCGGACGCGCGGCGCAACGGGCACCGGGTGCTGGCCGTGCTGCGGGGCAGCGCGATCAACCAGGACGGCGCGTCCAACGGGCTGACCGCGCCGAACGGAGACGCCCAGGAACGGGTGATCCGCCAGGCGCTGGCCGACGCCGGACTGTCCGCCGCGGACGTCGACGTGGTGGAGGCGCACGGCACCGGGACGGTGCTCGGCGACCCGATCGAGGCCGAGGCGCTCGCGGGCACCTACGGCCGCGGCCGGGAGCCGGACCGTCCGCTGCTGCTGGGGTCGCTGAAGTCCAACATCGGCCACACCCAGGCCGCCGCCGGGGTGGCCGGCGTGATCAAGATGGTGCAGGCGCTGCGGCACGGGACGGTGCCGCGGACCCTGCACGCCGAGCGGCCGAGCCCGCACGTGGACTGGGCCGGCGGCGCGCTGGAGCTGGTGACCGAGGCCCGGGAGTGGCCGGATGCCGGCCGGCCGCGCCGGGCCGGGGTGTCCTCGTTCGGCATCAGCGGCACCAACGCACACGTCGTCATCGAGCAGGCACCCCAGGAGCAGACACCCCAGGAGCAGACACCTGCGGAGCAGGCACCGGCCGAGCAGGCGGCCGGCGGGCCGGCCGGTCCGGTGCTGCCGTGGGTGTTCTCCGCGGCGAGCGAGGACGCGGTGCCGGACCAGGCCGCCGCCCTGCTGGCCTTCATGGACGCCCACCCCGGGCTGGACCCGGCGGACACCGGCTACTCGCTGGCCGCCGCCCGCTCCGGCCTGCCGCACCGGGCCGCCGTCGTCGGGGCGGACCTGCCCGCGCTGCGCCGGGGCCTGGCCGCGCTCGCCGCCGGCACCGAGGCACCCGGCACGGTCCGCGGCACCGCGCGCGAGACGGGCGGGGTGGTGTTCGTCTTCCCCGGCCAGGGATCGCAGTGGGCCGGGATGGCGGTGGAACTGCTGGAGTCCTCGCCGGTGTTCGCCGAGTCGATGCGGGCCTGCGCCGGCGCCCTCGCCCCGCACGTCGACTGGGACCTGTTCGAGGTGCTGGGCGACCCGGCCGCGCTGGAGCGGGTGGACGTCGTCCAGCCCGCGCTGTTCGCGGTGATGGTGTCGCTGGCCGCCCTGTGGCGCTCCTGCGGAGTGGAGCCCGCCGCGGTGATCGGCCACTCCCAGGGCGAGATCGCCGCCGCCTGCGTGGCCGGGGCGCTCGGCCTCCAGGACGCGGCAAAGGTCGTCGCCCTGCGCAGCAGGGCCATCCTGGCGCTGTCCGGCACCGGCGGCATGCTCTCGGTCGCCCTGTCCGAGGAGGAGGCCGCCGGACGCCTCCGCCGGTGGGACGGCCGCCTCTCGGTGGCGGTGGTGAACGGCCCGGGGGCGGTCGTCGTCGCCGGGGAGGTGGAGGCGCTGGAGGAACTGGCCGCCGAGTGCGAGACCGCCGGGGTGCGGACCAAGCGGCTCCCGGTGGACTACGCGTCCCATTCGGCGCAGGTGGAGCGGATCGCGGACGAGCTGGCCAGGGTCCTGGACGGGCTGTCCCCCCGCCCCTCGGCGATCCCGTTCTGGTCCACGGTGACCGCCGGCCCGCTGGACACCACCGGCCTGGACGGCGGGTACTGGTACCGCAATCTGCGTCACCAGGTCCGCTTCGCCGAGACCGTCGGCGTGCTGGCCGAGCAGGGGCACTCGGTGTTCGTCGAGGTCAGCCCGCACCCGGTGCTGACGGCGGCGGTCGAGGACGTGGCGGAGCAGGCGGCCGCCGTCGGCTCCCTGCGCCGCGACGACGGCGGCCCGGAGCGGTTCCTGACCTCGCTGGCCGAGGTCTACGCGCACGGCGTGAACCCCGACTGGCGGGCCGTCTTCCCCGGCGCCCGGCGGACCGACGTACCCACCTCCGTGTTCCGGCGGCGGCGCTTCTGGCTCGAACCGGCTCCGGCCGGCCGGGCGGCGGACGTCACGGCGGCCGGGCTGGCCGCGGCGGACCACCCGCTGCTCGGCGCGGTGGTGGAACTGCCGGACTCCGGCGGCCTGATGCTCACCGGACAGCTCTCCCTGCAGGCCCAGCCGTGGCTGGCCGACCACGGGCTCGGCGAATCGGTGCTGCTGCCCGGCGCGGCCTTCGTCGAACTCGCGGTCCGCGCGGGGGACGAGGTCGGCTGCGACCGGGTGGCCGAGCTGACCTGCGAGGTGCCGCTGGTCCTGCCGCCGCACGGCGGGGTCGCGGTACGGGTCACGGTCGGCGAGCCGGACCCGTCGGGCCGCCGTGAGCTGGCCGTCCACGCCCGTCCGGCGGACGGTTCCGGCGGATGGACCCGGCACGCGAGCGGGGTGCTCGCCTCCGGCCCGGCCGAGGAGTTCGACCTGGCCGCCTGGCCGCCGCCGGGCGCGGTGCCGGTGGAGTGGGACGGCGGATACGACCGCTGGACCGGGCTCGGCTACCGCTACGGACCGTCGTTCCAGGGTCTGCGCTCCTGGTGGCGGCGGGGCGAGGAGATCTTCGCCGAGGCCGCGCTGCCCGCGGAGGCGGAGGCGGACGCCGGCCGGTTCGGACTGCACCCGGCGCTGCTGGACGCGGCACTGCACGCCGCGGTCGGCGACGGCCCGCACTGCCTGCTGCCGTTCTCCTGGCAGGGGGTGTCGCTGCGCGCGGCCGGTGCCTCCGCGCTGCGGGTGCGGATCGTCCCGGACGGCCCGGACACGGTCTCGCTGCGGCTCGCCGACGGCACCGGGGCGCCGGTGGCCTCGGTGGAGTCGCTGGCGCTGCGCCCGGTCCCGGCCGGCGGACCGGCCGCGGGCCCGCCGGACGCGCTGTTCCGGGTGGACTGGGTCGAGGCACGCGAGGCGCCCGTGCCGCAGGACTCCGGCGGTCCCCGCACGTGGGCGGCGGTCGGCGCCGACGAACTCGGGCTCGGAGTGCCGTGCCACCCCGGCCTCGCCGCCCTGGCCGGCGCCGGACCGGCCCCGGAGACGGTGTTCGCCGCGCTGACCGGGGAGCCCACCGCGGGCGGCGCCCACGCCGTGGCCGGCCGGGCCCTGCACCTGATCCAGGAGTGGCTGGCCGACGAGCGGTTCGCCGGGTCGCGGCTGGTACTGCTCACCCGGAACGCCGTGGTCACCGAGCCGGTCGAGGAGCCGGCCGGGACGGACGTGCCCGGAGTGGCGGGCGCCGGGGTGTGGGGCATGGTCCGGTCGGCGCAGCGGGAGCACCCGGACCGGTTCACCCTCGTCGACCTCGACGGCCACGAGGCGTCCGTCGCGGCGCTGCCGGCCGCCCTGGCCACCGGGGAGCCGCAGCTCGCGGTCCGGAAGGGACGGCTGGTGGTGCCCCGGCTGGCCCGGGTCACCGGAATGCCGGCGGCCCGGCCCGCACTCGCGGCGGGCACCGTGCTGGTCACCGGCGCCACCGGTACCCTCGGCGGCCTGTTCGCCCGGCACCTGGTGTCCCGGTACGGGGTGTCACACCTGGTGCTGGCCAGCAGGCGCGGACCGGACTCGCCCGGCGCGGCCGAGCTCGCCGCGGAGCTGACCGGGCTGGGCGCGACGGTCACCGTGGCCGCCTGCGACGCCGCCGACCGGGACGCGCTGGCCGCGCTGCTGGCGTCGGTCCCGGCCGGGCGTCCGCTGACGGGCGTGGTGCACGCCGCAGGGCTGCTCGACGACAGCGTGCTGGAGGCGATGCGGCCGGAGCAGCTCGCACGCGTCCTGCGGCCGAAGGTCGACGCCGCCCTGAACCTGCACGAGCTGACCCGCGGACTCGACCTGTCCATGTTCGTGCTGTTCTCCTCGGCCGCCGGCATCCTCGGGCTGCCCGGACAGGCCAACTACGCCGCGGCCAACGCGTTCCTGGACACCCTGGCCCAGCACCGCGCGGCGCGGGGCCTGCCGGCCGTGTCCCTCGCCTGGGGCCTGTGGGCCCAGGCCAGCGGCATGACCGGCCACCTCGCGGACACCGACCTGAGCCGGATGCGCCGGGCCGGCCTGGCCCCGCTGTCCTCGGCGGAGGGCCTGGCCCTGTTCGACGCCGCGGTCTCCTCCGGCGCGGCCCTGCTGGTCCCGGCCCGGCTCGACCCGGCCGCGGTGCGGGAGCACGGCACGGTGCCGGCGCTGCTGCGGGACGTGGTCCGGGACCGGGTCAGGCGGGCGGAGGCCGCCGCCGGCCGGCCCGGCGGCACCGTGCCGCTCGCCGACAGCCTGGCCCGGATGTCCGACGCGGACCGCGAGGAGACCCTGCTCGGCCTGGTGCGCGAACACACCGCCACCGTGCTGGCCCACGGCACACCGGGGACGGTCGACCCCGGCCGGAGCTTCAAGGAGCTCGGCTTCGACTCGCTGACGGCGGTGGAGCTGCGCAACCGGCTGGGGGCGGCGACCGGCCTGCGCCTGCGGGCCACGCTGGTGTTCGACTACCCGACACCGTCCGCACTCGCCGCCCACCTCGGCGCGGCCCTCCGCCCGGCGGAACCGGCCGCGGAGCCCGGGCGGCCGGCAGGGGAGCTGGACGGACTGGAGCTCGACGAGCTCTTCGACCTCATCGACGGCGAACTCGGCACGTCCTGAACGGGGGGCAAGTGAGCAACGAAGAGAAGCTGGTCGAGTACCTCAAGCGGGTCACGGCCGAGCTGCAGCAGACCAGGCAACGGCTGCGGGACGCCGAGCGGTCGGGCGGCTCCGGCGAGGCGGACCGGGAACCGGTGGCCATCGTCGGCATGGCCTGCCGCTTCCCCGGCGGCATCGGCTCGCCGGACGACCTGTGGCGGCTGCTCGAAGCCGGCGGCGACGCGATCACCGAGTTCCCCGCCGACCGCGGCTGGGACCTGGAGTCACTGTACGACCCGGACCCCGGCACACCCGGCCGCACCTACACCCGGCGCGGCGGATTCCTGCGCGGGGCCACCGAGTTCGACCCGGAGTTCTTCGGGATCTCGCCGCGGGAGGCGCTGGCGATGGACCCGCAGCAGCGGCTGCTGCTGGAGACCTCGTGGGAGGCCCTGGAGCGGGCCCGCATCCGCCCCGCCTCGCTGCGCGGCGGCCGGGTCGGCGTGTTCGCCGGGGCCATGGCACCGGACTACGGACCCCGGCTGCACCAGGCCACCGGAGGCGCGGAGGCGCACCTGCTCACCGGTACCACGAACAGCGCCGCCTCCGGGCGGATCGCGTACACCTTCGGCTTCGAGGGGCCCGCCGTCACCGTGGACACGGCGTGCTCGTCGTCGCTGGTCGCGCTGCACCTGGCGGTGCAGTCGCTGCGCCGCGGCGAGTGCACGCTGGCGCTGGCCGGCGGCGCCACGGTGATGTCCACCCCGGGCATGCTCGTCGCGTTCAGCCGCCAGCGCGGGCTGGCGGCCGACGGCCGCTGCAAGTCCTTCGCCGACGGCGCCGACGGCACCGGCTGGGCGGAGGGGGTCGGCATGCTCCTGGTGGAGCGGCTCTCGGACGCCGTGCGGCTCGGGCATCCGGTGCTCGCCGTGGTGCGCGGCAGCGCGGTCAACCAGGACGGCGCGTCCAACGGGTTCACCGCGCCGAACGGGCCGTCCCAGCAGCGGGTGATCCGGCAGGCGCTGGAGGACGCCGGTCTGGCCCCCGCGGACGTGGACGCGGTCGAGGCGCACGGCACCGGCACCAGTCTCGGCGACCCGATCGAGGCGCAGGCCCTGCTGGACACCTACGGCCTCGACCGCGACCGGCCGCTGTGGCTCGGGTCGCTGAAGTCGAACATCGGGCACACCCAGGCCGCGGCCGGGGTCGGCGGCGTGATCAAGATGGTGCTGGCGCTCCGGCACGGGGTGCTGCCCAGAACCCTGCACGTGGACACCCCCTCCTCGCATGTGGACTGGTCGGCGGGCACGGTGCGGCTGCTGACCGAGCGGCGGGAGTGGCCGGTCACGGGCGAGCCGAGGCGGGCCGCGGTGTCCTCGTTCGGCATCAGCGGCACCAACGCGCACCTGATCCTGGAACAGGCGCCCGGGACCGTGTCACCACCGGCCGCGTCACCACAGGACGGGGCGGCGCAGGACGGGGCGGCACAGGACGGGGCGGAGGCCCGGGCGCCGCTGCCGCTGGTACCGCTGGTGCTGTCCGGCAGGACTCCGGACGCGCTGGCCGGCCAGGCGGGGCGGCTGCTGTCCGCCGTGGAGTCCATGGACCCGCTTGACGTCGCCTGCTCACTGGCGACCACGCGGACCGCGTTCGAGCAGCGCGCCGCGGTGGTGGCGGAGGACCGGGACGGACTGCTCGCCGGCCTGCGGGCGGTCGCCTCCGGCGCCGCCGGGCCCGGCGTGGTGCGCGGTGTCGCGCACCCGGGCCGCACCGCCTTCGTGTTCGCCGGCCAGGGCACCCAGCGCCCCGGCATGGGCCGGGAGCTGTACGCGGCGTTCCCGGCGTTCGCGACGGCGCTGGACGAGATCTGCGCCGGGTTCGACGGCCTGCTGGACCGGCCGCTGCGCGAGGTGCTGCTCGCCGGGACCGATGCGGAGGCGGAACTGCTGGACCGCACCGGATGGGCGCAGCCCGCGCTGTTCGCGGTGGAGGTCGCGCTGACCCGGCTGCTCGAATCCTGGGGCGTCCGGCCGGAGGTGCTGGCCGGGCACTCGATCGGCGAGCTGTCGGCGGCCTTCGCCGCGGGACTGTGGACACGTGACGACGCGTGCCGGGTGGTGGCGGCGCGCGGCCGGCTGATGGAGTCGCTGCCCGCGGGCGGCGCGATGGTGTCGGTGCAGGCCACCGAGGACGAGGTCGCGTCGGTGCTGGCCGGTGACGAGGCCGGCATCGCCGCCGTGAACGGGCCGGAGTCGGTGGTCGTGTCCGGGGCGGAGGACGCGGTGCTCCGGGCCGCCGGGCATTTCGCCTCCCTCGGCCGGCGGACGAAGCGGCTGCGGGTGAGCCACGCGTTCCACTCCCCCCTGATGGACCCGATGCTGGAGCCCTACCGCGAGGTGCTGGCCGGTGTGGCCTTCCACGAACCGGTGCTGCCGCTGGTGTCGACGGTCACCGGCGAACCGCTGACGGCGGAATCGGTGCTCTCTCCGGAGTACTGGGTGCGCCAGGTGCGCGAGCCGGTGCGGTTCGCCGCCGCGGTGCGCCGTCTCCAGGACGACGGGGCCGTCCGGTTCCTCGGCGTGGGCCCGGACGCCGCGGTGACCACCATGGCCGAACAGTGCTTCACCGAACACGGCACGCCGCAGGCGGCGGTACCGGTCGCCCTGCCGGTGCTGCGGGCCGACCGCCCGGAACCGGCCACCGCGCTCACCGCACTGGCCGCGGCGTACGCGCACGGCGTCGAGGCGGACTGGCACCGGGTGTTCGCCGGGACGGGCGCGAGCGCCGTGGAGGTGCCGACCTACGCGTTCCAGCGCGACCGGTACTGGATGGACGTACCGGCGCAGGCGGGCGGCCTGCGCGCCGCGGGCCTGTCCGAGGGAGAACATCCGCTGCTGGGCGCGGTGCTGACGCTGCCGGAGTCCGGCGAGGTGGTCCTGACCGGCCGGCTGTCGGCGGAGAGCCAGCCGTGGCTGGCCGACCACGCGGTGCTGGGCCGGGTGATCGTGCCGGGCGCGGCGTTCGTGGAGATGGCGCTGCGCGCCGGCCGGGAGGCCGGCTGCGAGCGGATCGAGGAACTGACCGTGCACACGCCGCTGGTCCTGGACGAGCGGAGCGGCGCCCGGGTCCAGGTCGTGGTCGGGGACGCCGGCGAGCCGGGACACCGCGCGGTGTCGGTGTACGCCCGGGAGGAGGACGGCGAGTGGGTCCGGCACGCCGACGGCTCGCTGGCCGTCCGGTCCGGGCCGGCAGCGGCCGACGCCGGGGCAGGCGCCATGGCATGGCCTCCGGAGGACGCGGAGCGGGTCCCGCTCGACGACGTCTACACCGGTCTCGCGGAGCGGGGCTACGACTACGGCCCGGCGTTCCAGGGGCTCACGGCGCTGTGGCGGCGCGGGGACGAGGTGTTCGCCGAGGTCGCCCTCGCGCCCGGACCGGCGGCCGAGGCGGACCGGTTCGGCCTGCACCCGGCGCTGCTGGACGCGGCGCTGCACGCGGTCTGGTACGGCTCCTTCCTCGGCCGGACGGACGGCGCCGTCCTGCCGTTCACCTGGTCGGGAGTGTCCCTGTCGGCCGCCGGGGCGTCCGCGCTGCGGGTGCGGATGTCGCCCTCCGGCGAGGAGACGGTGGCGATCCGGCTCGCCGATACCGCCGGTGCGCCGGTGGCGTCGGTCGACGGCCTGCGGTTCCGGCAGATGCCGGCGGGCGGGCCGGGAACGCCAGGGGAGTCGCTGTTCCGGGTGGACTGGCCGGCCGTGCCCGCCGGGGCGGCGGAGCCCGTCCGCTGGACGTTCGCGCCCGGGCCGGCGGACATCCCCGCCGGTCCGGGGGTGGTGTTCCTGCGCTGCCCGGCCGGGCCGGACGCCCGGCAGGTCACCGGTGAGGTGCTCGCCGTCATGCAGGAGTGGCTCGCCGACGAGCGGTTCGCCTCCGGCACGCTGGTACTGGTGACCGCCGGAGCGGTGTCCACCGGGCAGGGGGAGCCGGTCACCGGGCTCGCCCAGGCCGGGGTGTGGGGCCTGGTGCGGTCGGCACAGACCGAGAACCCGGGCCGGTTCGGGCTGCTGGACGTGGACATCGACGTCCCGGACCTCGGCGCGGACGGGAGTGCCGGGCCGGTGCCGTGGGACGAGGTGGCGGCGCTGGTCGCGGAGGAGCCGCAGCTGGCCGTCCGGTCGGGCCGGGTGCTGGTCCCCAGGCTGGTCCGGGCCGGAGCGGGCGGCGCCACCGCACCCCCGGCGGCGTTCGGCACCGGCACGGTCCTCGTCACCGGCGGCACCGGCACGCTCGGCGGGGTCGTGGCACGGCACCTGGTGGCCGCGCACGGGGTGCGGCGCCTGGTGCTGGCCAGCCGCGCGGGCGGCGACTCGCCCCGGGGCGCGGAACTGGCGGCCGAGCTGACCGAGCTGGGGGCCGAGGTCGTGCTGGCCGCCTGCGACACGGCCGACCGGGCCGCACTGTCCGGCCTGCTCGCCGGGATACCGGCCGACGCCCCGCTGACCGCGGTCGTGCACGCGGCCGGCGTGGTCGACGACGGGGTGCTGACCGAGCTGACCCCGCAGCGGCTCGACGCGGTGCTGAGCCCCAAGATGCTCGCCGCGTGGAATCTGCACGAGCTGACCCGCGACCTCGGCCTGTCGGCGTTCGTGCTGTTCTCCTCCATGTCCGGCCTGATCGGCCCGGCGGGACAGGCCAACTACGCGGCGGGCAACGCCTACCTGGACGCGCTCGCCCAGCACCGGCGGGCGCAGGGCCTGCCCGCGGTGTCGCTGGCGTGGGGCATGTGGGCCGAGCGCAGCACGATGACCGAGCACCTCACGGACGTGGACCTGGCCAGGCTGGCCCGTCTCGGCGTGACCCTGTCCTCCACGGAGGAGGGCCTGGCGCTGCTGGACGCCGCCCTCGGCGCCGACGAGCCGGTGCTGGTTCCGGTCGGCCTCGACCTGGCCTCGATGCGCGGCCAGGCGGACGTGCCCCCGATCATGCGGCAGCTCGCGGGCCGCCGGAGCATGGCGCGGCCGGCGCGGCCGGCGCCCGCCGGACCGGGCTCCGCGGCGGACCGGCTGGCCGGTCTGCCGGAGGACGACCGGTACGAGGCCCTGCTCGGCCTGGTGCGCACCCGGATGGCCGACGTGCTGGGCTACCCGGCGGGCCGGCAGGTCGACCCCGCCCGTGCGTTCTCCGACCTCGGGCTCGATTCGGTGTCCGCCGTGGAGTTCCGGAACCGGATCGGCGCCGAGACGGGCCTGCGGCTCCCGCACACGCTGGTGTTCGACCACCCGACGGCGGACGCCGTCGCCCGTGAGCTGGACCGCAGGCTGGCCGCCCGTGCCCCGGCGCCGACGGGAGCACCGGCGTCGGCACCCACGGGATCGGTCCTGACCGAGCTGGACCGGGCGGAGTCGGCGCTGACCGTGTCGGCGGCGACCGGCCCGGACGGCGACAAGATCGCCGACCGCATCGAGGGCCTGCTGGTGAAGCTGCGCGCGCTCCGGGGTTCCGCCGACCGCGCCGACGCCAGGCTCGATGTCACCGCCGCGACCGACGAGGAACTCTTCCAGTTCCTGGACGGCGCTTGATCCCGCGTCCGTCCGGCGCCCGCGCGGTGAGCGCGGGCGCCGGACGCGGCGGGGGCGGTTCCTACCCGAGCTCCGCCGGTGCCGGGAAGTAGCCGGCGCCGGCGAAGAACTCCGTGTACCGGCGGAACAGTTCGGCGTCGATCTCCGGGCAGGAGATGCCCGTGCCGGCCAGGGCGGCCTCCGTCGCGCTGACGTCCATGCGCATGTACAGCGCCTCGCCGGCCGTCATGTAGCTGCGGAAGATGTCGATCACCGGGAAGAGCGCGTTGTCCCGGTCGGCCCGGACGGTGGCGACGAACTCGTCCCAGGGCACCTCGTCCAGGACGTAGCCGGACGTGCGCAGCCGCGCCACCATGTCGGCGAAGCTGACCGCCACCGGGTTGAACAGGTGGAAGGTCCGGCCGCCCGTGGTGCGGGACAGCGTCACGATCGCCGCGCTGACGTAGTCCACCGGCACCATCGGGAAGAGCGCGTTGGCGCCGGCCGGGACCGCCCGTGCCTGCAGGCTGCCCTTCAGGCTCAGCCAGACGAAGTCCCGGTCCTGGCAGGCGCCGTTGGTCTGCGCGCCGGAGATGACGTCGGCGCGGTAGACCGACACCGGCAGGCCGCGTTCCCGGGCAAGTCCGATGATCTTCTCGGCGACGTACTTGCTCTGCCGGTACCCGTTGGTCAGCTTCTCCGGCGGCCCGGTGGGATCCTCCGGGGCCAGACCGGCGCCGCCGGGCGCCGGCCCGGCGAAGACACCGGTGCTCGACACGTAGTGCAGCGGAACCGTCCGGTGCAGCGCGGCGAGCCGGAGCGCCTCCTCGGTGCCGGTCACATTGGCCGCCTTCAGCGACGGGTACGGGTGCAGCCAGTTGACCGTCGCGCCCGCGTGGTACACCACGTCGATCTCCCGGGCGAGCCGGTCGAACCGCTCGGCGCCGAGGCCGAAGCGCGGTGCGGCCAGATCGCCGGTGAGGACCGACAGCCGGCCGCGGTCGATCTCGTCCCAGATGCCGTACCAGGTCAGGCTGGTGCGCAGCCGGTCGAGCGCGGACGTCTCGTCGGCCGCCCGGACCAGGCAGTGCACGGTGGCCCCGGTCGAGCGCATGAGGTCCCTGAGCAGGAAGGCACCGACGAACCCGGTCGCCCCGGTGAGGAACACCTGCCCGGGGTCGCCGACCACGGTGGTGACGTCCTCGGCCGGGACCACGTCCTCGGCCAGCCGCACCTCGGCGGCGAAATCCACCGCGGACGGCGCCGGGCTCCCGGCCCGGCTGGCGAGCTCCGCATCGAGGAACGTGATCAGCGCCGCGGGGGTCGTGTGGTCGAACAGCAGGGTCGGCGGCAGGCGCAGGCCCGTCTCGCTCTCCAGCCGGTTCCGCAGCTCGACCGCGGTCAGCGAGTCGAAGCCCAGCGCGGCGAAGGCGGTGGTGTCGCCGATGTCGCCGGTTCCGCGGTGGCCGAGCACCGCGCCCACGGAGGTGCGCACCAGGTCGAACAGCAGCTCCCGCCGGCCGGACTCGTCGAGCCCGGCGAGGCGTTCCGCGAACTGGCCGGTGTGCTCGGCGGCCGCGCTGACGACCCGCCGGGCCGGCCTGCGGACCAGACCCCGCAGCACGGGGAGGACCGGGCCGGGCTGCCGCTCGATCAGCGGGATGTCGAGGTGCATCGGCACCGTCGTGGGATGCCCGGCGGCGAGCGCCGCGTCGAACAGCCCGGGGCCCTCGTCCGGCGAGATCGGCCGCAGGCCCGACTGCGTCGCCCGGTTCCAGTCCACTTCGGACAGCCGGGACGCCATGCCGTGCTGCTGTGCCCACGCCGCCCAGGCGAGGGAGTGGGCCGGCAGGCCGTTCGCCCGGCGGTGGTGTGCGAGTGCGTCGAGGAACTGGTTGGCGGCCGAGTAGTTGGCCTGCCCCGGCGAGCCGACGACCCCCGCGACGGAGGAGAAGAGGACGAACATGGTCAGGGGGTGGTGGCGGGTGAGGGTGTGCAGGTGCCATGCGGCGTCGGCCTTGGGGCGCAGGACGGAGGTGAGGCGGTCGGGGGTGAGGGCGGTGAGGATGCCGTCGTCGATGACGCCTGCGGTGTGCACGA
>NZ_WTLH01000065.1 GCF_011421595.1 Streptomyces sp. YIM 98790 | reverse complement strand
GCGCGAGGGCGGGAGCGGCCGAGCGCGGCCCGTGCGCGCGGTCCGCGCTTCGGGCAGGACGGCGGGGGCGGGGGAGGCGGGCGGTACTGTCCTGTGGCAAGACGCCCGCGCCGACCGGCCGCGGGCCAGCGGACCCGACCGGTCCGGCCGCCGGCCGGTGCCGGTCCCGAGACCCAGGCAGCGAGATGACCGGCAGCGACACCTTCGACACCGCGCGGCTGAGGCGAGCCGTACTGGACGCCTGGACCGCCTCCCCGGCCCGCTTCCGGGAGGACGCGAACACCGAGGAAGACCTGGCACGCGGCGGCTACCGCGACCGGCTCGTCGTGGAGCTGGCGCAGAACGCCGCCGACGCCGCCGCCCGCGCGGGCGTGCCCGGCCGGCTGCGGCTGGCCCTGCGCGACGGCGTGCTCACCGCTGCCAACAGCGGCGAGCCACTGGACGCGGCCGGCGTGGAGTCGCTGTCCACGCTGCGCGCCTCGGCCAAGCGGGACCTGCCCGGACATGTGTCCAGCGTGGGCCGGTTCGGCGTCGGCTTCGCCGCGGTGGTCACCGTGACCGACGAACCGGCCGTGGTCAGCGGCGGCGGCGGGGTGCGCTGGTCGCTGGCCGAGGCGGCCCGGCTGGCCCGGGAGGCCGCGGCGGACAGTCCCGGCCTCACCGCGGAGCTGGACCGCCGGGAGGGCGACCGGCATGCCGTGCCGCTGCTGCGGCTGCCCCTGCCGTGGACGGACCGCCGCCCGGCCGAGGGCTACGACACCGAGGTGGTCCTTCCGCTGCGCGACGCGGCGGCCGGCGAGCTGGCCGCGCGGCTGCTCGCCGAGCTGGACGACACCCTGCTGCTCGCCCTGCCCGGACTGGCCGAGGTGGTCGTCGAACTGCCCGGTGTCACCCGCACCCTGAGCCGGCGCCGGGAGGGCGCCGACACGGTGGTCCATGCGGTGACCACCGGCGGCGCGGAGCCGGGGGAGCGCACCACCCGCTGGCGGACCGTCACCGACAGCGGCACCGCCGCCGGCGAACTGCTCGCCGACCGGCCGCTGGAGGAGCGCGAGCGCCCGGTGTGGTCGGTGACCTGGGCGGTGCCGGTGGGGCCGGACGGCACCCCGGCCCCGCCGGCCGGCGCGCGGGTGGTGCACGCGCCGACGCCCACGGACGATCCGCTGGGCGTGCCGGCGCTGCTGATCGCGTCCTTCCCGCTGGAGCCGACGCGGCGCCGGGTGGCGCCCGGGCCGCTGACGGACTTCCTGCTGGAGCGGGCGGCGCGGGCGTACGTCCGGCTGCTGGCGGACTGGCGGCCGGTGACCACCGGCATCCTGGAGCTGGTGCCGGGCCCGCTGGGCATGGGGGAGCTCGACGGCGCCCTCCGCGACCACCTGATGCGGCTCCTTCCCACCACCCCGTTCCTGCCGCCCGCGGTCCCGCCGGCGCCGGAAACGGCGGACGCCCNCTCCGCGACCACCTGATGCGGCTCCTTCCCACCACCCCGTTCCTGCCGCCCGCGGTCCCGCCGGCGCCGGAAACGGCGGACGCCCCCGCCGACACCGCCGCCGACACCGCCGCCGACACCGCCGCCGACACCGCCGCCGCGGGGCCCGCCGGCCGTGAGGCGCTGCGGGCGGTGGACGCGGAGATCATCGAGGGCGCGGGGCGGGAGACCGTCGCCGTGCTGGGCGAACTGTTCCCCGGGCTGCTGCCCGCCGGGCTGGAGCACCACTCCGCGGTCCGGCTGCTCGGCGTCAGCCGGGTGCCGCTCGGTGAGGCCGTCGACCGGATCGCCGGGGCCGAGCGCCCGCCCGCCTGGTGGCGACGCCTCTACGACTCCCTGGCCGGCACCGACCCGGACCGGCTCTCCGGCCTGCCCGTCCCGCTCGCCGACGGCCGCACCACCATCGGCCCCCGCCAGGTGCTGCTGCCGCTGCCCGGCACCGACCCGGCCCGTCTGGCCCGCCTGGGCCTGAAGGCCGTGCACCCGGATGCCGCGCACCCCCTGCTGGAGAAGCTGGGGGCGACCCCGGCCACCCCGCGCGCCGTGCTGGAGACCTCCCAGGTGCGGGCCGCCGTGGCCAACTCCCTGGACGAGGAAGCCGCCTACGCCTGGGACCTGGGCGGCGAGCCCGGCGGGAGCCCGGGCGCGGGCCCGCTGACCCCCGAGGAGCTGGCCGACATCGTGCTGGGCCTGGTGAAGGAGGCCGCCCTGGAGCCCGGTGAACTGCCCTGGCTCGGTGCCCTCGCCCTGCCCGACGAGGACGGCGAACTCGCCCCGGCCGCCGAGCTGGTGTATCCCGGCAGCCCGTTCCAGCAGGTCATCCGGGAGGGCGAACTGGCCGCCTGCGACCCGGAACTGGCCCGGCGCTGGGGCGAGCAGCCGCTCACCGCGGCCGGTGTGCAGGCCGGTTTCGCCCTGGTCCGGGCCGCCGACGTGGTGCTGGACCCGGACGAGCTGGAACCGCGCGACACCGACATCCCGGAGCCGGACGACATCGGCGTGCTGGACGCGGTGGACGTCTGGTGCGAGGACGCCCTGGACGCCCTGCCGGACAGCCCGCTGCCGCCGGTGGCCGTCGAACTGACCGGTGTGCGGGACCTGGAGCTGGTGGACGACGACCGCTGGCCACAGGCGCTGGCCATGCTCTCCGAGCCGCCGCTGCGCGACGCGCTGACCGCGCCGGTGCGGGTGCGCATGCCGGACGGCTCCGCGGAGACGGTCCGCTCCTACACCGCCTGGTGGCTGCGCGGCGCCCCGGTGCTGGACGGCCGCCGCCCGGCCGGTCTGCGCGCGGCGGGCGGCGATCCCCTGCTGGCCGGGCTCTACGAGGCGGTGGACACCGCCGAGGCGGACGAGCAGGTGCTGCGCGCCCTGGGGGTGCGCACCAGTGCCGCCGCCCTGCTGGACGAGCCGGGCGGCGCCGCCGAGCTGCTGGCCCGGCTGGCCGATCCGGACCGGCCGGTGACCGCCGCCCAGCTGCACGGCCTGTACTCGCTGCTGGCCGGTCTGGACCCGGAGGAGGTCACCCTGCCCGACGAGCTGCGTGCCGTGCTCGGGGAGGGCCCGCGGGTGGTTCCGGCGCCGGAGGCGGCGGTGGCCGACGCGCCGGACCTGCTGCCGCTGGCGGCTGCGGCCGGGCGGCCCCTGCTGCCGGTGGACCCGCGGCGGGCCGCGGCGCTGGCCGCGCTGCTGGAGGTGCCGCTGCTCAGCGCGGTGCTGCCGGCCGTGCCGCCGCCCGGCGGGACCCGGCACGAGGTGCCGGAGGCGGCCCGCGCCCTGCTGGGTCCGGCCGCACCGGAGAGCTATCTGGAGCACGACGCGCTGCTGATCGACGGCCTGGACCTGGAATGGCGGCTCACCGGTGACGGCACCCTGCACGCCGCCACGGTGGAGGGCCTGGCCGCCGGGCTGGCCTGGGCGGCCGGTCAGTGGCCGCGCCGCTTCGAGCTGGCCGCGCTGCTGGAGGACCCGGGCCGGGTGCCCGAACTCGCCACCGCCCGCTGGTTCGACTGAGCCCGTCCCGCCGTCCCACCCGGCCGTCCGCGCCCGCTCCGGGCTCGGACGGCCGGGTGAGGTTTGTCACAACTCCCCCGATTGTTCGGTGGAGATGACTCCCTCTGGCCGCGTTCTCTGCCGCATACCGGGCAGTTACCTCCACTGCCCGGAAACTTCCCGGGCGGCGCCGGGATGCGGTGAGTAGCGCTCCTGCAGCGGAGCGGAAGACGGAGGTCCCCCGTTGCCGCGGGGGACCGAGCCAAGGTGTGCGCTCAGCCCAAGAGAGAACGCCTTGGCCGCGGGCTCGCAGCGCGAACCCGTCTTCCGCGGTGGCGACACCGCGGACCGCGAAAGAGACTAGCGGACCGCATGCCGATTCGCTCGTGCCGAGCACGGGAAAGAATGCCCGGCGGCTTTCGGCGTCACCTCGCTGAGCTGCCCGGATAGAAGTTAAGTCGACAATGCTGCGCCTTCTTTCCGGAATTCCGCGGCAGGGGAGCGGCATCCGGGCGGGGTTCGCGGACGCACGCGCGGTGCAGGTGAGGGCACTGAGTGCCAGCGGGACAAACCGGGTTTTCCGCTCCCCCTCCGCGGTGCACCGCCGGACCCGGCGCATACCGGCCGCATATGCCGCCAACACCCGCCCGGAGCAGCATTCTGACGGTTCATCACACCAATTCTTCGGCATTCGCCCCCTGCCCGGTGATCTCGTGGTGGCGGCGGTACTCGTCCGGCACTATGGGGTCCGAACGCAGGCACGACCCATGCGGAACAGCGATTGCCGTCGCCGCGCATGGGTGCCGACAGGCGCTCAGCCCGAGCCGCGGGGAAGCCCGCGCCGTTCGCGTATCCGCAGACGGCCGCCGGACCCCGCCCCAGTCCCGCAGGAGAGAACGCAAGGTGCGACACCGAACAACACGACGGGTCCGTCATGCCGGACACGTGCTGGTGGTAGGGCTGCTGGGCACGGCCGCCGCCACGGGCCTGGCCAGGGCGGGGACGTCCTGGCCGGAGGCCGCCTCCTTCGGCCTGTCCATGTTCGCCGCCCTGATCGCCGCATTTCCCCCGGTCCCGGCGAGCAGCAGGAGGGACGAGCCCGAGGGGCACCGCGATGGCGCGGCGTGAGAAGGAACTCGACGACGATGTGCCGGACGGCCTCGCCGCGCTGTGCAAGCTGCTGCGCGAGCTGCGCCGGGAAGCCGGGCTGACCATCAAGGAGCTCTCCGCGCGCTGCCACTACGCGCCCGCGACGCTCTCCGCCGCAGCCTCCGGCGCGAAGCTGCCGACCTGGCCGGTGGTCTGGCAGTTCGCCCAGGCCTGCGACCCGCGGGCCTCGCACGCCTTCTGGCAGGAGGCGTGGGTGACGGCCAGGCTCAGCGTCGAGGCCGCCGGGCCGGACGACGGGCGGGCGGCGAGGCGCGGCGGCCGGCGCGGGGCCGCGTCCTCCGCCGCGTCCGCCCCGTCCGCCGCGCCCGCCCCGTCCGCCGTCCCGCCCGCGGCACTCGGCCCCGCCCGCCCCGATCAGCGCGGCACCGACCTTTCCCTGTGCGACGACGGGCACGATTTCGCCGACGTCCTGCGCGGACTGCTGGCGGAGAAGGACCTCCGGCCGCAGGACGTGGCGGACGCCACCGCCCGCCTGGGCATGCCGCTGGGCGCCCGCACGGTGCAGCGGATGGCCGGCGTCAATGCCGGCCTGCCGTCCACCGAGGAACTGCACGTCTTCCTCCTCGGCTGCGGGCTGCGCGAGGAGGAGACCTGGATCTGGCACGTGCACGCCGTCCGGCTGAAGGTCGCGGAGGTGGAGCGGCGGCTGAGGCCGGGGGCGGTCCGTTCCGGGCGGTCCGCACCCCGGCTGCTGCGCGGCATGGGCCAGTGGGCGGCGGCCCTGGTCGCGTTGCTCGGTGCCGCGCAGGTGCTGCGCACCGCATCCCCGGGCCGCCCTTCGCCATAACGGTACGGTTCGGGTGAACGGCGGGTTTCCCGGCGGCGGTTTGTGGGGCGCGGGTGACCGGAATGATGACGATGAGATGAGCAACCCTTGCGGGCGGCACCGGTTGACTGTTGTGCTTCATGGTGCCCCCGGGACGTCGTCCCCCGGCAGGGCGAGGAGACAGCTACTGCTATGCCGCGTGCAGGCCGGGCACCGGCCGGGACAGCGGGGAGGCCAGCCGTGAGCGCAGCGTGGAACCGCACCGGGGACGACTGGTGGGCACGCGTGTGGAGCCATCGCGAGGAGCTGCTGCGCATCGCCATGCGCCGCTCCGCCACCCGGGAGGACGCCGAGGACGCCGTGCAGGAGGCCATGCTGCGCGCGGCCGAGCGGCGCGATCTCGACCCGCAGCGCCTCGGTTCCTGGCTGACCACCGTCACCATCCGGCTCTGCGTGGACCGCTACCGGCAGGTGCGGCGGGAGACCGGCAGCGGCGGCGGGACCGCGTTCGAGCTGCCCGCCCTGCCCGCCCAGCCGGGCGCGGAGCGCAGCGTGGAGGAGTCGGTCTGCGACGTGGCCGAGGCCCGCTGGCTGCAGCGGCGGCGGGACGAACTGCTGCCCGCCCGTCAGGCCGAGGCCCTGGCCCTCCAGGCCGAGGGCATGGACCTGGACCGGATCGCCCGGCACATGGGGCTGAGCTACCGGGCGGTGCAGTCGCTGCTGGCCCGGGGCCGCAAGACGCTGCGTGCCGTGCTGGCCGGGACGCTGGCGGCCGGGATCTGGCTGTGGCGGGCGATGGTGCGCGGCTCCGGCGCGGCCGGGCCTGCGCCCGCGCCGGTGGCCGCGGCGGCGGCCTCGGCCGCCGGGCTGGGCCTGCTGGTGGTGCCGGTGGTCACCGAGACCGGACCGCCGCAGGAACGGCCGGGGAACGGCGCCCCGGACAACCCGGACGGCGGCGGGAACGCCGGGGACGGCAGCGGCGAGTGGTTCCCGGGCGAACCCACGGCGGCCGACCACGCCGCCCCGGAGGAGGACCCGGAGAAGACGAAGGACTCCAAGGGCAGGAACGGCAAGGACGGCAAGGCCGACGAGGGCGACAAGAACGGCGGGATCGGCGGGAACGCCGGGAACGCCGGGAACCGGGACGCCAGGGGGGAGCCCGGCCAGCCCGGGCCGGCCGCGGGGGTGAACCCGGACCCCCTGACCGCCGGCCCGGGCACGGTCACCGGCCCCCCGGCGGACGCGGCCGGGGCCGGCGGCCCCCAGGGCAACGCCTCCCCCGGAACCTCCGCGGGAGCGTCGGCGGGTGCCTCGGCCGGTGCCTCGGCGGGGAACGGCCAGGCACCCGGAGGTCCGCAACGGCACCCGGAGCAGTCCGGCGGTTCCGGTCACGCCGCCTCGGCCGGTGCCTCGGCCGGCGGCACCGCCCACTCCGGCGCGGCCTCCGGCGGTGCGGGCGCGCAGGGGCGGCAGAACTCCTCCGGCGCCGCCTCCGCCTCCGGCGCCGGAACCGGCCGCGGAACGGAAAAGGGAACGGGCACCGGGGGAAGCGCGGGCCCGGCGGCCACCGGCCCGGAGGGCACCACCGCGGCCCCCGCCGGCCGGGCCCCGGCCTCCTGACCGGCCCCCTTCCGAAGGCCCGGCCGGTGCCGGGGAACGGCTTCACGGCCGCGCCGGTCCGGCTCCCGCGGCGGCCCGCACCGGCTCCGGGAATTTTTTCCGAAGTCGTGCGACGCAGACCCCGCCTCCCCCCGTAGAGCAGGTGTCACGCTCTCACAGCCGCCGACGGAGGGAGAGACCATCGACATGGTGCGACAGGAGAACCGAACCGCCACAGCACCGTCGTCCACCCCGGGTGCCGACCGGTGCCGCGGGAGGAGACCGGGCCGGCCGGCCTCGTCGCTCCGCGTCCCCCTGCCGTCCTGCGGCCGCCCGGCGACGGCGGGAAACGCGGAATGAGCCTGCTGCTGCTCGCGGGCTGCTGTACCTCCCGCTGGGCGGACTTCGGTGCGGCCTCGGTGTCCCGGGGAGTCGATTCGGTGATCACTTTCTCCGGCCTGGTCTACTACCCGGCCACCGCCCCCGGTGTGCCGGCCGGCAACGGCGAGGGCTCGGGCAACTTCTTCTGGAGCCGCTTCTCCGCCTACAAGGCCGAGGGCGCCACGCTGCTCACCGCCCTGGCGCGGGCCCGCACCGACCTGGTGGTGCGGGAGGGACACGGCGGCGGCTGGCACCGCTATGTCATCCGCGGGGCCGCCGGAGGCGCCCATGACGGCCTGCCGTACGGCCCGACGGTCACCGGGCCGTTCTCGGGCTTCCACGAACTCACCCCGGTGTCCGTTGCTTCCTCCCCGGCGACAGCGGCCTCCCGGGCGACCAAGGAGTGCGCCGGTCTGACCGAGGTGACCACGGCGGAGGGGGTGTCCTACCGCGTGCGGCCCTGCGGCTCGGTGCTGGACGCGGTGGCCACCCCCTCCGTCAACGGCCCGGTGCGGCTCTCCGCCGAGGGCGCGCGGCTGGCGGCCCTGCGCTTCGCGGAGGAGAACGTGCCCGGCTGCGGACCGGGCATGGACGGCTGGATGCTCACCGCCGACGAGCCGGTCAGCCATCTGGACGGCGACGCGCTGCGGCTGCTGCGCTGGCGTCCGCTGTGGTCCGGCGTGCCCGGTGCACGGGAGGTGTCCGTGGAGATCGACCTCCGCTCGGGTGCGGTGGTCTACTTCGCGGACGCCCAGGGCACGGCGGCCCCGCCCGCCGCGGCGACGGAGGAGCGCAAGCCGCTGCGGGTGTCCGCGGCCGAGGCCATGGCCACCGCCCGCCGGCTGGCCGGTGACCGGACCGCCCCGGCCACGGCCGAGGCCGACATCTGGCACACCAGCCGCTGGACGGTCACGCTCGACCGCGGCAACTGGGGCGGCGGCCCCCGCTCCGCCCTGCCCCGGCAGCAGACGGCGGCGACGGAACACAGCCGGCCCGCCGGACCCGCCGGACCCGCCGGACCCGCCGGACCCGCCGGAACCGGCGGGCACAACAGAAACGACGAGCAGGAATACCCAGGAGCAGAGCCGGAGTTGCGCTTCCCGCGGATCGAACGGACCGAGGTGGACGCGTACACCGGCGCCGTGCTCTCCCGGACCAGCACCTGAGGGCCCGCCGCCTGTTCACCTCGGACCCCCGCGGGGCCTCTGGGGGGAACCCCGGGGGGAACAGGAGGAGGGCAGCCGCGGCTCCGGCCGCAACTCGACCGGCCGGCTACCGGTCGGCCGGGGCCGCGGCCCCACCGGACTGCCCGTCGTCGCGTACCGAGCTGTGGGGGCTCAGTGCGCGGCGGCGGGCAGATCCGGCCAGTAGCGCGGCACGATCCGCCAGGCCACTTCCAGGCCGGCCACTCCGGCGACGGCGATGCCCACCGCGGCCCAGGGCATCATCAGCCCTTCCAGATTGAGCGCGAAGAACTCCTGGAGCCAGGGCGTGACCAGCACCGTCAGGAAACCGGCGGCCATGGTGGCGATCAGCAGCAGCCGCCACCAGGTGTACGGCCGGGCGATGATCGCCAGCACGCCCAGCGCGATGAGGAACAGGGTCAGGGTGGCCGCGCTGGTCTCCGCCTCCCGGGTGCTCTCCGCGGCGCCGTAGTGGGCGCGCGCCAGCAGGTAGGTGGTGAAGGTGGCCACGCCCGCGATCAGCCCGAACGGCACGGCCAGCCGCAGCACCCGGCGCACGAAGTGCGGCCGGGCACGCTCCCGGTTCGGAGCGAGCGCGAGGAAGAACGCCGGGATGCCGATGGTCAGCGAGGACAGCAGGGTCAGGTGCCGGGGCAGGAACGGATACGGCACATGGGCGAGGATCACCGCCCAGGCCATGAAGACCGAGTAGACGGTCTTGGTGAGGAAGAGATTGGCCACCCGCTCGATATTGCCGATCACCCGCCGGCCCTCGGCGACCACCGACGGCAGGGTGGCGAAGCTGTTGTTGAGCAGCACGATCTGGGCGACCGCCCGGGTGGCCTCCGAGCCGGAGCCCATGGCCACCCCGATGTCGGCGTCCTTCAGCGCCAGCACGTCGTTGACGCCGTCTCCGGTCATGGCCACGTCGTGGCCGCGGGCCTGGAGGGCGCCGACCATGGACCGCTTCTGCTGCGGGGTGACCCGGCCGAAGACGGTGCCCTCCTCCAGCACCTCGCCCATGCTCTCCTGGTCGTCGGGCAGCCTGCGGGCGTCCACCGGCCGCCGGGCGCCGGGCAGGCCCAGCTTGGCGGCGACCGCACCGACCGACACCGCGTTGTCCCCGGAGATGATCTTGGCGGTGACGTTCTCCTCGGCGAAGTAGCGCAGGGTGTCGCCGGCGTCCGGGCGCAGCCGCTGTTCCAGCACCACCAGGGCCAGCGGCTGCACCGCCCCGGTGACCCGGGCCGCGCCGCCCACGGCCCCGCCCGGCTCGGCCAGCTCCTCCAGCGGCAGTTCGGAGCGGGCCAGCAGCAGCACCCGCAGACCCTCGGCGTTCAGCGCCTCGGTCTCGGCCAGCGCCGGGTGGCCCTCGGGCAGCAGGACGTCGGGGGCGCCCAGCAGCCAGGTGCCGGACGAGCCGTCCGGCTCGCTGAGCGCGGCCCCGCTGTACTTGCGGGCCGAGGAGAAGGGCAGGGTCTCCCGCCAGCGCCAGCCGTCCGGGGCCGGGCAGGCGTCGATCACCGCCTGCATGCTGGCGTTGGGGTGCGGATCGCTCTCGCCCAGCGCGCCCAGCGCCTGCCGGACGTACGCCTCGCCGGCCGCGGGCCCGCCGTCGGTGCCGTCCAGCAGGCGGATCTCGCTGAGGTCCATGCCGCCCTCGGTGAGGGTGCCGGTCTTGTCCAGGCAGACCACGTCCACCCGGGCCAGGCCCTCGATCGCGGGCAGCTCCTGCACCAGGCACTGCTTGCGGCCGAGCCGGATGACACCGATGGCGAAGGCCACCGAGGTGAGGAGTACCAGCCCTTCCGGCACCATCACCACGATCCCGGCGACCATCCGGCGCACCGCCTCGGCCACATCCGCCCGCTCGATCACCAGCTGGCTGAAGACCAGGCCGACGGCGGCCGGGACCATCAGCATCACGCAGTATTTGATGATCTTGCTGATGCCGCTGCGCAGTTCGGAGTGGACCAGGGTGAAGCGGGAGGCCTCCTCGGCGAGCTGGGCGGCGTAGGCCTCGCGGCCGACCTTGGTGGCGGTGAAGGCGCCGCCGCCGGCCACCACGAAGCTGCCGGAGAGCACCGGGTCGCCGGGGTGCTTCAGGACCGGATCGGCCTCGCCGGTGAGCAGCGACTCGTCCACCTCCAGGCTGTCCGCCTCGGCGACCGTGCCGTCCACCACGATCTTGTCGCCGGGGGCCAGCTCGATGACGTCGTCCAGCACGATCTCGGAGGTGCCGACCTCCTGGCTGCGGCCGTCGCGCCGCACGGTGGGCCGGGCCTCGCCGATCAACGCCAGGCTGTCCAGGGTCCGCTTGGCGCGCAGCTCCTGCACGATGCCGATCAGCGCGTTGGCGATGATGACGAAGCCGAACAGCCCGTCCTGGATCGGGCCGACGACCAGGACGATGGCGAACAGTGTGCCGATGACGGCGTTGAAGAGGGTGAAGACGTTCGCCCGGACGATCTCACCGACGGACCGGGAGGAACGCACCGGGACGTCGTTGACCTGCCCGCGCGCCACGCGCTGCGCGACCTCGGCCGCGGTCAGCCCGGATGTCCGTGAGGCCGCCGGGGCCTCGGTCTGTGTCATGGGGACGACGTTACGGGGCGGCGCTCCGGGCCCGGCGGATTCCCCGGCGACGGGCTCGGCGTCCATCGGCTCGCTGGTGGTCACGGCGCGGCCGGGCGGGGGTCAGGCGGTCCCGCCGGGCCGCGGGCCCTCGGGCGGTGCGTCCTCGGCCGGGGAGTCCGCCGCGGCCCCGTCCCGCTCGCGGGCGGCGCGCAGGGCGGCCTCCCGGCGGCGGCTGTACCAGAGGCCGAACAGGCCGAGGCCGAAGCCGGTCAGACAGATCCACAGCCAGTGCTCCCGGCCCTGGTCCGACAGCCGGCCGTAGAAGGGCAGCTGGACGAGGAACAGCACGGCCCACACCGCGGTGGCGGCCGTGACCGTGGCAACCACATTGCCCTCCAGCGGTTCCGGGGCCTCCCGGGTCCCGCTGGTCAGGTCTCCCCAGCGCATTCCGCCTCCCTCGCACCTGTAGTGACCAGAGTACGAGAGCGCCCCCAGGGCCAGGGAACGTGGCCTCTTTCACCTTTCAACGCCAGAACTTTCGTTAGGGAAGCTAATCATGTAAGGTGATCATCATGTCCGAAGCCTCCCCTTTCGAGCCCCCGCACCGGCCGATACCGGACGCACCGTCCGGCGAGCCGCCGCGCGCCACCGGCAACGCGGCGCAGCACGCGGCCGGCGATGCGGCCGGGCACGCGGCGGAGAACGCCGCTGCCGTCAACACCCTCCGGGTCGGCGTACTGCGGCTCGCCCGCCGCATCCGGCATCAGCGGGTGGACCGCTCGATGGGCCTGGCCGAGCTCTCCGCCCTCGGCACCCTGCACCGCTGCGGCGCCATGACCCCGGGGGAGCTGGCCCGCAAGGAGCACGTCCAGCCGCCGACCATGACGCGGATCATCTCCCAGCTCCAGGACCGCGGCCTGGTCCGGCTCGAACCGCATGCCGACGACCGCCGCCAGAAGACCGTCACCCCCACCGAGCGGGCCGAGGAGATGCTCCAGGCCACCCGGGCGCAGACCAACGCCTGGCTGGCCGGCCTCGCCGCCCAGCTCGACGACGAGGAGTGGGCACTGCTGCGCGGTGCCGCCCCCGTCCTCCACAAGCTGGCCCACCTCTGACCGCCGGCCGCCCGGGCCGCCCCGCCCGCCCCCGCGCGCCGGACCCCGCGCCGCAACCGCGGCGGCCTTCCCGCAGAACCACACCGCACGTGCAAGGGAGTGTTCTCCTTGAGTCCGGGACCCGGAGCAGCGTCCGCACCCGAACCCGACCAGCCCGCAGACCCCGCCCGCCGTCTCTCCGCGACCTCGACCTTCAGCTCGCTCAGAATCCGCAACTACCGCATCCACTTCATCGGCTCGACGGTGTCCAACATAGGCACCTGGATGCAGCGCATCGCCCAGGACTGGCTGGTGCACACCCTCACCGGCTCGGCCACCGCGGTCGGCGCCACGGTGGCCCTGCAGTTCCTTCCCATGCTGCTCTTCGGCCTCTACGGCGGTGTGCTCGCCGACCGCCTGGACAAGCGGAAGCTGCTGCTGTGCACCCAGTCCGTGATGGGCCTGATCGGAATCACCCTGGCGGTGCTCACCTTCACCGGCGAGGTGCGCGTCTACCACGTGTACGCGCTCGCCTTCGCCCTCGGCCTGGCCACGGTGGCGGACAACCCGGCCCGCCAGACCTTCGTCTCCGAGCTGGTCGGCCCGGCCCTGCTGCCCAACGCCGTCTCGCTCAACTCGGCCAGCTTCCAGTCCGCCCGCATCATCGGCCCGGCGGTGGCCGGTGTGCTCATCACCGCGGTCGGCAGCGGCTGGGCCTTCCTCTACAACGGGCTGTCCTTCCTGGCGCCGGTCACCGGCCTGCTGCTGATGCGCACCGCCGAGCTGTTCCCGACCGAGCGCGCCCCCCGCCGCAAGGGCCAGCTGCGCGAAGGGCTGGCCCATGTGCGGGCCAGACCGGAACTGCTGTGGCCCATCGTGCTGGTCGGCTTCGTGGGCACCTTCGGCTTCAACTTCCCGATCTGGCTGGTGGCCTTCACCGACCGGGTCTTCCACTCCGGCGCAGGCACCTACGGCCTGCTCAACACCTTGATGGCGGTGGGCTCGCTGGCCGGGGCGCTGCTGGCGGCCAAGCGCGGCAGCCGGCGGATGCGGTTCACCGTGGCCTGCGCCGGACTCTTCGGGCTGCTGCTGGCCGCCGCCTCCGGCGCCCCGTTCTTCTGGGTGTTCGCCGCGCTGATGGTGCCGCTGGGGCTGATCGGCATGACCTTCATGATCAGCGCCAACACCAGCCTGCAGATGGCCGCCGACCCGGCCGTGCGCGGCCGGGTGATCAGCCTCTACATGATGGTCTTCCTGGGCAGCACCCCCGTCGGCGCCCCGCTGCTGGGCTGGATCACCGACACCTACGGGCCCCGGATCGGGCTGCTGTCCGGCGGCGTGCTGTGCGCCGCGGCGGCCTTCGGGGTGGCGCTCATCCTGGCCCGCATCGGCGGGCTGCGGCTGAAGATCGACCTGCGGCCCGGCCACCGCCGTCTCGCCTTCGTGCCGCGCACCCCGGGCCCGGTGGTGCCCGCGCCCGGCCAGCGTGCCAACGCCTAGCCGGCCCGCGGCCACCCGCTCCGGCCCGGCCCGGCCAGCTCCGGCCGGGCCCGCTCCGGCGCCCGGCCCGCTCCGCCCCGCCGGATGGTGATCGCCGTTCCGGCGGGCAAGGGGCTGGGCCAGACTGGGGGCGTGAGAGTCTTCGCCGCGCTGCTGCCGCCGCCCGAGGTCCTGGAGGAGATCGCCGGGGCCGTGTGCGCCCTGCGCGAACTGCCCGGCACCGGTGATTTCCGCTGGACCGTCCGGCAGGACTGGCATCTGACCCTGGCCTTCTACGGTGAGATGCCCGAGGCCGCGGTGAGCGATCTGGAGGAGCGGCTGGCGCGGCTGGCCCGCCGCCGCCCCGCCGTCGAGCTGTGGCTGGCCGGCGGCGGCCGGTTCGGCGACCGGGTGCTGTGGGCGGGGGTGGGCGGGGACCGCATCGCGCTCTCCCGCCTGGCCACGGCCGCCCGGGCGGCCGGCCGCAAGGCAGGCGCGCCGCATCAGGAAACCCGTGCCTACCACCCGCATCTCACACTGGCCCGCGGCGGCCGGCAGGCGCCGGCGAGCCGGGCCGCGGCCGAAGGGCTGCGGGCGGCGGCGGCCGCGCTGGAGGGATTCCGGTCCGCCGCCTGGCGCGCCGGTGAGCTGGTGCTGATGCGCAGCGAACCGCCGGAGGCGGGGGTGCCGGGCGCCCGGCCGCGCTACGCGGTGCAGGGGGCGTGGCCGCTCGGGCCGCTCCGCACCACCGAGCCGTGAGCGGTTACGGTTGAGGGCGTGGATGCCAAGACCAGGACGCGGATCGTGAGCGCCGCACTGCTGCTGATGTTCGCGGTGGTGTTCGTCGTCGGCGCCCTCGGCGGCTGACGCCCGGGGAGGCGGCGCGGAGGCATGTGCCCGGTGCGCGACGCGGGCGCCGGAACGGGGAGTCACCGTTCTGCGCCCGCGTCCGCACCCGTCCGCACCCGTCCGCCCGCGACGCACCGGTCCGGGCGCGGCGGTGGGACCGCCTCAGGCGGTCACCAGGCGAAGGCCTCCGGGGAGGGCCCGGGGCCGGGGAAGATCTCGTCCAGCCCGGCCAGCAGCCCGGCGTCCAGATCCAGGCCCACGGCCCGCACCGCCGACTCCAGCTGCGCCAGGTCGCGCGGGCCCACGATCGGGCCGGTGACGCCCGGCTGGGCCAGCAGCCAGGCCAGCGCCACCTCGCCGGGCTCCAGCCCGTGCTTGGCGCACAGCTCCTCGTACTGCTCGATCTGCCGACGGCTGATCTTGGTCCGTTCCAGCGCGGCAAGCGAGCGGGCGCCGCCGCCCTCCGCGGCCTTGCGCAGCGCCCCGCCCAGCAGGCCGCCGCCCAGCGGCGACCACGGGATGACGCCCATGCCGTAGCCGCGGGCCGCCGGGATGACCTCCATCTCGGCGCGCCGCTCGGTCAGGTTGTACAGGCACTGCTCGCTCACCAGGCCCAGCATGCCCAGCCGCGCCGCCGTCTCATTGGCCTGCGCGAGGTGCCAGCCCGCGTGGTTGGAGGAGGCCGCGTAGAGGATCTTGCCCTGCTTGACCAGGACGTCGATCGCCTGCCAGATCTCCTCCCACGGCGTGGCCCGGTCCACGTGGTGGAACTGGTACACGTCGATGTAGTCGGTGCCCAGCCGCTTCAGGCTGCCCTCCACCGCGCGGCGGATGTTCACCGCCGAGAGCTTGTCGGTGTTGGGCCAGACCGGGCCGTCGTGCTGCTGCATGCTGCCGTAGCACTTGGTGGCCAGCACCACCTTCTCCCGGCGGTCACCGCCCTTCGCGAACCAGCTGCCGATGATCTCCTCGGTGCGTCCCTTGTCGGGCGCCCAGCCGTACACATTCGCCGTGTCGAAGAAGTTGATGCCCGCGTCCAGCGCGGCGTCCATGATGACGTGGCTGTGCGCCTCGTCGGTGTGCGGACCGAAGTTCATCGTGCCCAGCACCAGCCGGCTGACCTTGAGGCCGGTACGCCCCAGCTGTGTGTACTGCATCTGATCCATGGAGCGCACGCTAGCCGCTTCGAGTGCGCTCCAGGCAAGAGCGGACCGCCGGACGCGCGGCCGGGATGGCAGGCTTGGGCCCATGCGTCTGTCCTGGAGCGTGCCGCGCGCCGCCGCCGTCGCCCTCGTCCCCGTCGCCGCCCTGGCCGTGACCGCCGCCCCGGCCGCGGCGGCCGACGAGGTGGAGTTCACCATCGAGGACGAGCGGATCATGGAGTCCAGCGGCCTCCAGGCCAGCCACCGCCACCCGGGCGTCTACTGGACGCACAACGACAGCGGTTACGCCCCGCAGATCTTCGCCGTGGACAGCGCCGGCGGGCGCACCGTGGCCACGGTCACCCTCCAGGGCGTGGAGTTCCGCGATGTGGAAGCCATTCACCTCGGCCCGGACGGCAGCCTCTACGTCGGGGACATCGGCGACAATTTCGACGGCGGCTGGGACACCGTGTGGATCTACCGGTTCGCCGAGCCGGAGCAACTGGCCGACGTCACCGTCACGCCCGAGATCCTTCCGGTGCAGTACGACGACGGCCCGCGCGACGCCGAGGCGCTGATGGTGCACCCCGGCACCGGCCGGGTCTACATCGCCAGCAAGCGCGACGACGGCACGGCCGCCCTCTACGCCGGTCCGGAGCGGCTCACCCCGGACGGGGTCAATCTCTTCCGGCGGTTCTGGGACACCGACCTGTGGGTCACCGACGGGGCCTTCTCCCCGGACGGCTCCCGGCTGCTGCTGCGCGGCTACTTCACCTCCGAGATGTTCCGCTGGCAGGACGGCGGCACCCCCGAGTCGGTCGGCCTGATCAACGTCCCGATACAGCCGCAGGGCGAATCGGTGACCTTCACGCCGGACGGCCGCTCCCTGGTCTTCGGCAGCGAGGGCCAGTTCTCCGACGTGCGCAGCGTCGGACTGCGCGGCGAGCGGATGCCGGACAGCGCCCGTGAGGAGGCGTCACCCGGGGAGACCGGGGAGACCGGGCAGGACGAGGCGGCCGGGGGGCCGGGACCCGGCGGGGAGGACGGCTCCGACGGCGGCGCCACGGCCGGGGAGAGCGACGGCGACGGCGGCACCGGGACCGGCCGGATGGTGGTGGCCGCCGTGGCGGTGGCCGTGCTGGTCTTCGCGCTGCGCCGGGCCTTCCGCAGGGGCGGCGGCTCGCGCCGCGCCTGACCGGTGCGGCGGGCTCAGCCCGCCGGACCGTCCGCCCGGCCGTCCGCCGGACGGTCCCCGGTGGCGTCCGGGGAGCAGCAGTCGGCGTCGCTCTGCTCCTCCGGGGGCGCCGGGTGCTCCGCGCGGTGCGCGATCACCAGGGCCAGGCCGTCCAGCAGCGGGCCGAGACCGAACTCCAGCGCCTCCTCGCCCTCGATGGCGAAGGTGTCCCCGGGCAGCCGGGCCACCTCGGGGAACCTCCCGCCGCCCAGCACCTCGGTGAGGACCGGTCCCTGGGAGGCCCAGAACTCCTCGTCGCTGACTCCGGTCTGCTCGACGACCTGCCGCTGGAGGATGAAGGTCCGGGCGGTGCCGGTGACATAGTGCTCGACGGCCATGATGATCTTCACCTTCTCCTTGGCGGAGAGGCCCAGGCCGTTCAGCGAGGCCAGTGCCCGGTCGAAACCGGCCAGCGAGTTGGGGCCCAGCACCGGCCGCGCCTGGTTGACGTGGATCAGCCAGGGATGCGCGTGATACAGGCGCCAGACGCCGCGCGCCAGTGCCGCGACGTCCCGCCGCCAGCGCGGCCCGTCCCCGGCCGCCCCGCCGCCCGCTCCGGCGTGCTCCTCGCCGGGTTCCTCGGCGGGCTCCTCCGGAGGGCCGACGACGTGGTCCAGCATCAGGTCCAGCAGCTCGCCCTTGCCCGGCAGATAGCGGTACAGCGACATGGTGCCGACCCCCAGCTCGGCCGCGACCCGCCGCATGGAAAGCGCCTCCAGCCCTTCGCGGTCGGCGAGCTCGACGGCGGCCGTGACGATCCGCTCCAGGGAGAGGGCCGGGCGGGGGCCGCGTCCGGGCCGCTCCGCGGTACCGCGCCAGAGCAGTTCCATGCTGCGGCCGGGGTCGCCGCTTCCGCTGTGTGCCGTGGTCATCGCGCCGCCATCCTATCCGTCCGCTGCCAGGCCGGAATGCGTGCGTACGCCGTACGCTTGACTTCTGGGTACGGTGTACGCGATTCTGGGTACGGCGTACCCAGAAGGGGAGGAGAGGCAAACATGCCGCACTCGGTGCTCGCCGAAGGGCTGGTGAAGACCTACCGCGGGGAAAACGGCGTCAAGCGGGCGCTGGACGGCTTCGATCTGGCCGTACCGCGCGGCAAGGTCTACGGCCTGCTCGGCCCCAACGGAGCGGGCAAGACCACCTCGGTCCGCATCCTGTCCACCCTCACCCGGCCGGACGGCGGCCGGGCCCTGGTCGGCGGCCACGATGTGCTGCGCGAACCCCGCAAGGTCCGCCGCAGGATCGGTCTGACCGGCCAGAACGACGCCGTGGACCCGATCCTCACCGCCCGCCAGAACCTGGTGATGTTCGGCCGCCTGTTCCACCTCGACGGACGCCTCGCCCGCCGCCGAGCCGACGAACTGCTGGAGCGGTTCGACCTCACCGAGGCCGCCGACACCGCCCCCTCGGCCTTCAGCGGCGGCATGCGCCGCCGGCTCGACCTTGCCGCCTCCATGATCCTCGCCCCCGAGGTCCTCTTCCTGGACGAGCCCACCACCGGACTCGACCCGCGCGGCCGGATGGAGGTCTGGGACGCGGTGCGCACCCTGGCCGCCTCCGGCACCACCGTGCTGCTCACCACCCACTACCTGGACGAGGCGGACAAGCTCTCCGACCGGATCGTGCTGATCGACCACGGCCGCAAGATCACCGAGGACTCCCCGGCCGGGCTGAAGCGGGCCATCGGCGGCGACCGCATCGAGGTGGTGGTCCAGGACCCGGCCGACCTCCCCGAGACCGTCAAGGCCGTCGCCCGGGTCAGCGGCGGGCACGAACCCCAGACCGACGAGGAGGAGCTGCGCGTCCACGCCCCGGTCGCCGACCGGGTGACCGCGCTCACCGAGGTCGCCCGCACCCTCCAGGAACGCGAGATCGCCGTCGAAGACCTCGGCCTGCGCCGCCCCACCCTCGACGAGGTCTTCCTCCGCCTCACCGGCCTCCCCGCCGAGCAGACCCCCGCCACCGAGGAGCCCGCCCGATGACCACCACCGGCACCGCCACCACCGAGCTGCTGCGCATGACAGGACCGGAGCGCCGCCTCCACTGGGCCCTCGCCGACTGCTGGACCATCGTCCGCCGCGACCTGACCCACCTCGTCAGACAGCCCTCGATCATCGCCTGGCAGCTCGGCTTCCCGATCGTCTCGGTGCTGCTGTTCGTCTACGTCTTCGGCAGCGCCATGGAGGTCGGCGACACCGCCGGTGAGGTGGACTTCAAGCAGTACGCCATGCCCGGCATGTTCGCCATGACCATGGCCTTCGGGTTCATGAACACGGCAATGGCGGTGGCCATCGACAAGGAGCGCGGGGTCACCGACCGGTTCCGCTCCCTGCCCATGTCCTCCTCGGCCGTGGTGACCGGACGAGGCGTCTCCGACGTGCTGCACGCCGGACTCGACCTGGCAATCCTGGCCGCCATCGCCCTGGTCGTCGGCTGGCGCTCGGACGGCTCCCCGCTCGCCGCGCTCTACGCCTTCGCCCTGCTGCTCCTGCTGCGCTTCGCCCTGATCTGGGTCGGCGTCTGGCTCGGCCTGACCGTGAAGAACCAGGAGTCGGCGGGCAATCTCTTCGCCGTCGCCTTCCCCTTCGGCATGATCTCCAGCGTCTTCACGCCGCCGGACAAGATGCCGGACTGGCTGGGCGCCATCGCCATGTGGAACCCGGTCTCGGCCACCGCCAACGCCGCCCGCGACCTGTTCGGCAACCCGGTGCCGCACGGCGGGAGCTGGATCGAGACGCACTCCGCCCTGATGGCCGTGGTCTGGCCCCTGCTCATCACCGCCGTCTTCCTCCCCCTCGCCGTCCGCAAATACCAGAACCTCTCCCGCTGACCACCCAGCTCCTCAACGGCTCCTGGCCCCGGACCGGGCCGGGAGCCGGTCAGGGGGTGTGGGTGAGGAAGTGGCGCCAGGTGGTGGGGGTGAAGGTGAGCTGTGCGGTGCCGGGGGCCTTGGAGTCCCGGACATGCACGGCGCGGGGACAGGCGGCCACCTCGACGCACTCGGCGCCTTCGCCGTCGCTGTAACTGCTCTTGAACCACGCGGGCTCAACCGCCACTTCGACGCACTCGGCGCCCTCGCTGTCGCTGTAGCTGCTCTTTATCCAGGTCAGAGTGGAGCTCACAGTTCTCCCGCAATCTGCTCGATGAACCGTGCCGAGGCAGGCCCGTCGAGTGCCTGCATGCGGATGATGCCATGCCGCTGGGTGAAGGTGCTGAGCTGTTTCCGGTCGGAGATGACCCCGCTGATGCCCTGCGTCTCGGTGTAGACGATCGTCCGGTGATCCCGGGTCTCCAGCAGGGTGAGCGAGCCGAGGACCCCGTTGTGTTCCCAGCGTTCGGTCGGCATCACCTGGAGGGAGACATGGGGCTGCCGTCCGCGCTCCAGCAGCGCCGCCAGCTGGCGGCGCATGACGTCCCGGCCGCCCACCGGTCTGCGCAGTACGGACTCCTCGATCACAAAGCCGAAGACCACCGGCGGCCTGCGGTCGAGGAGCCGCTGCCGGGCGATCCGGCCCGTCACCCGCTCCTCGATGGTCTCGGGGTCGAGCGGCGGGCAGTTGCCTCCGATGACCGCGCGGGCGTAGTCCTCGGTCTGGAGCAGGCCGGGGACGAGGAGCGGGGAGTAGCCGTAGACGCTGATGGCGTCCTTCTCCCACTTGGCGAAGTCGCGGAAGCGGGCGGGGAAGCGGACCCGTTCCAGGTCCTCCTTCATGGAGGCGAGGACGCCCTTGGCGTCGAGGACGCGTTCGGCGCCGTCGAGGAAGGCTTCCTGGGGGATGCGGACACCGCGTTCGACCGAGGAGACGAGTTCGGCGCCGTAGCCGATCCGGCTGCCGAACTGGGCCTGGGTCAGGCCCGCGTTCTCGCGCAGCCGCTTGATGATCCGGCCGGCGGCGCGCAGCAGCGGGTCGCTGCCCGTCTCCGGGGTCTGGTGCCGGTCCTGGTGGTGTGCTTCGTCCCTTTCGAGCATGGGGGTGTTCCCTTCGCCCTCGCGCGCTGTCGCGCTGGAAAAGTCTCAACGCACCGCCCGCCCCCGGGTCACTGGGCCGTGGCGGACCGCCACCGTGCGCGATCGGACGGGGACGTTCCGTACGCTTCCGAACCCTGGCAAGGCTATGCACAACACGCCAGCTTTGTGGGGGTGAAGACGGAAAATCCCCCCTACGAGATGACCGATATCCCGGGGCCGCTGCGCGAGTTCCGGCAGATGTTCAGCGCGACCCCGCGCGGGGCCCGGCTGGCCCGGCTGATGGCGGAGTTGCAGCTCCAGCAGTGGGGCTGGCCGTACGGGTCGGAGATGTGCCGGACGGTGACGCAGACCGTGGGCGAGCTGGCGGCGAACGCGGTGACGCACGGCCGGGTGGCCGGCCGGGACTTCCAGCTCCGGCTGGCCACCGGCCCCGGGACGCCGCGTCCCGCGGTGCTGCGCGCGGAGGTGCTGGACGCGCGCGGGGAGCGGCGCCCCGACCCCGCCGCCGTGCCGCCCGCGCTGCCGCCGCCGGACGCCGAGGCGGAGAGCGGGCGCGGGCTGTGGCTGGTCGGCGCGCTGGCCCACCGCTGGGGAGTGCGTGATCACCTCCCCTCGGGCAAGGGCGTGTGGGCGGAGTGGGATCTGCCGCCCGGCTGCGGCGGGCCGCAGGAGCCGCAGGAGTAGCCGACCCCGGCGCTGCCCGGTCCCGCCGACCATGGGAAGGTGCGTCCAGCGACGACGACGAACGAGACGCGCTGCATCCCCCACCGCAGGCACCCTTGAACACAGCAGAGGCGAGCGGCACGCGCATGAACCCACTCCTCCGCCCCGACCGGCTCCGGCCCGACCCCTTCGGCTGGATCGACGGCCACCTCGCCCGGCGCGACGAGGCCGGGCTCACCCGGACGCTGCGCCCCCGGGCGTCCGACGACGGCCTGCTCGACCTCGCCGGAAACGACTACCTGGGCCTGTCCCGCCACCCCCGGGTCACCTCCGCCGCCGCCGAAGCGGCCCGCCGCTGGGGCGCCGGCGCCACCGGCTCCCGCCTGGTCACCGGCTCCACCGAACTGCACGCCGAACTGGAGGCGGCGCTGGCCGGGTTCTGCGGGACCGAGGCCGCGCTGGTCTTCTCCTCCGGCTACACCGCCAACCTGGCCGCGCTCACCGCGCTCGGCGGCCGGGACACCCTGATCGTCTCCGACGCCGGGAACCACGCCTCGCTCATCGACGGCTGCCGGCTCTCCCGCTCCGAGGTGGAGGTGGTGGCGCACGCCGACCCGGGAGCGGTGCGCAAGGCCCTGATCGGGCATCCCGCCCGCGCGCTGGTGGTCTCCGACTCGGTCTTCTCGGTGGACGGCGACGCCGCGCCGCTGGCCCAGCTTGCCGCGGTCTGCCGCACCCAGGGCGCGGCGCTGCTCGTCGACGACGCGCACGGCTTCGGCGTGCTGGGGCAGGGCGGGCGCGGCGCCCCGTACGCGGCCGGGCTGGCCGGGGCACCGGACGTGGTGGTGACGGTGACCCTCTCCAAGTCGCTGGGCAGCCAGGGCGGCGCGGTGCTCGGCCCGGCCCGGGTGATCGAGTACCTGGTCAACACCGCCCGCACCTTCATCTTCGACACCGGGCTGGCCCCGGCGGCGGCCGGCGCGGCGCTGGAGGCGCTGACCGTGCTGCACGGAGAGCCGCTGCGGGCGGCACGGGTGCGCTCGGTCGCCGAGGAGCTGTACGGCCGGCTCACCGACGCCGGGCTGCGGGCCACCCGTCCGGACGCGGCGGTGGTCTCGGTGCAGGCGCCCTCGCCGCGGGCGGCGGTGTCCTGGGCCGCGGCCTGCCGGACCGCGGGGCTGGCGGTCGGCTGTTTCCGCCCCCCGTCCGTGCCGGACGGGATCTCCCGGCTGCGGCTGACCGCCCGCGCCGACCTCACCGACGCGCAGCTCGGCTACGCCGCGCACACCATCGCCTCCACCGCCCCGCCCGGCGCCTTCGTCTCCTGAACCGCGGCGGGCGGGCGCCGTTCCCCGGTCTCTTCGCCGGGCCAACGGGACGGTTTCCCAAGCCGGTTGGGGCAGCTTTCGAGCATGAATTCCGGTATGCGGCCGAGGCGGTCCGGATGCCGGGTGAGGACCGGATATTCCCCGGACCTTATTTGTGAAGGGCGTAGACAAATTCAGCCGTTGCCCTGCTCTCCGGTGTGCACGCCTCGCGCGTTTCACTGCGCTATGCACACATCTCCTCCAACAGCCCGTAACGGCGGTACGGTACGTCCTCAGCCCTGAAACACGCGGAGCGGCCGGAGGCAGCCGCCCGTTGCAGAAAGTGGTGAAGGAGCCGTGACCACTGACCACGCATGCCAGACGGCGGCCGGAGAAGCCGCGCGAGGCATAGATCCCGTCCGGGCGGTGCTCGCGCCCGGCCGTCCGCGCCCGCGCGCCAACGCGGTGCCGGTCGTCATCCGGGCGTACCTGGATTCCGACCCCGCGGACGGATCGGACGGTCAGCGCCGGCCGGAGGAGACACTCCCCCCGGAGCCGGCGACCACGGTCATGGGCGCCAATATGCTGCTCACCATCCTCGACGGCCTCCAGGCCGACCTGAACGGGGCGCTGCTGAGCTGGTACGCCGAACTGCCGGTCCGGGTGCCGCACGGCCTCGGCGCCCCCTCGCCCTCCGCGCCCGGCGTGGAGCCGCCGCGCGACCCCAATGAGTGGCAGGTGCTGGGCACGCTCCGCAGCAGCGCGCAGGAGCTGCTCACCGCGCTCTCCCGGCGGCCCCGGGCCGAGGGCTTCAACGAGCTGAGCTGGCGGCTGGCCATGCTGGAGGACGTGTTCGCGGGCGCACTGCGCCGCATGAACGTCCCGGCGGAGGTCTCGGTGCCGGCCGCGGCCGACGTGGCCCTGGCGGCCGGTTCCCTCTTCGGCCTCAAACGCCCCCCGAAACAGCGCGCCTGAGCCCGCGCGGAAGTTTTTCGGTGAGCGACATCTGCCGATTCGGTGCGAATACCGATGGGTAGGTGCCGGGATTCCCGTTCGCTGCATCTTGCACGCTTACCGGCCGCTCACTACTCTCGCCCGCGGTCCCGCACGGCCAGAGAAGGAGTGAGAGCGAGTGCTCGGAAGATTATTCAGCCGTTATGCGGCCCGCAGTGTCACCGTCGTCCTGGCGGTGCTCGCGGCCGGCCTGCTGCACACGGCGCCCGCCCAGGCCGCCTACGGTGCCCAGCTCCCGGTGCAGGTCCAGGTGGTCGACGGCGACTACAACTACAGCCAGAACCTGGGCAGGGCCTCCGGCTGGGTGCAGTTCGACAGCGGGAAGCGGAAGTTCCGCTACTCGCTGACCGTCGACCGGCAGTCCAGCTACACCCCGCCCGACATCTTCATCTACGCCAATGGATCGCTCGCCGTCACCGAATGGAATGCCGGCGGCACCATCACCGGCGAATTCGAGCACAGTTACGACATCCAGTATGTGCGCGTCGTCATTCAGGGCGACACCTTCCACGGCTCCAGTTACGTGTCCTACCGCAGCGACGGCGGCGGAAAGAACCACGGATCTTCCTACGGGCGCGTGTACAACCCGTACGTCTGAGCCGGGAAAAGGACCACATTCCCGCAGCACACGGCCCGGTGAACTCCGGGACGGGAATGCGGTCCGGTGATATCCGCGCCATGGACCGCCGCGTGCGTCCCGCCCGTCCGCGTGGCGATGCCCGGCCGGACCCGGACACCGATGAGGGATGAGAGGCGGGCCGGCCCCTCCGCGGGGCCGGCCCGCCGCCCGGGGCGGCTCAGAGCCGCTCGATGACGTAGTCGACGCAGGCGGTCAGCGCCTCCACATCGGCCGGGTCGACGGCCGGGAACATGGCCACCCGGAGCTGGTTGCGGCCCAGCTTGCGGTAGGGCTCGGTGTCCACGATGCCGTTGGCGCGCAGCACCTTGGCGACCGCCGCCGCGTCGACCTCGTCGGCGAAGTCGATGGTGCCGACCACCTGCGAGCGGTGCACCGGGTCGGTCACGAACGGCGTCGCGTACGGGGACTTCTCCGCCCAGGCGTAGAGCCGGGAGGAGGAGTCGGCGGTGCGGCGCACCGCCCAGTCCAGACCGCCCTGGCCGTTGATCCAGTCGAGCTGGTCCGCCAGCAGGAACAGCGTGGCCACCGCCGGGGTGTTGTACGTCTGGTTCTTGCGGGAGTTGTCGATGGCCGTGGGCAGCGAGAAGAACTCGGGCACATGGCGCCCCGAGCCGTGGACGGCGGCGGCCCGCTCCAGCGCGGCGGGGGAGAAGACCGCGATCCACAGCCCGCCGTCGGCGGCGAAGGACTTCTGCGGTGCGAAGTAGTAGACGTCGGTCTCGGTGATGTCGACCGGCAGGCCGCCGGCGCCCGAGGTGGCGTCGACCAGGACCAGGGAGCCCTCGTCCGCGCCCGGAACGCGCTGCAGGACGGCCGCGGCGCCGGTGGAGGTCTCGTTGTGGGTGAAGGCGTAGGCGTCCACCCCGGCCTCGGCCCGCGGCTGCGGCACGCTCCCGGGCTCCGAGGCGATGACGGTGGGCTCCTCCAGCCAGGGGGCCAGCTTGGCGGCCTTGGCGAACTTGGCGGAGAACTCGCCGAACGACAGGTGCTGGGACCTGCGGGCGATCAGGCCGTGGGTCGCGATGTCCCAGAACGCGGTGGTGCCGCCGTTGCCGAGGACCACCTCGTAGCCCTCGGGCAGCGAGAACAGCTCGGACAGGCCCTGCCGGACCCGGCCCACCAGGTTCTTCACCGGCGCCTGGCGGTGCGAGGTGCCGAGCAGCGAGGCACCGGTGCCGGCCAGGGCGCTCAGCGCCTCGGTCCGCACCTTGGAGGGGCCCGAGCCGAACCTGCCGTCGGCGGGCTTGATGTCAGCGGGAATCTGGATATCGGCCACGGCGCGAGCGTAGTCCTTCGGCATGTGCCGCGCCCGCTGCTGTCCGTCCCCTGAGACGGGAAAGACAGCAGGCGAGACGCGCGATACCACTGCCGGGCGCCGACGGGAAAGCGGCCGGAGGGCCCCGGCGGGAGCCCTCCGGCCGGCCGGGAACAGCGCCGGAAGCGGGCGCCGCTCAGGCCCCGGCGGCGGACCGGGCGCGGTCCGGGGCGTGCAGATGCACCGGGAAGGACTGGAGATCGTTCTGGGTCAGCACCGGCGCGTTGCGGATCTCCTCCGAGGGCACCGCCAGCCGGATGTCCGGGAAGCGCGCGAACAGCGCCGGCAGGGCGATCCGCGCCTCCAGCCGGGACAGCGCGGCACCCGGGCAGATGTGCGGGCCGTGCCCGAAGGTCATGTGCCGGATCGGGGTCGGCCGGGTGATGTCGAACGCGTCGGCGTCCGGACCGTGGTGCTCCAGGTCGTGGCCGATGGCCCGGTAGGAGATCACCAGGCCCTCCCCCTTGGGCAGGGTGAAGTCGCCGACGGTGATGTCCTCGGTGGCGAAGCGCATCAGCAGATGCGTGGTGGGGGTGTCGTGGCGAAGCGTTTCTTCGATCACCGTCTCCCACGGGATCTCACCGTCCAGCACCAGGCGAAGCTGGTCCGGGTGGGTGAGCAGGGCCCGCACCGCGTTCAGGATCAGCCCGATGGTGGTCTCGTGACCGGCCGCGACCATGGCCTTGAGATTGCCGATGACCTCCTCCTCGGTGAGGCGGTCGCCGCCCTCCTCGGCCAGGATCAGCGCGCTGGTCAGGTCGTCCGCCGGGGCCGCGGTCCTGGCCTTGACCATGGCGGTGAAGTAGGTGTCCAGTTCCCCGATCACCCGCAGCCGTTCCTCCTGCGGGGTCAGCATGGAGAAGAACGCCTTGTACCAGCGGTGCAGGGCCGGCTGGTCGGCCGGGTCCACGCCCATCAGCTCGCACACCACCGACATCGGCAGCGGCAGCGCGAAGACCGACTTCAGGTCCACCGGCTCGCCCCCGGCCGCCTCCGAGGCGGCCTGGAGGTCGTCCAGCAGGGCGTGGGTGATGCGCTCGATGACCGGGGCCATGGCCTCCACCCGCCGCGGGGTGATGGCCTGCGCGGTCTTGGCCCGCAGCCGCCGGTGCTCCGCCCCGTCCACGGTGAACATGGAGCGTCCCGCGTCGATCATGCCGATCAGCGGCCACTGCCGGGTCACCGTGCCGTTCTGCCACAGCGTCCAGGCGTTGATGTCCTTCACCAGCCGGGGATCGGTCAGCAGTTGCCGGGCCTCCGCGTGCCGGGTGACCGTCCAGGCCTGCGCGCCCAGCAGGTCGATCCGGACAAAGGTGCCGGCGTCGCGCAGCCGGACCGTCTCGCCGTTGATGTCGGTGACCATCGGGTCGATGACGAACGGCTCGGTGCAGACGTAGGGGGCGGGGGATCTGACGGGCTCCGCGTCGGCGCCGGGCGCCGGTTGGCCGGTGTAGGGACAGTTCATGCTCAGAAGCCTCCTGCGGTAGGAGCGGGGGTGAACTGGACCGGCAGGACCGACATCCCGCGCAGGAACGCGGAGGGGCGCCGGACCAGCGTCTGGGCGGGAACGGCGAGGTCGATGTCGGGCAGCCGGTCGAGCAGCACCTCGATGCCGGTCCGGGCGATCACCTCGGCGATCTCCTGCGCGGGGAAGGGGCAGCGGTACTCCCCGTAGCTGAACGAGAAGTGGGCGCTGTTGCCGTCGTGGAAGCTCTGCGCGGCGGACCGGCCCGAGGCCAGCGCGTCCAGCCCGGCGGCCTGCCGGATCTCCGGGTCGCCGTTGGCCGCGCCCAGGCCCAGCAGCAGCATGTCGCCGGCCTGGATGTGGCAGCCGCCCAGCTGGGTGTCCCGGGCGGCCCAGCGGCCGGCCAGGATCTGGGTCGGGGTGTCCTCCCACAGCACCTGGTTCATGGCCTCGCCCACGCTGTGCCGGCCGCCGCCCAGCGAGGCCGCGAAGCGGTCGTCGGTGAGCATCAGCCGGACCGAGTTGCCGATCCAGTCGGCGGTGGGGAGGTGGCCGGCCGCGGTGATCGCCATCAGGTCGAGAACGTATTCCTCGTCGCTGAACGGCTCGGGATGGGCGAGCATCCGGGAGGTGACGTCCGCGCCCGGCCGCTCCCGCTTCTCGGCCACCAGCCGCTGCATGTTGCCGGTGACCCGCATCTGGGCCTCGATGGCGTCCGGGCCGCCGTCCGCCAGGGCGTTCAGGCCGCGGGCGATCTCCGGGCCCTCCTCGTCGGGGAAGCCGATGATCCGGGCCAGCACCAGCACCGGCAGCAGCATGGCGTACTCCGCCACCAGCTCGGCGGTGCCCCGGGCGCAGAACTGGTCGATCAGCCGGTCCGCCAGCTGCTCCGAGTGGCGGCGCAGTTCGAACGGGTCCACGGCCTCCAGCGCGGGCTCCACCATGGCCAGATGGCGCAGGTGCTCGGCCCCGGCGGTGAAGTAGATGGACGGCATGCGCTGGCCCACCATGGGGCGCAGCGGCCAGTCCGGCGGCACCTTGGGCCACTGGTTCCACAGGCCGACGTCCCGCGGGAACAGCTTGGGGTCGTTGGTGACCTGGTGCAGCTCGCGGTAGCCGATGACCAGCCAGGCCGGGAAGCCGCCGGGCAGCTCGACCGGCACCACCGGGCCGTGGTCGCGGCGCATCTCCCGGTAGAGCAGGACCGGTTCGGTGTGGAAGCGGGGCCCGCTGAGCGGGACGGCGTGCGCCGGGCAGGACGGCGGGGGCCCGGCGGTGCCGGGCGCGGCCGGGGCGCCGGCCACTCCGGGGCCGGGCGGGTCGGTCAGCGGATGGGCGCTCATGAGGTCTCTCCGTGCGGCAGGGCGGCTGCGGTTCCGGCGGTGCTTCCGGCGGCGGTTCCGGCGGTGACGGGCGCGGCCGGGGCCGGGGCCGCCGCCGCGAGCTGCTGGAGGTGCCTGACCAGGGCGATCAGCACCTCCTTGCTGGACTCCCGGGACCTGGCGTCGCACTCGATCAGCGGCACCTCCTCGTCCAGGTCCAGCGCGTCCCGGATCTCCTCGGGGGTGTAGCGGGGCCCGCCGAAGTCGTTGCGGGCCACGATGAACGGGGTGCCGTGGTGCTCCAGGCGGTCGATGGCGTACCAGGAGTCGGCCAGCCGCCGGGTGTCGACCAGCACCACGGCGCCGAGGGTTCCGCTGAACAGGCGGTCCCACAGGAACCAGAAGCGTTCCTGGCCGGGCGCGCCGAAGAGATACAGCACGGTGCGCTCGTTGAGGGTGATCCGCCCGAAGTCGAAGGCGACCGTGGTGGCCTTCTTGCCGGTCACGCCGGTCAGGTCGTCGACGCCCCGGCCGGCCTGGGTCATCGTCTCCTCGGTGTTCAGCGGCCGGATGTCGCTGACCGAGCGGACCATGGTGGTCTTGCCCACGCCGAAGCCGCCGACGATGACGATCTTCAGCCCGTTGTCGGCGGTGCTGCTCAGGGGGGTGCGGACCGCCGGGTCGCTGCTGCGGCTGGTGTCAGAGGTTGCGGAGTCCAACGAGCACCTGCTCCAGGATGGTGGGGTCGGGGAGTTGCGCGACCACGGGCTGCCCGGGGCGGCCCCGGGTGGCGGCCCTGGTGGTCTGCGGGTGGCGGGCGGTGATCCGGCCGCTGTCCAGCAGGTCGGACAGCAGGATCCTGACGATGGAGACAGGCAGCCCGAGTTCAGCGGCGATCTCGACGACGGCGGTGGGGTAGCGGCACATCCTCAGGATCGCGGCGTGCTCGGACTGCATGCCCGGCACCGGATCGCACTCACTGACCACGAGGGTCACCAGGTCGAAGTCGTTCGACGCGGCCCGGCTGCGGCCACCGGTGACGGTGTACAGCCGGTCCGGGTCGTCGTCCCTGCCCGGCCGGATCACGTGCTGGGTTCCTCTTCGGCGGAACGCCTGGGCGGCGCGCTGAGGTATTCGCCGAGCTGCTCGACGAGTTCGTTCATGTTGTGGCCGATCAGACCGGGGTCGGAGTCCTCGGTGGCGACGACCGCCAGGTGGGCGCCCTCGCCCGCCTCCACGATGAAGAGGATGCCGCCGTAGAACTCCGTCATGGACTGGCGGACCCCGCCGCTGCCGTCGCCGAACTCGACGGAGGCGCCGTGCGACAGGCTCTGGATGCCGGCCGAGATGGCGGCGAGCTGGTCGGCCTGGTCCTCGGTGAGTTCCGGGGTGTGGCAGAGCCTGAGCCCGTCCCGGGAGAGCACCAGCGCGTGTCTGGCCCCGGGAGTGCGGTCGAGCAGCCCTTCCAGCAGCCAGGTCAGCTTGGTCGCCGCCACTGCGGCCGGCGTGTGCTGCGGGGCGCCCGTGGTCGGTGCGGTCATGCGTCATCCTCCGGATGGGATGGAGAAGAAGAGGAAGCGGGCGTGGGGGTGGAGGGAAGGGAGCCGGAACCATCCTGTCCCCGGTCCTGTCCCTGGACGGCCCGGCGGAAGGCGCCGAACCGGGCCGCCGACTCCGCCGGGGAGAGAGTGCGTGCCGGCGACGGTGCCGGGGCGGGAGCGGGGGAGCCGGCGTGCCCCGTGGACTGGGCGGCGGCCAGGGTCTGGCCGCGCCGCCGCTTGGGCAGCCCGCTGGGGCTGTACCGCGGGATGCCCAGGGTGTCGTCGTCCGCGGCGGGAATGCCCGGGACGGCGGTGCCGGCGGTGCCGGGAGCGCTGGGAGCGCCGGGAGCGCCGGGAGTGCCGCCGGCCGGGGCGGCCTCCGCGGTGGTCCGGGTGGCGGAGGTCCCGTCGGCGG
>NZ_WTLH01000064.1 GCF_011421595.1 Streptomyces sp. YIM 98790 | reverse complement strand
TGGTGGTCCTGGCGGTGGCGGCGGGCGGCGCGGCCGATGTGCGCTCGCTGCCCGCCCCGGCCGCGGCCGGGGCGGCGGACACCGCGGCCGGTGAGCCGGTGGCGCCGACCGGGCGGACCACTGCGGTGCGGGTCACCGTGCGGGACATGCGGTTCGTCCCGGATGCGGTGACCGTGCCGGCCGGCGACCGGCTGGTCGTCGACCTGCACAACACCGGTTCCGACCGGCACGACCTGGTGCTGGACAGCGGCGCCCGCACCGGACGGCTGGCACCCGGCGAGCGGGAGACGCTGGACGCCGGGGTGGTGGGCCGCGACCTGTCCGGCTGGTGCTCGGTGGCGGGCCACCGCCAGACGGGCATGACCTTCACGGTCACCGTGGAGGGCACGGCCCCGGCCGGGCATCCGGAGCAGGCGGTGCCGTCGGACCGGCAGGAGGGCTCCGCCGCCGCGGAGTTCGACCCGATGGCCGCGCCCGGCGGCGGATTCACCCCGGACGACGCGGAACTGCCCGCCGCGGCCGGCGACGGCGCGCAGCCGCGGCTGCACCGGCACACCCTGACAGTCCGGGAGGAGGAGCGTGACGTGGCGCCGGGGGTCAGGCAGCGGCNGAGGAGCGTGACGTGGCGCCGGGGGTCAGGCAGCGGCTGTGGACCTTCGGCGGCACCGCGCCCGGTCCGGTGCTGCGCGGCCGGGTCGGCGACACCTTCGAGATCACCCTCGTCAACGACGGCTCGACCGGCCACTCCGCCGACTTCCACGCGGGGGCGCCGGCCCCGGACCGGCCGATGCGCACGATCCAGCCCGGGGAGTCGCTGGTCTACCGGTTCACCGCCACCCGCAGCGGAGTGTGGATGTACCACTGCGCGACCATGCCGATGTCCCTGCACATCGCCAGCGGCATGTTCGGCGCGGTGGTGATCGATCCGCCGGGGCTGCCGGCCGTGGACCGGGAGTACCTGCTGGTCCAGTCCGGGCTGTACCTGGGCGGCCGGGGCGGCACCGCCGATCCGGCGAAGGTGGCGGAACTGCGGCCGGACGCCGTGGTGTTCAACGGCTACGCCGCCCAGTACGCGCACGCCCCGCTGGACGCCCGGGCCGGGGAACGGGTGCGGATCTGGGTGCTGGCGGCCGGCCCCGACCGGCCGAGCGCCTTCCATGTGGTGGGCGGCCAGTTCGACACCGTGTTCGCGGAGGGCGCCTACCGGCTCCGGCCGGACAGCGCCGAGCAGGGGGGCGCGCAGGTGCTGGATCTGGCACCTGCCGCGGGCGGGTTCGTGGAGCTCGCCTTCCCCGAGCCGGGGACCTACCCGTTCGTGTCCCACGTCATGAGCGACGCGGAGCGGGGCGCCCGCGGTGCGTTCGCCGTGCGGGAGGAGGGTGCCGCCGGGAACGGCCGGTGAGCCGGGCCCGGACGCGCCCGGGTCATTCCAGCGGGGTGTGGTAGACGCGGTGGCCGGTGCCGCGGTCCGGTATCTCGATGACCGGCACCGGCCGCCCGCCCGGGTCGCCCTCGCGCGCCGCCGGGAACTGCAGGGTGCCGCTGGCGGCCTCGATGGCGTTCGCCTCCTTGAGCTGGAACAGGGCGGGCCGGATCTGGGCGCTGCTGGGCAGTTCCCCGCGCCGCTCGCTGTACTGGGAGCGGACCGCCAGCACGGCGGTCATCAGGGCGTCGTGGTGGGCCATGGCGTAGCCGTCGGCGAGCACCGCGGGCCGTTCCTCGCCGGGCAGGTGCTCCTGGTACGCGCGGTAGAAGGGGGCGAACCCCTTCGGGGCGCCGCTGTCCTCCTCCAGCGACCAGCGGGGGTCGTTCGCCGATGCCTGGACAACGGTGATCCCGGCGCCGTCCAGCCGGGCGACCTCCGCCTTCCCGATCACCGGGCCGGTCTCCACGAACAGCACGGTGACCGGCCGCTCGTCGCAGTACCGGCCGCGCAGCCGTTCCAGGAAGTCGTGCAGATTGCCGGTGCGCCCGGAGAACAGCACCATGTCGGCGCCGGAGCCGCAGATGTTCTGCACGATGTTGAAGAACTCCACGTACCGGTACTCGTCGGTGACGGTGGTTCCGCCGAACGGCTCCTCGCTGGTGATCCGGTCCCCCAGGTGCTCGCGGAACGCCTCGGTGAGGGTGGACACGTGCAGGTCGACGGCGTTCTCGTCCCAGACCAGGGCGGCGGTGCGCAGGTCCTCGCGGGCATCGGCGTACTCGGCAAGGGCCCGCACGAAGTCGTCGTTGGCCGGGGTGACCCGGACCAGCCCGGGGATCTCGCCGTGATTGAGGCCGGTGGCACTGGCGACCGAGGAGACCATGGGGATGCCCGCCGCGGAGAGCCGGCGCGCGGCGTCCGCGGTGTCCCGGACGCTCAGGCCCCAGCCGACGGCGGCGATCAGCGGCGCCTCGTCGTCGGTCATGCCGGTCAGTTCCCCGACGACCGGCTCCCACTTGTCCTGCACCTTCCCGGCGTTGGCCAGATGCAGCCGGATCTGCAGGCCGGGGTCGCCGAGCCGGGCCTCCGCGTCGTGGTTGGCCCGCTTCTGGGCCACATAGGCGCCCTGCAGGGAGTGCAGGACCTGCTCCGGCGACAGCGGGCCGTCCTCGTCCGGGGTGAGGGTGGAGATCAGGGCGATCCCCACCGAGGGCCGGTCGCCGCGCGCCACCCGGTCGTTCTCCTCCTTGATCAGGGACTGGATGTGCCGGTACTCCTCGTGCAGTTCCTCCGGCCCGGGCAGGAAGGCGGGGCTGCCGTCGGTGACACCGATGCACTCCCCGCCCCGCTCGGCCACCCCGGAGCCCAGCCCGCCGCAGGCCAGCAGCGGGGGGAGCCGGATCACGGCGACCACGGCCAGCACGGCCAGGGCCAGCAGGACGGCCGGCACCAGCAGCCGGGACATCAGGCGCGGTCGCGGGGCGAAGTCCTCGCCGGGTGCGGTGCGCGGGGTCATCTGCTCTCCTTCGGGCGGCTTCGGTTCCGGGTGCGGCCGGATGGCCGGGAGGCCGGTGCGGACGGGACTGCCGGGACGGACGCGGCGGACGCGGCGGACGGCGGTGACGGGGCGGGCCCGTCAGGACCACCACTGGGCCTGGCGCTCGTACTCCCGCGCGGCCCGGTGCAGATCGACCAGCCCGTCCCGGGAGTAGGGGGCCAGCGCGGCCAGCGCCCGCGCGGTCTGGGAGCAGAGGAATCCGCGGTCGGTGCCGCCGGCCGGGTCGGCCAGCACGCGCAGTGCGGCCACGGCGCGCGCCGTCCACGCCTCGGCGCTGTCCCCGGGCTCGGGGCCGGCCATCTCCAGCAGCCGGCGGAAGTGGGCGTAGGGCTCCAGCCGCCAGCGTTCCGGCGACCCGCAGGGGGCCCGGGACACCTCGGTGAGCAGCCGGAGCCAGTCGGGGCCCCCGGTGCCGGGCAGCAGCGCGGAGAGTTCCCGGGGGACCTGTTCCAGGTCGTCGGCGGCGAGCCGGTAGTACAGCTCCCCGGTGCGGTCCCCGGCGGCACGGCAGAAGCCGGCCAGCCGGGTGTGCACGGTGTGCCAGCCGGGCCCGGCGAGCCGGCGCAGCAGCAGCCGGCGCAGCACCAGGGTCCTGGAGTCCGGGGAGCCGCCGTCCGCAGCGGTGCCGCCGGCACCGCCGTCCGGCTGCCACAGGGCGGCCTGGCGCACGGTGTCCTGCCAGGCCGGGTCGATCAGCTCGTCCTGGTGGCTCAGCCAGAGCCCGTCGGTCTCGCAGCGCGCCGCGGCGCTGCACGCCAGGGCGGTGACCGCGGCTTCCGCGGCGTGCGCCTCGGGGGGCAGCAGCCGGTGCAGCAGCCGCTCCTCGGCGGTGGCGGGTCCGCCCGTGCCGCCGGCGTCCGGTTCCCGGGGCACCGGGCGGCCGAGCAGTTCGCCGACGGAGCCGGGCGGGTCACCGCCGCGCACGGTGAGCTCGGCCAGCAGCCCGGCGGTCTCGGCGTGGCCGCCGGAGAATTCGTGCACCAGCCGGGCCAGCCGCCGGTCGCCGCGGCCGGAGCCGCCGTCCAGCAGGGTCTGCACATCGGCCCGGCCGAGGTCGGGCAGCCGGTAGCGCAGCCAGAGCGGTCCGGTGGTCTCCGCCGCCGGGGCGGGCGGCCGGCCCGGCACCTCCAGCACCGACAGCAGGGGCGCGGTGGGCGCGTCGGACAGCTCCGGGAGCGGGCCGTGGGCGGTGGCGATCACGGTGAGGGGTTCGGCCGGGCCGAGCGGCGGCCGGGCCTCCAGCAGCCGGCGCAGAAAGCGGCGTCCGGCCGGGGTCCCGGCGTTGTCCAGCATGATCACCGGGGTGGCCAGGCGGCGCACCCGGCGCGGGGCGTCGCGCAGATCGGCCAGGAACGCCTCGCAGAGCAGCCGGGCGGTGAAGGCCCGGGCCGCGGCGGCCCGTTCCTCGCCGCCCTCCTCGCTGCGCGCCTCCCGGGCCCGGGCGTTGAGGGTCACCAGGGTGTCGACCGGGTGGTCGGGCAGATCCCGGTCGCGGTGCCCGAACCAGGTCTGGGCGCGTCCGGGGAAGGTGAAGCCGAGCAGCGTGTCCAGGACCCGCAGCGGCATCTGCAGGGAGGTGCCGAGCAGCCCGGTGGCCAGGCCGAGTTCCAGGTTCTGCCCGGCCACCTCCTGCAGGAAGCGGTGCGGCCAGCTGCCGTGCCGCCGCCGGCGGAGCAGCCCGGTGACGTCCTGGCGGGCCTGCTCGAAGTCCAGGTGGGTCAGGTCCTGGCCGATCACCAGCAGGCCCATCAGCAGGCGCGGGAAGCGGAGCCTGCGGTAGCGGGGCCGGCGGTGGGTGAGCGCCCCGGCGAGCACGGAGAGGGTGTGCGGGATGTCCTCGTGCCGGGGGTCGGTGAAGTCGGCCCGGCCGTACGGGATGTGCGGGCGGATCCGGCCGGCGAGCGCGTCCAGCAGCACGGTCTTGCCGCTGCCCGGCGGTCCCTCGATCAGCACGGCCGGGCGGCCGCCCGGCGGGACCGGGAAATCCGGCTGCACCAGGGCGTGCACCGCCCGGATCACGGCACGTCTTTCGAAGATCGGGCGTTGGTCCGTCACGTCTCCCCCTCCGGCCCGGCACGCAACATGACGCACGTACCCAGCGGTTGACGGGCAAACATTCCGGGCCGGAGGGCCGGGGGAACCGTGATGGAAATGTCACCGTCCGGCGCGGGCCGCGGTCATCCCGCGAAGCGCAGGAGGGCGGCCAGGGCGATCAGTGCATACCAGGCGGCCAGCACGAGCCCGTGGGTGTCCAGCAGCCAGCGCAGCGCAGGACGGGCCCGGGGCGGGAGCGGGACGATGCCGTGTTCCGTCACGTGCAGCGCCACGTACCAGAACAGGGCGATGGTGACCGTCCACACCACCATGCAGTAGGGGCACAGGGTGCCCAGGCCGGCCAGTGACTGGTAAACGAACCAGTGCACGAAGACCACTCCGGCCAGGGAGCCGGCGGCCAGCCCGTACCAGAGCACGGGGTGCAGGCGGGCGCCGCCGAGCACGGCGGCGCCGAGCGCGGCGGCCGCGGCGAAGGCGCCCAGGCCGAGCAGCATGTTGGGGAAGCCGAAGACCTCGCCCTGCCAGCTGGAGAGTGCGCCGCCGCAGGTGATGACGGCATTGACGGCGCAGGCCGGCCCGGAGTCCGGGTCGTCGCGCCGGGCGAGGCCGGCCAGGGTGAGCCCGAACGAGGCCAGCCAGCCGATGACGCCGGTGAGCAGCAGCACCAGCCCGGTCCGCCGCGCGGTGGGCGGCGGGCCGGGCGGGGCGTCCGGCGGGGCGGCGGTCACTCGTCCTCGAACAGCGGGGTGGACAGGTAGCGCTCCCCGGTGTCGGGCAGCACCACCACGATCATCTTCCCGGCATGGGCCGGCTCCCGGGCGGCGAGCACGGCGGCGTGCAGGGCGGCGCCGGAGGAGACGCCGGCCAGGATGCCCTCGGTGCGGGCCAGCCGGCGGGCGGCGGTCCGGGCGTCGGCCACGGAGACGGTCCGCACCCGGTCGTAGACGCCGGTGTCCAGGGCATCGGGGACGAATCCGGCCCCGATGCCCTGGATGCCGTGCGGTCCGGGGGCGCCGCCGGAGAGCACCGGGGACTCCTCGGGCTCCACCGCGATCACGGTGATCCCGGGCTTCTTCTCCCTGAGCAGCCGCCCCGCGCCGGTGACCGTGCCGCCGGTGCCGACGCCGGCCACCAGCACGTCGATGCGGCCCTCGGTGTCCCGCCAGATCTCCTCGGCGGTGGTGCGCCGGTGGATCTCGGGATTGGCCGGGTTGCGGAACTGCTGGGGCATGAACCAGCCGTGCTCCTCCGCGAGGGCGGTGGCCGCCTCGACGGCGCCGGGCATGCCCCGCTCGGCCGGGGTGAGCACCAGGTCGGCGCCGTAGGCCCGGAGCAGGGCACGGCGCTCCACGCTCATCGACCCGGGCATGGCCAGGGTCAGCCGGTAGCCCTTGGCGGCGGCCACCATGGCCAGGCCGATGCCGGTGTTGCCGCTGGTGGGTTCGACGATCCGGCCGCCCGGGCGGAGCAGGCCGCGGGCCTCGGCGTCCTCGATCATGGCCAGGGCGATGCGGTCCTTGACGCTGCCGCCGGGGTTGGCGGACTCCAGCTTGGCCACCAGGCGGACGGGCAGCCCGGGCGGTTCAGGGAACCGGGAGAGATCCACCAGGGGGGTGCGGCCGACGAGGGCGGTGATCGAGGTGAATATCGCCGTCATGGCGGTCCTTCTTCCGTGTTTCTTCGGTGGCCCGGGCGGCGGCCGCAGCGGTCTGCGGACGCGGGTCGCGGAGGGTGACGGTGGGGGCGGGGGCGCGGACCGCGGCGCGCGGCGGGACGTCGCTCAGCACCAGGGAGTGGGCCCCGACCACCGCGTCGTGGCCGACGGTGACCGGGCCGAGCACGGTGGCGCCGACGCCGAGCACCGCCCGGTCGCCGACCGTGGGGTGGCGCTTGGTGCCCCCGGCGTCCGTCCACCAGCCGGTGCCGCCGAGGGTGACCTGGTGGTAGAGCATCACGTCGTCGCCGATCTCCGCGGTCTCCCCGATGACCACCCCCATGCCGTGGTCGATGAAGAGGCGGCGGCCGATGACCGCGCCGGGGTGGATCTCGATCCCGGTGACCGACCGGCTGAGCTGGGACAGCAGCCGGGGCAGCAGCGGGACGCGCAGCCGGTGCAGCCGGTGGGCGATCCGGTGCGACCAGACCGCCCACAGGCCGGGATAGAGCAGCACTTCGGCCACCCGCGTGCCGTGCAGGGCGGGGTCCTTGCGGCATGCGGTGCGCAGGTCCTCCAGGATCGCGCTCACCACCGGCGGGTGCGGGCGGGGGCCACCGGCGGCACGGCCCCGTCCGGGGCGGCGGCTCCGGGGGTGCGCCGCCGCCGGTAGACCAGGTAGGGCCGCACCAGGTAGCCGACGGGCGCGCTCCAGACGTGCACCAGCCGGGTGAACGGCCAGGCGGCGAAGAGCAGCAGCGCGGTCAGGGCGTGGGCCTGGAACAGCAGCGGGGCACCGGTGATCGCCTCCGGCTCGGGCCGCAGGGTGAAGAGGCCGCGGAACCAGACGGAGACCGTGGACCGGTAGTCGTAGCCGTCACCGATCAGGTTGTGCGCCACGGTGGCGGTGATGCCGAGCAGCACGGTGGCGGCCAGCAGCGGGAAGAGCACCTTGTCGGAGCGGTCGGTGGTGGTCCTGATCCGCCTCGACAGCAGCCGCCGGGCGCACAGCATGCCGAGCCCGGTGACCATGGCCAGGCCGGCCGTGGTGCCCATCCAGACCGAGGCGTTGTGGTAGGCGTGCTCGGTGATGCCGGCCGCCTCGGTCCAGGAGGCGGGCACGGCGAGACCGACCACGTGCCCGCCGATGACGGCGAAGGCGCCGAGGTGGAACAGCGGGCTGCCCCAGCGCAGCCAGCGGTGTTCCAGCAGCTGGGTGGTGCGGGTGGTCCAGCCGAACTGGTCCTTGCGGTAGCGCCAGACGTGGCCGACCGCGCAGACGGCCAGCGCGATGTAGGGGACGGCGACCCAGAGCAGCATGTCCGGGCCGGACGGGGAGGCCGCGAGTGCGGTTGCGGCGGCGGTCATGGCAGGCTCTCCGGGTCGGTGGGCGTGACGGCGGCGGCGGGGTGGACGCCGGCGGGCGGCGCCTGGGGCGGCGGGGCGAAGGCGCCGGGCGGGGCGAACGGCATGCCGCCGGGGCCGGCGGCACCGGGGGCGCCGTACGGTTCCAGGCCGACGTCCTCGGCGGGCGGCCCGGCGGCGGCGAGTTCGGCGACCGCCCTCAGGTCGTCCTCGGAGGGCGGCGGCAGCAGGGTGAGCAGCGCGGTGAGCAGGTGCCGGTAGGGCGAGCCGAGGTCGGTCAGGGAGTGCCGGATCAGGCCGATGCCGCGGCGGTGGCGGCGCAGCGGGGCCTCGCCCGCGCCGGGCCCGGCGACCGCGGCGTACTCCAGGACCATCGGCAGGTGGTCGGGCAGTTCGCCGGGGTCGGGTTCCCAGCCGGCGGCGCGGTAGCTCTGGGCCAGGGCCAGCAGGGCGAGGCCGCGCCTGCGGGTGTCGCCGTGCAGGTAGTAGGTCAGGTAGAGGCTGCTCTTGCGCTTGAGGTCGAAGGTCTCGACGTAGTGCCGCTCCAGGTCCTCCGCCGGGGTGGCGGTGAACCAGCCGAGGAAGGCGGCGAGTTCACCGGCGGCCGGGCCGGCCGGCAGGCCGGCCGCGGCGGCGGCCAGTTCGGCGCGGGCGGCGGTGAGCTCGCGGTCCGGGTACTGCAGGAGCAGGGAGAGCAGGCGCAGGACCAGCGCCCGCTCCGCCTTCTCCCGCGGGGTGAGGGCGTCCGGGCGGCGCCCGGCCGGACGGACCCGGGCGCGGGCCGGGATGCGCAGCGGGGTCATGGCGTGCCTCCGGCGAGCTGTCCGGCGTCGGGGCCGGAGGTCCGGCGGCGCAGCACGGGGATGCCGAGCATCACCTTGCGTCCGCCGTCCGCGGGCTGGGCGGGGAAGCCGTCGGCCTCCACCGGGCAGCGGGTCTCCAGGGCGCTCAGCGCGGCGGCGTCCTCCTTGTGTGCCGCCGGGATGACGTAGCGGTCGGCGTACTTGGCCACGGCCAGCAGCCGGTGCAGGTCCTCCGCCTCGCGCGGGGTGAGGCCGGCGGAGGCCAGCGCGCCGGGCAGCCCGGCCTCGCCGAGGATCACCGACCGCATGTGGCTGCGCAGCGCGGTCAGCTTCATCAGCACCCCGGCCACCCTCTCGGTGTCCCCGGCGGTGAACAGCTCCGCCAGGTACTCCAGGGGGATGCGCAGCCGGGTGACGGCGGCGAACACGTGGTCGGGGTCGTCCTGGTTGCCGCCGGCCTCGCCGACGGCGTCCAGCACCGGGGAGAGCGGCGGGACGTACCACACCATGGGCAGGGTGCGGTACTCCGGGTGCAGCGGCAGGGCCACCTTGTAGCGGGAGATGAGCGCGTGCACCGGCGAGTTGCGGGCGGCGTGCATCCAGTCCTCGGGGATGCCGGAGGCCCGGGCGGCGGCCTTCACCCCGGGGTCGAAGGGGTCGAGGAAGACGTCGCGCTGGGCGTCCAGCAGGTCCTTCTCGTCGGTGACCGCGGCGGCCTCGCCGACCCGGTCGGCGTCGTAGAGCACCAGGCCGATGTAGCGCAGCCGGCCGACGCAGGTCTCGCCGCACACGGTGGGCTGGCCGGCCTCGATGCGCGGGAAGCAGAAGGTGCACTTCTCGGCCTTGCCGGTGGCGTGGTTGACGTAGACCTTCTTGTAGGGGCAGGCGGTGACGCACATCCGCCAGCCGCGGCAGCGGTCCTGGTCGACCAGCACGATGCCGTCCTCGGCGCGCTTGTACATGGCACCGGAGGGGCAGGCGGAGACGCAGGCCGGGTTGAGGCAGTGCTCGCACAGCCGGGGCAGGTGGAACATGAAGGTCTGCTCGAAGGAGAACCTGACCTTCTCGGCCAGGCCGGGGGCGCGCAGGTTGGGGTCGCCGCCGGCGTGCTCGGGGGCGCCGCCGAGGCCGTCCTCCCAGTTGGCGCCCCAGGTGATGGCGGTGGGCCGGCCGGTGAGCACGGAGCGCGGCGCGGCGACCGGCACGTCCGGTCCGGCCGGGGCGGAGACCAGGGTGTCGTAGTCGTAGGTGACCGGCTCGTAGTAGTCGTCGATGGACGGCAGGTCGGGGTTAAAGAACAGGGACATCAGCCGCTTGGCCCGGCCGCCGGAGCGCAGCACCAGCCGGCCGCGGCGGTCCAGCTTCCAGCCGCCCTTCCACTTCTCCTGGTCCTCGTAGCGGCGGGGGTAGCCGACGCCCGGCTTGGTCTCGACGTTGTTGAACCAGGCGTATTCCACACCGGTGCGGTTGGTCCAGGTCTGCTTGCAGGTGACCGAGCAGGTGTGGCAGCCGATGCACTTGTCGAGATTCATCACCATGGCCACCTGGGCCATGACCCGTCCGATGGGGCGTTTCCCGCGGGCTGTACCGGTCATCAGTATGCGACCTCCTGCGAGCGGCGGCGGATCACGGTGACTTCGTCCCGCTGGTTGCCGGTCGGTCCGTAGTAGTTGAAGGCGTAGGTGAACTGGGCGTAGCCGCCGACCAGGTGGGAGGGCTTGAGCAGGACCCGGGTGAGGGAGTTGTGGATGCCGCCGCGCTTGCCGCTGACCTCGGTCTTCGGCACGTTCACCGTGCGGTCCTTGGCGTGGTACATGTACACGGTGCCCTCGGGCATCCGGTGGCTGACCACGGCCCGGGCGACGACCACGCCGTTGCGGTTGTAGGCCTCGATCCACTCGTTGTCCTTCACGCCGATCTTCCCGGCGTCGGCGGTGGACAGCCAGATGACCGGGCCGCCGCGGGAGAGCGCCAGCATGTAGGCGTTGTCCTGGTACTCGGAGTGGATGGACCACTTGGAGTGCGGGGTGAGGTAGCGGACGGTGACCTCGGCGCGGCCGTCCTCGCCGAGCCGTTCGTCGCCGTAGTGCCGGCCGGTGTTCAGCGGCGGGCGGAAGACGGGGAGCTGTTCGCCCAGTTCGGCCAGCCAGTCGTGGTCGACGAAGAAGTGCTGGCGGCCGGTGAGGGTGTGCCAGGGCTTGCGGTGCTCGACGTTGATCACGAAGGGCGAGTAGCGCCGTCCGCCGGTCTCGCTGCCGGACCACTCGTAGGAGGTCATCACCGAGCGCGGCTGCACCCGGGTGTCGGCGAAGCTGATCCGTTCGGCCTCGCGTTCCGCGGCCAGGGAGGCGAGTTCGGTGCCGGTCCGCTTCTCCAGCGCCTTGAAGCCCTCGGTGGCGAGGCGGCCGTTGGTGGTGCCGGACAGGGCGAGGATGGCCTCGCACATGTCGGAGGCGGTCGCCAGCGAGGGGCGGCCGTCCGCCGCTCCGCCGTGCACCGTGCCGTTGGTGCGGCGCAGCTTCTCGATCTCCGGGCCGGGACGGACGGTGATGCCCTTGGTGGTGGTGCCGAGCGTGTCCAGCAGCGGGCCGACGGCGCGCATCTTCCCGGCGACCGCGGCGTAGTCGCGCTCGATGACGACCAGCCTGGGCATGGTCTTCCCCGGCACCGGCTCGCATTCGCCGGTCTTCCAGTCCTTCACCACTCCCCTGGGCTGGGCGAGTTCGTCGGGGGTGTCGTGCAGCAGCGGCACGGCGACGACGTCGGTTCGGGTGCCCAGGTGGTCCGCGGCCAGCTCGCTGAACCGGTCGGCCAGGGTGAGGAAGGTGTCGTAGTCGGTGCGGGCCTGCCACGGCGGGGAGATGGCCGGGGTGAAGGCGTGCACGAAGGGGTGCATGTCGGTGCTGGACAGGTCGTCCTTCTCGTACCAGGTGGCGGCGGGCAGGACGACGTCGGCGAACAGACCGGTGGAGGTCATCCGGAAGTCCATGGCGACCAGCAGGTCGAGCTTGCCCTCGGGGGCCTGTTCGTGCCAGACGATCTCCTTGGGCCGGTGTTCCTCCCGGGTCTCCTCGGCGCGCACCGCGGCGTCGGTGCCCAGCAGGTGGTGCAGGAAGTATTCGTTGCCCTTGGCGGAGGAGCCGAGCAGGTTGGCCCGCCAGACGGTGAGCACGCGCGGGAAGTTCGCCGGGTCGTCCGGGTCCTCGGCGGCGAACCGGAGCCGCCCGGCCTTGAGTTCGTCCACGATGTGGTCGGCGGCCGGGCGGCCGGCCGCCGCCGCCTCGTCGGTGAGGTCCAGCGGGTTGCGGTTGAAACCGGGGTGGCCGGGGGTCCAGCCCATCCGGACGGCCTGGGCCAGGCAGTCGGCGGCGGAGCGGCCGGCGAACCGGCCCTCGCCCAGCGGGGAGGCGATCTCGCCGGGCCCGAAGGGCTCGTAGCGCCACTGGTCGCTGGCCAGGTACCAGTAGGAGGTGCTGGTCATGTGGCGGGTGGGCCGGTGCCAGTCGAAGGCGAAGGCCAGGTGCTGCAGCCCGGTGATGGGGCGGATCTTCTCCTGGCCGACGTAGTGCGCCCAGCCGCCGCCGTTGACGCCCTGGCAGCCGGTCATGGTGGTCAGGGCGAGGAAGGCCCGGTAGATGGTGTCGGAGTGGAACCAGTGGTTGGTCCCGGCACCCAGCGCGATCATGGAGCGGCCGCGGGTGCGTTCGGCGTTGCGGGCGAACTCGCGGGCGATCCGGGCGGCCTGTTCGGCGGGGACGGAGGTGATGGCCTCCTGCCAGGCGGGGGTGCAGGGCTCGGCGGCGTCGTCGTAGCCGGCGGGCCAGGAGCCGGGCAGGTCGCGGCGGCGCACCCCGTACTGGGCCAGCATCAGGTCGAAGACGGTGGTGACGAGCCTGCCGCCGACCCGCCGGGCGGGCACACCGCGCACCAGTACGCCGCCGCCCTCGGTCTCGCCCTGGTCGAAGCGGGGCAGGGCGACCTCGACGTTCTTGTCCGCCCAGTCCAGCACGGTCAGTTCGGGGACGGTGTCGCCGAGGTCCAGGTTCCAGCGGCCCTCGCCCTCGGTGCCCCAGCGGAAGCCGAGGGAGCCGTTGGGCACCACCGGGTGGCCGGTGGCCTCGTCCAGCAGCACCGTCTTGAACTCGGCGTTCTCGCTCTCCGCCGCGGGTCCGCCGAGGTCGGCGGCGGTGAGGAAGCGGTCGGGGACGTGGCGGCCGTCGCGCTCGCGCAGGGTGATCAGGAACGGGGCGTCGGTGTAGTGCCGCAGGTACTCCTCGAAGTAGGAGACCCGGCGGTCGGTGAGGAACTCCTTGAGGATGACGTGGCCCATGGCCATGGCCAGGGCCCCGTCGGTGCCGGGGTGCGGGGCCAGCCACTCGTCGGCGAACTTGACGTTGTCGGCGTAGTCGGGGCTGACCGCGACCACCTTGGTGCCGTTGTAGCGGACCTCGGTGAGGAAGTGGGCGTCCGGGGTGCGGGTGACGGGGATGTTGGAGCCCCACATGACGAGGTAGCCGGTGTTCCACCAGTCGGCGGCCTCGGGCACGTCGGTCTGGTCGCCGAAGCTCTGCGGGGAGGCGATCGGCAGGTCGGCGTACCAGTCGTAGAAGGACAGCAGGGTGCCGCCGATCAGTGAGTGGTAGCGGGCGCCGCCGGCGAAGGAGGCCATCGACATGGCCGGGATCGGGGAGAAGCCGGCCACCCGGTCCGGGCCCCAGGTCTTGACGGTGTGCACCTGGGCGGCGGCGATGAGCTCGGCCGCCTCGTCCCAGTCGGCGCGCACGAAGCCGCCCTTGCCGCGGGCCCGCTTGTAGGCGCGGGCCCTGGCCGGGTCGCCGGTGATCTCGGCCCAGGCGGCCACCGGGTCGCCGAGCCGGCGGCGGGCCTCCCGCCACATCTTCAGCAGGGCGCCCCGGATGTAGGGGTAGCGGACCCGGCTGGGCGAGTAGGTGTACCAGGAGAACGACGCGCCGCGCGGGCAGCCCCGCGGCTCGTACTCCGGGCAGTCGGTGCCGATGGAGGGGTAGTCGGTCGCCTGGTGTTCCCAGGTGATGATCCCCTCCTTGACGTAGACCATCCAGGAGCAGGAGCCGGTGCAGTTGACCCCGTGGGTGGAACGCACGACCTTGTCGTGCGCCCAGCGGTCCCGGTAGAAGCCCTCCCACTGGGGGTCGCCCTCGCCGAACACGGCCCGGCCGTCCGCCGACACCTCGCGGCGGCTCAGCAGCCGCCGGGAGGCCAGGGGCCAGTTCTGCCGGGCGCGGGCAGGGCTCCGCCCGGCGTTGTTGTCATCTGCCATGGCGGACACGCTAGGCGGGCGGGATACCCCCGCCGGGTGGGCCGAAGGTCCCCGGCCGGGTCCCGACCGGCCCCCGTTCCGGCCTCGATGTATGACCCATCCGGCCCCCTGAGCAGGGACGTTCAGCCACCGTGGGGGGACCGGCCGCGCTGGCACGCTTTCGGAAGTCCTTTTCCGGAGGTTCTCAGCGTGTACGACCAGCAGCCGGTGCCTGCCAGGCCCCCGGCTTCCGACTCCGTCCGCCCGCCGGGACGGCCCGCGGCCCGTGCGCTGCGCGGGCAGCGGCAGAACGTGGCGGACCGTCCGTTCATCGTGATCTGGGAGGCCACCCGGGCCTGCCCGCTGGCCTGCCGGCACTGCCGGGCCGAGGCGGTGCCGGACCGGGACCCGCGCGAGCTGGACACCGCCGCCGCGCGGGAACTGCTGGCCCAGGTGGCGTCGTTCGGACGCCCCGCCCCGCTGTTCGTGATCACCGGGGGCGACCCGTTCCAGCGCCCGGATCTGCTGGAGCTGATCCGGCACGGCCGGGAGCTGGGGCTGTCCACGGCGGTGGCGCCGTCCGGCACCCCGACCCTGACCCGGCAGGCGCTGCGCGAGGTGCACGCGGCCGGTGCCGCGGCGCTCTCACTGAGCCTGGACGGCTCCACGGCCGGACTGCACGACGGCTTCCGGGGCGTGCCCGGGGTGTTCCGCTGGACCCTGGACGCCTGGGACACCGCGCTGGACCTCGGGATGAAGGTGCAGATCAACACCACGGTGACCCGGCACAACCTGGAGGACCTGCCGTACATCGTGCGCCTGGTGCAGGCACACCGGGCGGTGGTGTGGAGCGCCTTCTTCCTGGTGCCGACCGGCCGGGGCAGCCTGCTGTCCGGGCTCACCGCGCGGGAGACCGAGGACGTGCTCAATTTCGTCTACGACGTGGGGCTGAGCGTCCCGGCCAAGACGACCGAGGCCCACCACTTCCGCCGGGTGGTGCTCCAGCGGCGGGTCCTCGCCGAGCGCGGCGAGGACCACGTGGCGGTGCTGGGGCTGGGCGCGCTGTACCGGCGGCTGCGCGCCCGGGCGCGGACCCTGGGGCTGGACGAGGCGGTGCGCCGGAGCCGGCGTCCGCCGCTGGACATCAACGCCGGGCGGGGCTTCGTCTTCGTCTCCCATACCGGAACCGTCCACCCCAGCGGGTTCCTGCCGCTGGCCGCGGGCGATGTGCGCAGCAGCCCGCTGCCGGAGATCTACCGCGGCTCCCGGCTGTTCACCGGGCTGCGGGACGCGGACAAGCTCGGCGGGCGGTGCGGACGGTGCGAGTTCCGCCGGGTGTGCGGCGGCTCCCGGTCCCGGGCCTACGGGCTGACCCGCGACCCGTATGCCGAGGAGCCGTGGTGCGCCTACCGGCCCGGCAGCTTCCCCTTCCAGGAGGAGCTCGCTCCCCTGCTGGCCACGGGCGGTGCGGCGTGAGCGGGGCGGGCGCCGCGCCGGACGCGGCGGCCGGTGCCGGCCGCACCATCGTGCCGGCGGGGACGGCGGCCGGGAGCGGCGGGAGCGGCGGGGACGGCGCGAAGGGCGGGAGCCGGCCGGTGCTGCCGGGACAGCGGCGGGCCGGGCGGCACCTCCGGGTGCACGCGGTGATCGCCGGCTGGCTGGTGCTGGCGCTCGCCGCCGCCGCCGGGCACGACTGGCTGCCGGTGGCCCGCTGGCTGGCCGTGCATCTTCTGCTGCTGGGCGCGGTGAGCACCGCCGTCTTCCACTGGAGCGAGCACTTCGCCACCGCCGTGCTGCACGCCCGCACCCCGGACGAGCGGTGGAGCGACGTCCGGCTGGCCGGCCTCAATCTCTCGGTGGCGGCGGTGCTCACCGGGGTCCGGGCGGACCTGCCGGTGCTGGCCGGTGCCGGGGCGCTGGGCGTGATCGCCGCGGTGTCCGCGCATCTGGTGGTGCTGGTGCGGATGGGCCGGGGCGCGCTGGGCGGGCGGCTCACCCCGGTGGCCGGGTACTACCGGGTTGCCGCGGTGGCCCTGGTCCTGGGCGCGGCGATCGGCGGGACGATGGCCACCGGGCTGCTGGGCGGCCGCCTGCACACCGGGCTGGAGCTGGCCCATCTGCACCTCAATCTGCTCGGCTGGGTGGGCCTGACCGTGCTGGGCACCCTGTTCATGCTCTGGCCCACGGTGCTGGGCCTGCCGATGGCCGCGGAGACCGTCCCGGTGGCCCGCCGGGTGCTGCTCCTGGCCGCTCCTGGGCTGCTGCTGGCGGGCGGCGGGCTGCTGGCCGGGGCGCGCTGGCCCGCCGCCGCCGGGCTGGCCGGGTATGCGGCGGGCGCGGGCTGGGCGGCGGTGCTGTTCCTGCGCACCGCGGTGCGCCGTGCGCCCCGTACCGGCGCGGCCTGGATGCTGGCCGCCTCGGTCTGCTGGCTGCTGGCGGGGGTGGCCACCGACCTGGTGCTGACGGCGACCCGGGAGCCGGCGGTCCTGCTGCGCGATCTGGAGGCGCTGCTGCCGGTGCTGCTGACCGGTTTCGTGGCGCAGGTGCTGATGGGTTCGCTGACCCATCTGCTGCCGGTGGTGCTCGGCGGGGCCGGTCCGGGTCGGTCCGCGGCGGCCGGGGTGCTGAACCGCGGCTGGGCGGTCCGGACGGCGGCGCTCAACACCGGGGTCCTGCTGCTGGCCCTGCCGCTGCCCGGCCCGGCGGACGCTGCCGGCGCGCTGCTGGCCGGGGGCTCCGGCTTGGCGTTCCTGGTGCTGGCGGCGATCGTGCTGGCCCGGCGGGCCGGGGCCGCCGGGAACGGCTCGGACGACCGGGACGGCGCAGACGGCGGAAGACGGCAGGCGGTGGCCCGGCGGACACCGCTGCTGGGTGCCGGGCTGGGCGTGCTGCTGACCGTGCTGGCCGTGCTGGCGGTCAATTCCACGGGCGGAACGGGCGGAACGGCGGACGACGGTGCGGCCGGCGTCCCCGGCACCGTGGCCTCCGGCGGGACGAGGACGGTGGAGGTGACCCTGCGCGGCATGAGCGTGAGCCCGGCCCGGATCGAGGTGGAGCGCGGCACCGCGCTGCGGCTGGAGGTCACCAACGAGGACGCCCAGCAGCACGATCTGCGGATCGAGGACGGCCCGGCCACCCCGATGCTGGGCTGGGGCGAGAGCCACACCCTGGAGCTGGGCCCGGTCACCGCCGGCCTGGACGCGTGGTGCACGGTGCCCGGCCACCGCGCCGCCGGCATGACCATGCGCATCGACGTCACCGGACCCGCCGCCGCGCACGGCGGCACCGGCGGCGAGGACGGTGCCGGGAACGGCGGCGAGGACGGTGCCGCGCACGGTCCGGCGGCGCCGGACCTGGCGGCGGAGCACTCGGCCGGCTGGCAGCCGTACCCGGCGGAGCTGGACGCGGCCCCGAAGGGACGGCTGCACCGGCTGGAGCTCCACGTCACGGAGGCCGACGTGGAGGTCGCGCCCGGGGTGGTGCAGCGGATGTGGACCTTCGGCGGCACCGCGCCCGGCCCCGTGCTGCGCGGCAAGGTCGGCGACACCTTCGAGATCACCCTGGTCAACGACGCCGCCATGGGGCACGGCATCGACTTCCACGCCGGCGCGCTCGCCCCGGACGGACCGATGCGCACGATCGGGCCCGGCGAACGGCTGGTCTACCGCTTCACCGCCGAACGGGCAGGTGCCTGGCTCTACCACTGCTCCACCGCGCCGATGCTCCAGCACCTGGGGAACGGCATGTACGGCGCGGTGGTGATCGACCCGCCGGATCTCCCCGCGGCCGACCACGAGTACCTGCTGGTCTCCTCGCAGCTCTACCTGGGCGAGCCGGGCAGCGAGGAGCAGGTCGCCAGGATGCGCGAGGCACGGCCGGACGCCTGGGTGTTCAACGGCGGGGCGGCGCAGTACACGCACGCGCCGCTGACCGTCCGGGCCGGGGACCGGGCCAGGTTCTGGGTGGTGGCGGCCGGGCCCTCCGACGGCACCGCCTTCCATGTGGTCGGCACGGTCTTCGACACCGTCTACCGGGAGGGCGCCTACCTGCTGCGCCCCGGCGACCCGGGCGGTGCCCAGGTTCTGGGACTGGCGGTGGCCCAGGGCGGGTTCGCCGAGGCGGAGTTCCCGGAGCCCGGCCACTACCCGTTCGTCGACCACGACATGCGGCACGCCGAACGCGGCGCCGCCGGGCTGGTGGAGGTGACGCCGTGAGCGAGGTCGGGCTCTGGTCGCTGATCCGGTTCGTGCACGTGGCCGGGGCGGCGCTGTGGGTCGGGGGCCAGCTGGTGCTGACCCTGGTGGTGCTGCCGCTGGCGCGCCGGCTGCCGGCGCCGGAGGCACGGGACCGGTTCGTCCCGGAGGCGGGCCGACGGTTCGCCATGCTCACCGGAGCGGTGTTCCTGCCGCTGCAGCTCGGCACCGGGCTGCTGATGGCCGGGCACAAGGGCGTCACCTGGGCGTCGCTGGCCGAGCCGGGCTACGGGCGGCTGCTGGCCGTCAAGCTCCTGCTGTTCACGGTGGTGATGGGGCTGGCGGCCGGCCATGGCGCGGCGCATGCCCGGGGCCGGCCGGAGACCGCGCGGCTGCTGGCCGTCGCCTCGCTGACCGGTTCGCTCGGGGTGGTGCTGCTGGCCGCGGCGCTCCCGGCCACCTGAGCAGCGGCCCGCTCCCACCGCCGCCCGGTCCCGCCCCGTCCTCCCCGCGCATCCCGCGCATCCCGCACGTCCCGCACTTCCCCCGTTCCTCAGCACTCTGGAGAGCAGGTTCCGTCATGGACAAGCAGCCGGTACCCCCGGACACCGCGGCGCTCGCCCGCGGCCTCACCACGCCCCCGTCCGGGCGGCGCGGACTGATGCTGGCCCTGGCCCTCCTGGGCTTCGGCCTGAACTTCTGGGCCTGGGCGCTGCTCAGCCCGCTCGGACCGCGTTTCCAGGACTCCCTGGACCTCACCTCGTTCGAGCAGTCGCTGCTGGTGGCGGTGCCCGTGGTGGTGGGCTCGCTGGGCCGGATACCGGTGGGCGCGCTCACCGACCGGTTCGGCGGGCGGACGATGTTCCCGCTGGTGTCGGCCGTGACCATCGTGCCGGTGCTGTTCCTGGGGCTGTGGGGGCATGACTCGCTGATCGCGCTGCTGGCGGGCGGGTTCTTCCTCGGCATCGCAGGTACCGCCTTCGCGGTCGGGGTGCCGTTCGTCAACGCCTGGTTCCCGCCGGAACGGCGCGGCTTCGCGGTCGGCCTGTTCGGCGCCGGCATGGGCGGCACCGCCATCAGCGCGCTGACCACCGTCCGCCTGGTCGACGCCGGCGACGTGGCCACGCCGTTCCTGGTGACCGCCGGGGCGCTGGCGGCGTACGCGGTGGCGGCGGCGCTGCTGCTGCGCGACGCACCCGGGCGCTCCGTGCCCGCCGAGCCGCTGGCCGCGCGGCTGGCCGCCACCATGCGGCTGCGGATCACCTGGCAGGCGTCGGCGCTGTACGCGGTCACCTTCGGCGGCTACGTGGCCTTCTCGGTCTACCTGCCGGTGTATCTGAAGACCGCCTACGGGCTCACGCCCGCCGACGCGTCCAACCGCATGGCCGGGTTCGTGCTGCTGGCGGTGGTGATGCGTCCGGCCGGCGGCTGGCTGTCGGACCGCTACGGGCCGGTGCGGGTGCTCAACGCCTCGCTGGCCCTGGTCACGGCGGGCGCGCTGGTCCAGACGTTCACTCCCCCGCTGGCCTTCGCGGGCACGGCCGCCTGCCTGGCCATGGGCGCGGCGCTGGGCGTCGGCAGCGGTGCCACCTTCGCGCTGGTCGCCCTGGCGACCCCGGCCGGCAGGGTCGGCTCGGTGACGGGTGTGGTGGGCGCCGCGGGCGGTCTCGGCGGCTTCGTGCCGCCGCTGGTGATGGGCGCGGTCTACGGAAGCTGGGGTTCCTACGCGGCGGGACTGGCGCTGCTGATGCTGGTCGCGGCAGCCGCGCTGGTGTTCACCCAGACCCGGGTGCGGCGCGCGGCGCCGGAACGGGAGGTGCCGGTGCCGGCCGGCTGACGGCCGGCCGGGTCCGGTGCCGCCCCGGCGGGCGGGACCGGACCCGGCGGACCCGGTCCGGCAGCACCCCGAGATGTCCGGACATTGAGACGGAGGGAAGGCGGCGCCCCCACGGGTGCACACTCTTCCCAAGGTCATGAGTGACGGCGACGAAGGCCCCGGCCCGCTGTCCGGCAACCCTCCTCCGTGGCGGGGTGCCCCGGGTGACGACCAGGCCGCGGGCGCAGGGTCCGCGGCAAGTACGGATTCACGGGAGAAACCGCCATGTCTGCTGCTTCCGCCACGGCTTCCGCCACCGCTTCCGCTCTGTCCGGCTTCCCCGCCCCACCCGCTTCCCCCGGCTCCTGCGCGTCCTCCGTCGCGGCCGGGGGCACTCCGCTGTCCGTGCTGGGCGCGGGGGTGCGGGTGCCGCTGGCCGGCGGGGGCGGGGCCGAGTACGCCGCCCTGGACTGCGCGGCCGGCGCCCCGGTGCTGCGCCAGGTCTGGGACGCGGTCGCGGCCTATGCCCCGTCCTGCTCCAGCGTGCACCGGGGCGCCGGCCGGCTGTCCCGGCTCTCCACCGAGCTGTACGAGCGGTGCCGGGCCACGGTGGCCGCCTTTCTCGGCTGCCGCCCCGGCGACCAGGTGATCTTCACCCGCTCCACCACCGATGCGCTCAATCTGCTGGCCGCCGCGCTGCCGGCCGGCACCCGGGTGTTCGTCTTCGAGACCGAGCACCACGCCGCGCTGCTGCCCTGGCGGCGTGCCGGCACCCGCTGGCTGCCGGCGCCGCGCTCGCCGGAGGAGGCGGTGCAGACCCTGGCCGAGGCACTCGCCGCAGCGCCGGACGGCCCCCGGCTGGTGTGCGTGACCGGCGCCTCCAATGTCACCGGGGAGCTGTGGCCGGTGCGCGAACTGGCCGCGGTGGCGCACCGGCACGGCGCCCGGATCGTGCTGGACGCGGCCCAGCTCGCACCGCACCGCCCGGTGGACATCGCCGCCCTGGGCGTGGACTGGGCGGCGTTCTCCGGTCACAAGCTCTACGCCCCGTTCGGCGCCGGGGTGCTGGCCGGGCGGGGCGACTGGCTGGCGGCCGCCGAGCCCTACCTGGCGGGCGGCGGGGCGAGCCGGACGGTGGCCCGGGACGCGGACGGCCGCCCGGCCGTGGAATGGGTGACGGGCGCGGCCCGGCACGAGGCCGGTTCGCCGAACGTGATCGGCGCGCTGGCCGTCGCGGTGGCCTGCGAGACCCTGGCGGCCGCCGGGCACGAGGCGCTGGCCGCGTACGAGGAGCGGCTGCTGCTCCGGCTGTGCGAGGGGCTTTCGGAGCTGCCCGCGGTGCGTCCGCTGAGCCTGTTCGGTCCGGATGCGGCGCGCATCGCCGTGGTGTCGTTCACCGTGTCGGGCTGGGACGGCGGGGACTTCGCGGCCGCGCTCTCCGACCGCTACGGCATCGGGGTGCGGGCCGGGCTGTTCTGCGCCCACCCGCTGGTGCGGGCGCTGCTGGACGGCGCCGGCCGGCAACCGGACACGGGATGCGGCGGGCCGCTCAGCGCGGTGCGGGTCAGCTTCGGGGCGGCCACCCCGGCGGACCACATCGACCGGCTGCTGCGGGCCGTGGCCGAGCTGACCGGCCGCCACCGGGCTCCCGGCACGCCGCCGGTCCCTTCCGTTCGGCCGTGGGATCTCCCCGAACAGGAACATTCTTGAAGAACCGGTGTGTCCGGGATTATCCCGGGTACGGCGGGCAGGAGCGGGGAGGGACGGACACTGGGGAGTGCTGATCCACAAGCAGGTGCCGGCATTTCAGGGAGGGCACTTCGTGATCCGCTTACTTCTCGTGCACGACAAACCGCTGCTCCGCTCGGCACTGGCCTCACTGATGGACCGGCACCCGGACATCCATGTGGCCACCGCTTCGTCGTGGGAGGAGGCCGCCCGTGCCGGGCACGGCTCCCCGGAGGCGGACGTGTGCCTGGTGGACCTGGACTCCCGGGACTGTCCGGGGCCGGAGCCGGACGGGGCCGCGCTGCTGGTGCTGCTGGAGGGAGGGCGCCCCGGTCTGCTGCGGCAGGCCTCCGAGGCCCGGGCGCTCGGTTTCGTCAGCAAGGACGCAGCACCGGAACTGCTGCTGGACGCCGTCCGGCAGGTGGCGCAGAAGAAGCCGTTCGTGGACGACGCGCTGGCCCGGGACTTCCTCCGGGCCGCGCAGATGCCGCTCACCCGGCGCGAGCTGAGTGTGCTGGCGCTGGCGGCGGACGGGGCGCCGGTGTCGGAGATCGCCGCAACGCTGTCGCTGGCCCGCGGCACGGTGCGGAACTATCTGGCCGCGGTCATCCACAAGACGGGTGCCCGCAACCGGGTGGACGCGATCCGCATCGCCCGGACGGCCGGCTGGGTCTGACGGCCCGCCGGCCACGGCGCACGGCGCACGGCGCACGAACGGGAACGGGGACGGCCCCGGGCGGTGTCCGCCCGGGGCCGTCCGCTGTCGCGGCTCGCGGCCGCTCAGAGGCACAGCAGGTTGCTGTGCGAGCTGTGCTTGTCGCACAGCAGCAGGCTGGCGCTGCTGTCGTCACCGCCGCCGCCGGTGGTTTCCGGCGTCTCCATGCTCTGCAGGTCGAGAAGCGACATCTCGGCTCCTTTCTCGTATGGATCGTGCGGATCGCGGTGGGATGGGCTGCGGGGCGCCGGGTTCACACCCCGCCGGAGAGGATTTCCTCCCGTGCGGCCCCCGGTCGGGGACCGGTCCGTGGCCCGCCGCCCGGAGGCGGCAGGAAGGGCAGGCGCGGGCGGCGGGCGGCGGGTGCGCCGAGGGCCGCGCCCAGCGCCAGCAGGCAGCCGGCGGTACCGGTGGCAAGGTCCATGGAGAGCCGCAGCAGCTGCTCGCCGGGGAAGGCCAGCCCGCCGGGGCAGGGCATGGCGTGCCAGCCCAGGGCCTCGGTCTGGGCGGCCAGGTCGGCCGCGCGGACGCCCGGCGTGGTGGTCCGGGCCAGGTGCCAGATCATGCCGGCCCTGCCCTGGAACAGGCCGGGCTGGGCGTAGTAGCGGAGCCTGGCGGCGGGCAGGATGCCGCGCCGGGCCCGCTCGAAGCCGGGGTGTTCCGCGACGGCCAGGTAGTCGTCCAGCACGGCGGCGATGCCCACGCTTCCCTCGCCCAGGTAGGGCATGGTGCGACGGCCCTCGTCGACGGCCAGGGCGCCGTCCCGGCCGGGCACGCAGTGTGCCAGGTCGCGGGAGAGCGCGGCCTCGGCCGCGGCCAGCAGGGCGGCGTCGCCGGTGCGTTCGCGGCGGCGCAGGAAGAGCAGGGCCGGGCCGGCGGCGCCGTACAGCAGTCCGGCGCGCCGGGCGCCGGGCGTGCGCGGCTCGGGCGGATCGAAGACCCGGTCGGCGGCCAGTTCGCAGGCCCGGGCGGCACTGCGGTCCAGGGCCGGGTCACCGGTGGCGGCGGCCAGTTCGTCCAGCACCAGGCCCAGGCCGGCCAGTCCGCCGTGCAGGTGGGCCGGCAGCCGCTCCCAGCGCTCGCCGAGCACCCGGCGGACCACCGCGACCGCGGCGTCGGTGTGCCCGAGACGGTGCAGGGCGTGGGCGACGCCCGCCAGGCCGTCCCAGAGTCCCGGCGCGGTCCCCTCGGGCGGGTCGGCGGCGCGCCGCAGCAGCCAGCGCTCGCCCTCCGGCCACGGTCCGGCGCCGGTCTCGGCCAGGGCGTAGAGCACCCCGGCGGCACCGTGGGCCAGGCCGAGCCCGCCGCCGGTGGCGAACTGGGCGATGTCGCCGGGGAAGAGCCGGTCGTCGCGGTCCGGGGTGGCGGAGGCGAGGATGGCCCGGACCATGGCATCCCGGCTGCGCGGCCAGTCCGCGGGCTCGGGCGGCCGCGGCTCCGGGCTGCCCGGCCGGGGCCTCCGGCGCGGCCCGGGCGTGCCGGACGGCGGGGCACCGGAGGTCCCGGCGGTGATCTCGGCCACCGCCTCCCGCAGGAAGTCCCGGGGCAGCGACGGGAACTGGCCGGCCGCCACCTCGGCCAGGTGGGCGGCCTTCCCCCGGTCCATGGCCAGCAGCGTGGTCATCGGCACGAACAGCGCCAGCCGCAGGCAGGCCAGGGCATAGCGGTCGATGCCGTAGCCGGAGCGGTCCGCGGGGGCCAGGAAACCGGGATGCGCGACGGTCTGCCGGATGGTGTCCCCGGGCGTGTCCCCGGTCAGCCGGGCGGCCTCGAAGTCCAGCAGGGTGACGGATTTCTCGTCGGGCCCGACCATGATGTTGAACATGTGCAGGTCGTTGAAGACCACGCCGCGGCCGTGCAGGGCGGCCACGGCGCGCTCCACCGCGGCGTGGACCTCCAGCGCCCAGCGGGTGTAGTCGTCCACGGCCGCCGGGTCCGGGTCCGGCGACAGCAGCGGGTGGCGTTCCGCGAAGAAGGAGTTCAGGGTGCGGCCGGGCACATGGTCCATGACCAGGAACCGGTGCTCGCCCACGGTGAGCCAGTCCCGCACGGCCGGGGCGACGGACAGCCCGGCCAGCCGGTCCAGGGCGGCCCTCTCGCGCCGCAGCCGGGTCACCGCGTCGGCGCCGTCGGCGGCCAGCCCGGCGTGCGGGCGGGCCTCCTTGAGCACCACGGACCGGCCGCTGCGCAGGTCGGTGCCCCGGTAGACCCCGCCGCCGTTGGAGAAGTGCAGCGCCTCCTCGATGCGGTAGGGCAGGTCCGCGACGGTGACGCCGTTGCGGGCGGCGAGTTCGGGTTCCAGAAAGGCGGGCAGGGTGACCCATCCCGGCAGCGAGAACACCGGGTCGCGGCGGTCCGGGACCAGCCGGCCGGCCGGGTCCTCCACGGCGGGCACCAGGGTGCCGGAGCCGTTGTCGCAGCGGCGCGGGGCAAAGGCTCCCCAGCGCACGTGGAGCGGCCCGCTCCGCCAGCGCAGATCGGTGAGGATGTACGGGCCGGGCTCGCCGGCCAGCCGCTCGCCCAGCTCCTCCAGCACGGTGCGCAGCTGGTCCTCGTCGCAGGGATACAGCGTGGCGAACTTGCCGCTGGAGTCCCGGCCGGCGTACTTGGAGTTGCGCAGGAAGAGCAGGCTGCGGCCGGGCACGAACTTGAACGGGATGCGCCGCGGCACACAGTGGTCCCACACCTCGGCGGCGATCCGGTCGGCGTTGTCCTGGCAGGCGGAGGCATGGATCTTCCACCCCTGCAGCGGCATCCGGACGGCGGGCGGGTGCAGGTGGAGCCAGTCCCCGGAGCGCTCGGAGCGCCAGCCCTCGGGCACCGGGCGGCGCGCCGTGCCGAACAGGTCCCCGGCGCCGTCCGCGCCCGGCTCCCCGGAGCGGGCGATCCGGTCCGGGGTCTCGTAGAAGCGGCGGTCGGCGAGGCAGAAGACTTCGTACCGCTTGTCCATCGGTCTCCTCGGCGGCGTGGTGACTCCCGGACATCACGTTGTCAGGCCGTGACAGGGGCGGCACAGTCCCCTCTGTCACCATCCGCCCGTGAGAAGTGCACGGCCGCACCGGTAGCGTCGGCCGGGACCGCGCACCCCGAGCCGACCCGAGGGCCCATGACGCACTCCGCACCACCCCCCGCTCCGCTGACCGGGCCGGAGATCTCCGCGCTGGACCGCAGGCATGTCTGGCATCCGTACGCACCGCATCCCGACCCGGCCGGGGCGCTGCCGGTGGCGGGCGCGGCCGGCACCCGGATCAGGCTGGCCGACGGGCGGGAGCTGGTGGACGGCATGTCGTCGTGGTGGGCGGCGGTGCACGGCTACAACCACCCGGTGCTGAACCGGGCGGCGCGCCGGCAGCTGGACGCCATGAGCCATGTGATGTTCGGCGGGCTCACCCACGAGCCCGCGGTCCGGCTGGCCCGGCGGCTGGCCGGACTCGCCCCGGGTGATCTGTCGCATGTCTTCTTCTGCGACTCCGGGTCGGTGTCGGTGGAGGTGGCCGTGAAGATGGCGCTCCAGTACTGGCACTCCCGCGGCCGCCCGGCCAAGCACCGGCTGCTGACCTGGCGCGGCGGCTACCACGGCGACACCTGGCAGGCGATGTCGCTGTCCGATCCGGACAACAGCATGCACCACCTGTGGGCGCCGCTGCTGCCCCGTCATGTGTTCGCCGGACTGCCGCCGGCCGGGTTCGACGCCCCGGTGGACGAGGCGTACGCGGACCACCTGGCCCGGACGGTGGCCGGGCACGCGGACGAACTGGCGGCGGTGATCGTGGAGCCGGTGGTGCAGGGCGCGGGCGGGATGCGTTTCCACCAGCCGGCCTATCTGCGGATCCTGCGGGAGCTGTGCGACCGGCACGGGGTCCTGCTGGTCTTCGACGAGATCGCCACCGGATTCGGCCGCACGGGACAGATGTTCGCGGCCGGACACGCCGGGGTGGTGCCGGACATCATGTGCGTGGGCAAGGCGCTGACCGGCGGCTACCTGACGCTGGCCGCGACGCTGTGCACCTCGCGGGTGGCCGAGGGGATCGCCGCCGGGGAACACCCGCAGCTCAACCACGGCCCGACCTACATGGCCAATCCGCTGGCCTGCGCGGTGGCCGAGGCCAGTCTGGAGCTGCTGACGCAGGGCGACTGGGCCGGGCGCGTGGCGGCGATCGGGGACCGGCTGGCCACGGCGCTGAAGCCGGCCGCCGGACTGCCGCACGTGCGGGAGGTGCGCACGCTGGGCGCGATCGCGGTGGTGGAGACGGACCGGCCGGTGGATGTGGCGCGCGCCTCCCGGGCCGCCCTGGCCGAGGGGGTGTGGCTGCGGCCGTACCGGGAGATGATCTACGCCATGCCGCCGTACGTCTCCTCGGACGAGGATCTGGAGCTGATCGCGCGGGCCATGTGCGCCGCGGCCGAGGCCGCCGGGGAGGACTGACCGGCGGCCTGCCCGGTGCGGGCGGCGGTCCGCGCGGTGCGGGCGGACCGTCCGTGCGGGCGGACCGGCGGGTCAGGGGCGGCTCTCCAGGGAGGCCAGATAGGCGTTGTAGGCGGCGAGGTCCCGGTCCCCGTCCCGGTCCGCCGCCCGGTCCAGCCGGCGCGCCCGGCGGTCCTCGGAGAGGTACCACTGCACGACCAGGGCGATCAGCACGATCACCGAGGGGATCTCGCTGAAGGCCCAGGCGATGCCGCCGGCCGCGGTCTGGTCGGCGACCGCGTCCGTGCCCAGCGAGGCGGGCGGGTCGGCGTAGGTCTCCACCATGGGGCCGGTGGCCATCATCAGGGCGATGCCGAAGAAGGCGTGGAACGGCATGGTGGCGAAGAGTTCCAGCATGCGCATCAGGTGGCCGGGCCGGTGCGGGCCCGGGTCCACGCCCATGATCGGCCAGAAGAACGCCAGTCCCACGGCCAGGAAGTGCACCATCATCGCCACGTGGCCGGGGCGGCTGCCCATCAGGAAGTCGAACAGCGAGGTGAAGTACAGCCCGTAGAGGCTGGCGATGAACACCGGGATGGTGAACAGCGGGCTGGTCACCGCCCGGACGTAGCCGGAGTGCAGAAAGGCGGTCAGCATCTCCCGGGGGCCGGTCCGGCCCCGTCCGGCCGTGGGCAGGGCGCGCAGCGCCAGGGTGACCGGCGCGCCGAGCAGCAGCAGGATCGGCGACAGCATGGAGATCACCATGTGCTGCGTCATGTGCGCGCTGAACAGCACCATGCCGTAGTCGTTGAGGGCGGTGCAGGTGACCAGCGCGATCGACAGCACGCCCAGGGCGAACGCGGCGGTGCGGCCGGCCGGCCAGGCGTCGCCCCGCAGGCGCAGCCGGAGCACGCCCCACCCGTAGAGTCCCGCGGCGAGCAGGCAGGCGGAGAGGAAGACCGGGTCGGGAGAGAGCTCCAGGGCCCGCAGCAGGGTGAGGGGCGGCAGCCCCGTCCCGTGCCCGTCGTGGCCGGCGCCGCCCTGCATGCCGTCGTGATCCATCCCGTCGCTCCCGATCTGCCCCGGTTCCGGGTGTCCGGCCGGAGATGCCCGGGGCGCAACCAGGATAGGACCGCCCCCGGTCCGGTCCCCGGCCGGGGGCGGGCGCGGCGCGCGGCCGGCGCCCGGCTCAGGCGGGCTGGCGGGCGGCGGCGATCCGCTCGGCGCGCAGCGCCTCGTACCAGCGGTCGTCCACCGGCGGCAGCGCGTTGACGTCCAGGGCCAGCTTGAGCAGCAGGTCGGCCACCTGGGGGTTGCGGGCCAGCACCGGGCCGTGCATGTAGGTGCCGATCACGGTGTCGCGCCAGGCGCCCTCGGTGCCGTCGCCGGTGCCGTTGCCGCGGCCGATCCGGACCCGGGCGAAGGGGCGCACGCCCTGGCCGAGCCGGGTGACGCCCTGGTGGTTCTCGAAACCGGTGAGCTGCGGCAGGCCGAGCCGGTCGTCGATGTCGGCCAGCACGTCGCCGACGCAGCGGGGGCCCTCGCCCCGCACCGTCACCACGTCGAGCAGGCCCAGGCCGGACTGGCGCTCACCCAGGTCGTTGACGAACTCGTGGCCGATGATCTGGTAGCCGGCGCAGACCGCGAAGACGATGGCGCCGTTGTCCACCGCCCGCTGCAGGCCGCCGTCGCGCTGGAGCCGCTCGGCGGCCAGCCGCTGCGGGCGGTCCTCGCCGCCGCCGATCAGATAGATGTCGCCCGAGGTGGGGATGCGCTGGTCGGAACGGACGTCGATGCGGGTGACCTTCAGGCCGCGCTGCTGCGCCCGGCGGGCGGTGACCAGGGCGTTGCCCTGGTCACCGTAGGTGCTGAGCAGATCCGGGTAGACCCACACCACCCGGAGGCTGGATTCGCTCATGCTGCTGGCTTCCTTCGGTTGCGGTCAGTTGCCGACGGCGCGGCGCAGGTCCTGGAAGGCGGTGTAGTTGGCGATGGCCTCGATGCGGCCGGGCGCGCTGGCCCGTACCGCCTCCTCGACGGTGTCGAAGACCTGGAAGTTCTGCCCGGCCACCTCCAGCCGGACGGCGAGGTCCAGCCGTCGGTCGCCCACCACCACGATCGGGTGGCCGGTGAGGCGGGTGTAGTCCACGTCCCACAGCCAGGAGGTGTCGGTGCCGTCCGCGCTGCGGGCGTTGACCGACAGCAGTACCGGAGCGGGGGGCGGGTCGATGAGGGAGAACGTCTCCAGCCAGCCGGCCGGGTTCTTGGCCAGCAGCAGGCGCAGTTCGCGGTCCTGCCAGGCAACCGTGTCGTAGCGGCCGGCCACGGCCGTCACCTGGTACATGCGTTCCAGGGCGGTGCGCGGGGCGACCCCGAAGACGGCGGCCACGGCCGCGGCGGTGGCGGCGTTGGCCCGGTTGGCGCGGCCGGGCAGCTGGAGCCGGATCGGCCAGGCCGTGCCGTGCGGGTCGAGCACCGTCTCCCCGGACAGCGCCCAGGTGGGGCTGGGACGGCCGAAGCCGCACTCGGCGCAGGCCCAGCCGCCCTCGGGGCGCTGGAGCACGCCGCCGCAGGACGGGCAGGACCAGGCGTCGTCCTTCCATTCCTGGCCGGCCGCCACCCAGACCACATTGGGGCTGTCCGAGGCCGCCCAGGTGACCAGCGGGTCGTCGCAGTTGGCCACCACGACGGCCTTGGAGTCCTTGAGCCCCTCGCGCCAGTGGTCGGCGAGCATGCGGGTCTCGGCGGCCCGGTCGAGCTGGTCGCGGGAGAGGTTGAGCAGCGCGATCACCTTGGGGTTGACCTCGGCGGCCACGGCGGTGAGGTACTTCTCGTCGACCTCCAGGGCGCCGAACCGGGCCCTGGTGCCGTGGGAGAGGGCGGAGGTGATGCCGGCCGGCATGTTGGCACCCAGCGCGTTGGACACCACCTGGCCGACGGCCCGCAGGGCCTCGGCGATCAGGCGGGTGGTGGTGGTCTTCCCGTTGGTCGCGGAGACCAGCACGATATCGAGGTGGCCGGAGAGACGGCGCAGCAGCTCGGGATCGAGCCTGAGCGCGACGCGTCCTCCGATGACCGACCCGCTGCCGCGGCCGGCGGCCCGCGATACGGCTGCCGCCGCCCGGCCCGCCGTCACGGCGATGCGGGACCGTGGCGACAGGGGCGCCGTGCTCTCTGTCATGGTGACTGCTCCTCCTTGCCCCTTGATCGGGCACAAGACTATCGGGGTCCGTGCTGCTTCCGGCACGGTCCTGCCGGTGGCCGGGGCCGGGCCGGTGGCCGGACCGGTGGCGGGCTGTCGCCCCCTTTGCCGCGCAGTCACCTGTATGCACCGAAAATACCGTCAGTGTGCTTCTGACCGCTTAGCGTACTGACGGTGCGCTTTCTGCTGAGACGCGAGGTGGTGTGCTGATGGTTCTCTCGGTGTCCGGGGTCGTGCTGCTGGGAATCATTGTCTTCCTTTTCTTCCGCAAGGACGGGCTCAAACCGTCCCATGCGATCGTCTGCGGTCTGTTCGGCTTCTATCTGGCGGGCACCGCCGTGGCGCCGAGCATCCGGGCCGGCGGGCAGAGCCTGGCCAGCCTGCTCGGCGGCCTCTCCCTGTGAACCGGGCGGCGAGCCGGCTCTGGCTGCGTCCGCCGCTGATGCTGGGCCGCGGGCTGGTGCGGCTGGCGGTGGCCGCGGGCCGCGGCTGGCGGGCCGCCCCGCGGGAACGGCGCGGCCCGCT